>NZ_JBAGKC010000005.1:0-384138 GCF_037034245.1 Streptomyces sp. CA2R106
CACTCAACTAGCGCTCCTGGTTGTTCATGCCGAAACCACGGCCGTCGGTGGTACCGGTACCGCCGGCCTGGCGGCCCTGCTGGATACCCCTGCGGAGGTTGGTCAGACGTCCGCGCACGTCGTCGGGGGCGCGGGAGACCTGCGGGCCGCCCTGGGGGGCCTGCTGGGGGGCCGCGCCGCCCGCGACGAGATTCGCCCGGGGAACGCGCCGCGGCAGGCCGGAGGGGGTGACCCCGCCCGCGGTGGGTTCCCGGATGGCCTCGGCCCGCTGACGCAGCGCGTCGTTGGGCGAGGTGCGCCAGTTCGGCGTCTCGCGCGGCAGCGGCTGCGCCGCGGGCGCGGACGGCGCCTGGGCGCCGTTCTGCGCGCCGCCGGGCGCCGCCGGGCCGCCGGGCGCCGAGGTGGCCTGGACGGCCGGCTGCGGGCCGCCGGACAGCCGCTGCGGGCCGCCCGCCGGGGCCGGCCCGGGCCGGTCGGTGCGCGGGCGCTGCGGCGGCGCGGTGCGGCCCACCGGGCGGGGCGGCGGCGCCTGCTGGCCGCGCAGGCCCTGCTCGACGTGGATCTGCTGCATCCGCTCGGCCTGGCCGGTGCGGAACCAGTCGGACTCGATCGACGAGAAGATCGGCGTCGGCTCATCGCCCCGGGTCGGGGCCGGCGGCAGCGCCATCGGCTCGGCCGGGCCGGGCAGTTGCGGCTCCTGGCGCGGCACGGGCAGCGGACCCAGCTCGTCCTGGAACGGCGACTGGGGCACCGCCGGGTACGACCCGCCGGTGTCGCCGTGGCCCGGCACCGGCAGCGCGCCGGTGCTGTACGGGTCCTGCGGCTGCTGCGCGGGGCCGCCCTGGCCCTGGCCGCCCTGCGGGCTCCAGCCGGGGGTGCCCTGCGGCCCGCGCGGGCCGCGCTGCGGCAGCCCTCCGGCCGGTGCGGGGCCGGGCTGCTGCGCCGGGTACGCCCCGGAGCCGTCCTCGGCGCGCACGGCGGGGAACTGGCTGGTGTCGCCAGGACCGCCCGGCAGGGGGAAGGAGCCGGTGTCGCCGGGAGCGCCGGGCACCTGGAAGGCGCCCGTGTCACCGGGGCGGCCGACGCCCTGGCCCTGCGGCGGGTTCTCGTCACGGATCGGCGGGAACTGCGCGGTGTCGCCAGGACCGCCGGGCAGCCGGAAGGCACCCGTGTCACCGGGGCGACCGACGCCCTGACCCTGCAGGCCGCTCTCATCCCGCACCGCCGGGAACTGGCCGGTGTCACCCGGACCGCCCGGCAACCGGAAGGCACCCGTGTCACCGGGGCGACCGGCACCCTGACCCTGCAGGCCGCTCTCATCCCGCACCGCCGGGAACTGACCGGTGTCACCCGGACCACCCGGCAACCGGAAGGCACCCGTGTCACCGGGGCGACCGGCACCCTGGCCCTGCGGCGGGTTCTCGTCACGGATCGGCGGGAACTGCGCGGTGTCGCCGGGGCCGCCCGGCAGCCGGAAGGAGCCGGTGTCGCCGGAGTTGGCCTGGGGGGCGCGCTGGCCGCGCTGCGGGAGGCGACCGCGGGAGCCGTCGCCCTGGCCGCCGGCGGCGGGGCCGTCGGCGCGGACGGCGGGGAACTGGCCGGTGTCGCCGGGACCGCCAGGACCACCCGAGGCGGCCGCGGGGGTCGCCCCGGGGCCGCCGGAGCGCTGCAAGGGGCCGGGGCGGCCGCCGAAGACGTCGGAGCGGAAGCCGTTGGGGCCGGTGTTCTGCGGCTGCGGGGTCGGGAAGCCGCCGGGGCCGGATGGCCGGCCGGAGCCCTGGTCCTGACCCGCACCCTGGCCCTGGCCCGGCCGGCCGGGACCGGACTGCTGGGGCTGCGGGCGGCTGCCGGGGCCGGACTGGTCGAAGGCGTCGAACGCGGGCGCCTCGACCTCCTCGTGGCCGCGCGGGGTGTCCTCGCCCAGGCCCTGCTGCTGGTTGCCCTGCGCGGCCCAGCGCGGGCCGCCGCCGGGACCGCCGGGGCCGGCGTTGCCGCCCGGGCCGCCGGAGGCGCCCGGCTGCCGGCCGGGCAGCGCGGGGCGCGCCCCGCCCTGGCCGACCTGGGCCGCGCCGCGGCCGCCCTTGCCGGCGTTGCCGAACGCGTTCGCGATGCCGGTGGCGGCGCTGCCGCCCGCGGCGCCCGCGGGGCGTGCCCCAGGAGCGGCGCCGCCCTTCGCGTTGGCGCCGCCCTGCGTGACGTCGACCGGCAGCATGACCAGCGCGGTGGTGCCGCCGGAGTCGGAGGGGCGCAGCTGGATGCGGATGCCGTGCCGCAGGGACAGCCGGCCGACCACGAACAGGCCCATCCGGCGGGAGACCGCGACGTCCACGGTCGGCGGGTTGGCCAGCCGCTCGTTGATGTCGGCGAGGTCTTCGGGGGACAGGCCGATCCCGGTGTCGTGGATCTCGATCAGCACCCGGCCGTCGGGCAGCGAGTGGCCGGTGACCCGCACCTTGGTCTGCGGGGAGGAGAACGACGTCGCGTTCTCCAGCAGCTCGGCGAGCAGGTGCACGAGGTCGTTGACGATCCGGCCGGTGACCTCCGCCGAGGGCACCGACGTCAGCTCGATCCGCTCGTACTGCTCCACCTCGGACGCGGCCGCGCGCAGCACGTCGACCAGCGGGACCGGGCGGGTCCACCGGCGGCCGGGCTCCTCGCCGGCGAGGACCAGCAGGTTCTCGCCGTTGCGCCGCATACGGGTCGCGAGGTGGTCGAGCTTGAACAGCGACGAGAGCTGGTCCGGGTCGGCCTCGCGCGACTCCAGTTCGGAGATGAGCGACAGCTGGCGCTGGATGAGGCCCTGGCTGCGGCGCGAGAGGTTGGTGAACATCGCGTTGACGTTGCCCCGCAGCAGCGCCTGTTCGGCGGCGAGCCGGACCGCCTCGCTGTGCACCTCGTCGAACGCGCGGGCCACCTGGCCGATCTCGTCGCGGCTGTTGATGCCGATCGACTCGACCGAGGTGTCGACGTCCTGCGGGTCGGTGTCGGAGAGCTGCTTGACCAGTTCGGGCAGCCGCTTCTGGGCGACGTCCTGGGCGGTCTGCTGGAGCCGGCGCAGCGAGCGGACCATCGAGCGGCCGACGACGAACGCGCCGACGACGGCGACGCCGAGCACGAGCAGGATGATCGCGCCGGAGATCAGCGCCTCGCGCTTCGCCTCGCTCTGGAGGTGCAGCGACTTCTGCTGCATCTCGCTGAGCAGCGAGCGCTCGATCTGGTTCATCGCGTCGATCTTGGTCTTCGCCGCGTCGTCCCAGTCCAGGTACGAGCTGTTGATCTTGGTGATCGCGTTCTGCGAACTCGCGATCCGCTCACGCTCGTTGTCGTGGGCGGCGATGGTGTCGTTGTCACCCTGGATCGGGCGCAGCAGCGAGGCGGCGTCGGTGCCGTAGACCTTCATGAAGCGGGTGATCGCGGTGTTCTCGTCCGCGGCGGACCACTTCACCGACTGGTACTCGTCGGCGTTGAGCTTGCCGCCGCTGGCGAACGCGGCGCTGATCACCGCGCGCTGCATCGACTCGTACTCCTTGGCGGAGGAGAACGCCGACAGGGCGCGGGTCGCCTTGATCATCTCGGAGTTGCTGGTGGCCTGCGCCATGTCCTGGGAGAGCGACAGCAGCGAGGTGACCAGGCCGTCGTACTCGGAGACGGTCTGCGCGATGCCCGACTGGGAGGTGTATGCCTCGCTGCGGATCTCGTTGAGGTTGGCGAGCTGGCCGCCGATGGCGACCAGGGTGGCGCGGACTCCGCTGAAGACCGGGTCGTCGTCCGAGATGCCGTCGGTCGCCTGCTCGTAGAGCTTGAGGTCGCGGTCGGTGGCCTGCCGGGAGGCGGCGACCGCGTCGTTGTTCTTCTGGTTGGCCGACAGCGGGCCCGCCGAGCTGTCGCGCTCCTCCTGGAGCGCGGCGGCCAGGTTGGTGGCCTGCTCGGTGATGTCGGTCAGGGTCTTCATGTGCTCGAGCTGGTGGATGTTGTCCAGCGAGTTGTTGATGCGCAGGCCGCCGAGTGCGGAGGCGGTGACCACGGGGAGCGCGAGCAGGGAGATGAGTCTGGTGCTGATGCGCCAGTTGCGCATGGCTATTCGGGGGCCGGGCTTGCCGTCGAGGCCGGTGATCTTGCCGGCTTCCAAGCCGCTGGGCATGCTCATCCGCCCGGGGGCCGCAGTGGTACCCGGCGTGGCGGTTCCGGAGTCGGCCGCGGCCTTGGAGCCGTTGCCGGCCCCGCCGGGCTGCTCCGATTCGCCCGCAGCGCCGCTGTCCCTCTTGAAACGTCCCTGCACTAGCGTCGCAACCTCTGGACCAGGCGTCCCCCGCCGTGAGGCTGCGGGGACGGTGTCGAGTCATGGGGGCTCGGGCCGACCCGGGTCACGGGACGACTGGTGTGCCCTTCACCGCCGCACGGTGTTCCGTCCGCGCCCCCTGCGCGCCGGTTCGCCTGGATGCAGCGGTTCGGGGAATTCCAGCACAGTGCCTGATCTCGCAACAAGGCCCGTTGCCGACCTGTTGGAATGCGTCACCGATCGCGACGGCCCATGCACACTGCGTCGAGCGTCAGGGCGGTGATATGGGGCGAATACGGGCCGCTCGCGTAACCGCACGGAGGGGTGTCAGAGCGTGCCCGTCACACCGAGCGACGGGCTTTTCCCGGCTTTCACGGCTTTTGCGGCTTTCCTGGTACCGCGTCGGTTGTCCGAAAGGCGCGGTATGCGGTGGAGTTAGTGAGCAAAATCACACACCGTCAGATGTCTGTGCCCGGCGGCGGCGGGAAGAGCCCCCACTAATCTGGTGCTTTATCCGGGAGGCGGCTGTGTGAGCCGCCGCGTCCCGCACCCCCGTCGAGACCCGAGGTCCCCACAGATGATCGCCAACCCGCGGCGCACCACGCTCGCGCACCTCAAGGACGCGTCCGAACTCCTCGGCTCGCCCGCCCCGGTGGCGACGGCGGACACCGAGGCCGCGGAAGCGGCGGCGGCCGCCGTGCTGCCGCGGACCACCGCGAACCCGCGCCGTACGAAGCTCAACGAGCTGCCGAAGCCGCGCATCGCCCCCTGAGCGGCACTGACCTGCGGCGATCGCCTCGGTCCGGTGGGAGGCGGCCTGTCCAGTGGGAAGCGGCCCGGCCGCTAGGGTGAAGGCATGCGCATCGTCAGGTTCTCCATCGACGGCAACGTGGCGTTCGGAGCGGTCGAGGGCGACCCGGCCGGCGGTCCCGAGGCTCTGTCCGTCGACATCATGAAGGGCGTGCCCTTCGCGGACTTCGAGCTGTCCGGCACGAAGGTCCCGCTGGACAAGGTGCGGCTGCTGCCGCCGGTCCTGCCCAACAAGGTGGTCGCCATCGGCCGCAACTACGCGGCCCACGCCGCGGAACTGGGCAACGAGGTGCCGGACGCGCCCTGGGCGTTCTTCAAGCCCTCGACCTCGGTGATCGGCCCCGGCGACCCCATCGTGTACCCCTCCTTCTCCCAGGAGGTGCACCACGAGGCGGAGTTGGCGGTCGTGATCAGCCGGCTGTGCCGGGACGTGCCGCGGGAGCGGGTCAAGGACGTGATCCTCGGCTTCACCTGCGCCAACGACGTGACGGCCCGCGACACCCAGCGGTCCGAGAAGCAGTGGGCGCGGGCGAAGGGCTTCGACTCCTCCTGCCCGCTCGGCCCCTGGATCGAGACCTCGATCGACCTGGAGGCGGCCGGCGACCTCGCGATCACCGCGACCGTCAACGGCGAGCTGCGCCAGGCCGGCCGCACCCGGCAGATGCTGAACTCGATCGAGGACCTGATCGTCAACATCACCGAGGCGATGACGCTGCTGCCCGGCGACGTCCTGCTCACCGGCACCCCCGCGGGCGTGGGCCCGCTGCTCCCCGGCGACGAGGTCGCCGTCACCATCGAAGGCATCGGCACTCTCACCAACAAGGTGATCTCGCGTGGCTAGCGCAACTCCTGCACCCTCCGCCCCCGCTTCCGGCGGCTCCTCCGACTCCGACTCCGGCTCCGGTTCCGCCGTCCGCGTCAGGTTCTGCCCCTCCCCCACCGGCAACCCGCACGTCGGGCTGGTCCGCACCGCGCTGTTCAACTGGGCGTTCGCCCGGCACCAGCAGGGCACCCTGGTCTTCCGCATCGAGGACACCGACGCGGCCCGCGACTCCGAGGAGTCCTACCAGGCGCTGCTGGACTCGATGCGCTGGCTCGGCCTGGACTGGGACGAGGGCCCCGAGGTCGGCGGCCCGTTCGCGCCCTACCGGCAGTCCCAGCGGATGGACGTCTACGCCGACGTGGCACAGCGGCTGAAGCAGGCCGGGCACGCGTACGACTGCTACTGCACCACCGAGGAGCTGGAGGCCCGCCGCGAGGCCGCCCGCGCCGCCGGCCGCCCCTCCGGGTACGACGGCCACTGCCGGGACCTCAGCGCCGAGCAGACGGCCGCCTACCGGGCCGAGGGCCGCGCCCCGATCGTGCGCTTCCGGATGCCGGACCACCCGATCACCTTCACCGACCTGGTCCGCGGCGAGCTGACCTTCACCCCGGAGAACGTGCCGGACTACGGCATCGTGCGGGCCAACGGCGCGCCGCTGTACACCCTGGTCAACCCGGTGGACGACGCGCTGATGGAGATCACGCACGTGCTGCGCGGCGAGGACCTGCTCTCCTCCACCCCGCGGCAGATCGCGCTGTACGGCGCGCTGATCGAGTTGGGCCTCGCCCGGTCCGTGCCCGCCTTCGGCCACCTGCCGTACGTGATGGGCGAGGGCAACAAGAAGCTCTCCAAGCGCGACCCGCAGGCGTCGCTCAACCTCTACCGGGAGCGCGGGTTCCTGCCCGAGGGGCTGCTCAACTACCTCTCGCTGCTGGGCTGGTCGTTCTCCGCCGACCAGGACGTCTTCTCGATCGAGGAGATGGTGGCGAAGTTCGAGATCTCCGACGTCAACGCCAACCCGGCGCGCTTCGACCTGAAGAAGGCCGAGGCGATCAACGCCGACCACATCCGGCGGCTGGGCGTGAAGGAGTTCACCGAGGCGTGCGCGCCCTGGCTCCAGGCGCCGTTCGCGCCCTGGGCGCCGGAGTCCTTCGACGAGGCGGCGTGGCAGGCGATCGCGCCCTACGCGCAGACCCGGGTCACGGTGCTCTCCGACATCACCGCGAACGTGGACTTCCTCTTCCTCGACCAGCCGGTCGACGACGAGGCGTCCTGGGCGAAGGCGATGAAGGAAGGGTCCGACGCGCTGCTGCGCACGGCCCGGGAGCAGTTGGCCGCGGCGGACTGGTCCGCCGCGGAGTCGTTGAAGGAGGCGGTGCTCGCGGCCGGCGAGGCGCACGGCCTCAAGCTCGGCAAGGCGCAGGCTCCGGTGCGGGTCGCGGTCACCGGCCGCACCGTCGGGCTACCGCTGTTCGAGTCGCTCCAGGTGCTGGGGCGCGAGCGCACCCTCGCCCGGATCGAGGCGGCGCTGGCGAAGCTGGCCTGACCCTCCGGGGTGGGCTGGCCTGACCCTCCGGGGTGGGTGGTCCCTGTCGGTTCCGGGACCACCCGCCGGTGGTGGGCTGGTCGCGCAGTTCCCCGCGCCCCTTGATATGCCCGGGTTCCTCCGGGGCAAGCCCGGTGGTGGCCGCACTTACCCAGGGGCGCGGGGAACTGCGCTCCCCCAGAGCTTCGCCTGGGAGGTGCCCCCAGCCACCGCGGACCGCAAGGTCCCGTGCATCACAGGACGGGGCACCGCGGAGGGCCGGCTAGCCCTGCCAGGAGTGGGGCGCGCGGAAGCCCGGGGTGCGCTCGAGGCGGCGCCAGCCGGCGGTGGAGCGGGGGGTGGGCGCGGCCGGGGCGGCGGAGCCGCCGGCGGCGGCGCGGGCCAGCAGGAGCGCGGTCAGTGCGGCGACCTCCTCGGGTGCCGCGTGCCCCTTCTCGACGCGCACCAGCGAATCGGTGGGAGTGCTCACGATGGTCTCCAATAGGTGGGCCGCCTGGGCGGTCCTGGTCGGGGAGGTCACTGCGGGGGGTTGCCGTGCTTGCGGGACGGCAGGTCGGCGTGCTTGGTGCGGAGCATCTCCAGCGAGCGGGCGAGCACCTCGCGGGTCTCGGCCGGGTCGATGACGTCGTGCACCAGGCCGCGCTCGGCGGCGTAGTATGGGTGCATCAGCTCGGCCTTGTACTCCTTGACCATGCGGGCGCGCATCGCGTCGGAGTCGTCGGCTTCGGCGATCTGCCGGCGGAAGATCACGTTCGCGGCGCCCTCCGCGCCCATGACCGCGATCTCGTTCGTCGGCCAGGCGAACGTCAGGTCCGCCCCGATCGACTGGCTGTCCATCACGATGTAGGCGCCGCCGTACGCCTTCCGCAGGATCAGCGAGATCCGCGGCACCGTCGCGTTGCAGTACGCGTACAGCAGCTTCGCACCGTGCCGGATGATCCCACCGTGCTCCTGCGAGACGCCGGGCAGGAAGCCGGGGACGTCCAGGAGGGTGATGATCGGGATGTTGAACGCGTCGCACATCTGCACGAAGCGCGCGCCCTTCTCGGACGCCTCGATGTCGAGCACGCCGGCGAGCGAGGCGGGCTGGTTGGCGATGACGCCGACCACCTGGCCGTCGATCCGGGTGAGCGCCACGATGAGGTTGGTGGCCCACCGCTCGTGGATCTCCAGGTACTCGCCGTCGTCGACGATCTCCTCGATCACCTTGTGCATGTCGTACGACCGGTTGCCGTCGGCCGGCACCAGGTCCAGCAGCACGTCGCCGCGGCGGTCCACCGGGTCCTGGTTCTCCGCGGCGGGCGGGTTCTCCCGGTTGTTCTGCGGCAGCAGCGACAGCAGGTAGCGGACCTCCTCCAGGCAGGTCTGCTCGTCGTCGTACGCGAAGTGCGAGACGCCGGAGACCGCCGAGTGGACGTCGGCGCCGCCCAGGCCGTTCTGGGTGATCTCCTCGCCCGTCACCGCCTGCACCACGTCGGGGCCGGTGATGAACATCTGCGAGGTCTCCCGCACCATGAACACGAAGTCCGTGAGCGCCGGGGAGTAGGCCGCGCCGCCCGCGCACGGGCCGAGCATCACCGAGATCTGCGGGATGACGCCGGAGGCCCGGGTGTTGCGCTGGAAGATGCCGCCGTAGCCGGCGAGCGCCGAGACGCCCTCCTGGATACGGGCGCCCGCGCCGTCGTTGAGCGACACCAGCGGGGCGCCCGCCGAGATCGCCATGTCCATGATCTTGTGGATCTTCTGCGCGTGGGCCTCGCCCAGCGCGCCGCCGAAGATCCGGAAGTCGTGTGCGTACACGAACACGGTCCGGCCGTGCACGGTCCCCCACCCGGTGATCACGCCGTCGGTGTAGGGCCGCTTCGCCTCCAGCCCGAAGCCCGTGGCCCGGTGCCGCCGCAGCGACTCCACCTCACGGAAGGAGCCTTCGTCGAGCAGCAGCTCGATCCGCTCGCGCGCGGTCAGCTTCCCCTTGGCCCGCTGCGCCGCGGTGGCCTTCTCGCTCGGCCCCCGCTGCACCTCCTCGCGGATCGCACGAAGCTCCTCGACGCGCCCCCGGGCGTCGTTCGCCGTGACGGGCAGCTCTTGCGATGTGGTCATGTACCGACAGTACGAGCGTCAAGGGCCGGAAGGCGCCATCAACTTCGTACAGTGTCCAACGGCTCAGCCTGGTGGGTCCCGACAGACGGCGAGGTGGGGCGGGGTCCGGCGGCCGGTGCCGGGGCCCGCCCCACCGCGCGGTTGCGCGCCGCCGCGGGTGGCCCGGGGGTCAGCGGGCGGCGACCGCGGCGGCCAGCGCCAGCACCCGCCGGGCCTCTTCGACGTGCAGGTTCTCGATCATCCGGCCGTCCACGGTGACCACGCCGCGCCCCTGTGACGTGGCCTCTTCGAAGGCGGCGATGATCCGTTCGGCGCGCTCGACCGCCGCCGGGTCGGGCGCGAAGATCCGGTTGCAGGGTTCGAGCTGCCGGGGGTGGATCAGGGTCTTGCCGTCGAAGCCGAGCTGCCGCGCCTGGCGGGTCTCGGCCTCGAAGCCGGCCGTGTCCTGGACGTCGTTGTAGACACCGTCCAAGATGACCTTGCCAGCCGCGCGGGCGGCGAGCAGGGCCAGCGAGAGCCCGGTCAGCAGCGGGGCCCGGCCGGGCACGTGCTCGGCGTGCAGTTCCTTGGCGAGGTCGTTGGTGCCCAGCACCAGGACGGTCAGCCGCGGGGACGCCTCGGCGATCGCCCGCGCGTCCAGGAGCGCGGCGGGCGTCTCCAGCATCGCCCACAGCGCGGTGTGTTCCGGCGCGCCGGCCGCCTCGAGCGCCGCCACGACCTCCCGTACGGTCCGGGCGGAGTCCACCTTGGGGACGACGACCGCGTCCGGGCCCGCGGCCGCGGCGGCCGCCAGGTCGTCGGCGTGCCAGGCGGTGCCGGGGGCGTTGACCCGGATGGCGACCTCGCGCGGGCCGTAGGCGCCGCTCGCGGCGGCGGCCGCGACCCGCGCGCGGGCCTCGGCCTTCGCGTCGGGGGCGACGGAGTCCTCCAGGTCGAGGATGAGCGCGTCGGTGGGGAGGGTCTTCGCCTTCTCCAGGGCGCGCTCGTTGGCGCCGGGCATGTAGAGCACGGAGCGGCGGGGGCGCGGCGCGGCGGCGGGCGCGGCGGAGTTGGCGGCGGGGTCGGCGGCGGTGCTCATCGGGCGGGCTCCTCGGTGGCTGCGGTGTCGGCCGCGGCGGCGTAGGCGGCGGCGAGTTCGGGGTCGCGGGCGGCCAGGGTGTCCGCGAGTCCGGCGACCACCTGGCACTGCTTGTACGTCGCGTCGTCCTGCATCTTGCCGTCGATCATCACCGCGCCGGTGCCGTCGCCCATCGCCGCGATCACCCGGCGGGCCCAGGCGACGTCCTCGGGGGCGGGCGAGAAGACCCGCTTGGCGATGTCGATCTGCACCGGGTGCAGCGACCAGGCGCCGACGCAGCCGAGCAGGAAGGCGTTGCGGAACTGGTCCTCGCAGCCGGTGACGTCCTTGATGTCACCGAACGGCCCGTAGTACGGCAGGATGCCGTTCGCGGCGCAGGCGTCGACCATCCGGGCGATCGTGTAGTGCCACAGGTCCTGCTGGTAGGTGGGCCGGGGGCCGTCGCCGCCGGGGCCGGGGTCCGCGCGGACCAGGTAGCCGGGGTGGCCGCCGCCGACGCGGGTGGTCTTCATCCGGCGGCTGGCGGCCAGGTCGGCCGGGCCGAGCGACAGGCCCTGCATCCGGGGGCTGGCGGCGGCGATCTCCTCGACGTTGCCGACGCCGGCCGCGGTCTCCAGGATGGCGTGCACCAGGATCGGCCGGTCCAGGCCCGCCTTCGCCTCCAGTTGGGCCAGCAGCCGGTCGACGTAGTGGATGTCGTGGGCGCCCTCCACCTTCGGCACCATCACCACGTCGAGGCGGTCGCCGATCTCGGGGACCAGGGTGAGCAGGTCGTCCAGCGCCCAGGGCGAGTCGAGGCTGTTGATCCGGGTCCACAGCTGGGTGTCGCCGAAGTCGGCGGCCCGGGCGGTCCGCACCAGGCCGGCCCGGGCCGCCTCCTTGCGGTCGGCGGGGACGGCGTCCTCCAGGTTGCCCAGCAGGACGTCGACGGCCGGCGCGAGGGAGGGCACCTTGGCCGCCATCTTCTCGTTGCCCGGGTCGAAGAAGTGGATCATTCGCGAGGGGCGGAACGGCACGTCCCTGACGGGCGTGGGCGCCCCCACGGCCAGCGGGCGGAAGAAGTCCTTCGCCGAGCGCATGCGATCTCCCGGTGGTGTCGGGTCGAGGGTGTGGCGCTCACCCTACGACCGCGGGCACCGGACGGTTACCCGTCAGTAGGTGTGCCGTTGGTCACCGGGGTCCAGCGCAGCGTCATGTCCGGTTCCCGCTCCATGTTCCGCGAGCCGTCGTTGCGGTCCACCACCGTGAAGCCGTGGCGCGCGTAGAACGCCTGAGCGTCGGTGTTGCGCTGGAAGACGTGCAGGTCCAGGCCGTGCGGGCGGTGCGCCTTCGCGCGGGCCAGCAGCAGCGAGCCGATGCCGCGCCGCCGCGCGCCGGGCAGCAGGTAGAGGTGCTCCAGCCACTCCCCCTCCACCGCCGCGTATCCGAGGACGGTGCCGCCGCCGTCGACCGCGACCCAGACGTCGGACTGCGCGAGCACCACCTCGCGCACCCAGCGCTCCACCTCCGCGTCGGTACGCCTGCGCGGCGGCAGCCACGGCATCGCGGCTTCCCGCGAGGTGATGTGCACCTGGGCGATGGCGGCCGCGTCGGCGGCCTCCGCCGGACGGACGGATGCCTGCTGCTGCTCGGTTGCTGTCACGCCCGGCAGGCTAGGGCCTGCCGGGCGCGGACTCGACCGGTTTTCGCGGCCCGCGAGGCACTGCGGCCGGTCGGGGTCAGGCGCGGCCGGTCGGAATCAGGCGGCGTCAGTCGGCGTCAGGTGCTCGGTACCTCGTCCTGCGGCTCCAGGCCGGCCCGGATCAGGCCGTAGGCGTAGGCGTCCTCGAGGGCCTGCCAGGAGGCGGCGATGACGTTGTCGGCGACACCGACCGTGGACCACTCGGACGCGCCGTCGGAGGTGGTGATCAGCACCCGGGTGGTCGAGTCGGTGCCGGAGCGGCCTTCGAGGATGCGGACCCGGTAGTCGACCAACGCGAAGGTGCCCAGCTGCGGGTAGATCCGCTCCAGCGCCACCCGCAGGGCCCGGTCGAGCGCGTTGACCGGCCCGTTGCCCTCGGCGGTGGCGACGATCCGCTCGCCCTTCGCCCACAGCTTCACCGTGGCCTCGTTGGCATGCGAGCCATCCGGGCGGTCCTCGGTGATGGCGCGCCAGGACTCGATCCGGAAGAAGCGGCGCGGGCCCTCCGGGCGGCCGCTCTGCAACTCGTCGCGCAGCAGCAGCGCGAAGGACGCGTCGGCGGCCTCGTAGGTGTAGCCGCGCAGCTCGCGCTCCTTGACGCGCGCCACCACCCGGCCGACCAGTTCGCGGTCGCCGCCGAGGTCGATGCCGAGCTCCTTGCCCTTCAGCTCGATCGAGGCGCGGCCGGCCATGTCGGAGACCAGCATCCGCATGGTGTTGCCGACCCGTTCGGGGTCGATGTGCTGGTAGAGGTCGGGGTCCACCTTGATCGCGGAGGCGTGCAGCCCGGCCTTGTGCGCGAAGGCGGACACGCCCACGTACGGCTGGTGGGTGGAGGAGGGCAGGTTGACGATCTCGGCGATGGCGTGCGAGATGCGGGTCATCTCGCCGAGCGCGCCCTCGGGCAGCACCCGCAGGTCGTGCTTGAGTTCCAGGGCCGCGGTGACGGGGAAGAGGTTGGCGTTGCCGACCCGCTCGCCGTAGCCGTTGGCGGTGCACTGGACGTGGGTGGCGCCGGCGTCGACGGCGGCGAGGGTGTTGGCGACCGCGCAGCCGGTGTCGTCCTGGGCGTGCATGCCCAGCCGCGCGCCGGTGTCGGCGAGCACCTGCGCGGTGACGGTCTGGACCTGCTTGGGCAGCATCCCGCCGTTGGTGTCGCACAGCACCACCACGGACGCGCCGGCCTCGTGGGCGGCGGCCACCACGGAGGTGGCGTAGCCGGGGTTGGCGCGGTAGCCGTCGAAGAAGTGCTCGCAGTCCACGAAGACCCGGCGGCCCTGCTCGACCAGGTACGCGACGGTGTCGCGGACCATCGCGAGGTTCTCCTCCAGCGTGGTGCGCAGCGCCAGTTCCACGTGCCGGTCATGGGACTTGGCGACCAGGGTGATGACCGGGGCACCGGACTCCAGCAGCGCGTTGACCTGCGGGTCGTCGGCGGCCTTGGTGCCCGGGCGGCGGGTGGCGCCGAACGCGACCAGCGTGGCGTGCTTCAGGTCCAGTTCGGCGGCGGCGCGGGCGAAGAACTCGGTGTCGCGGGGGTTCGCACCGGGCCAGCCGCCTTCGATGAAGCCCACGCCGAAGTCGTCCAGGTGCCGTGCGATGCCCAGCTTGTCGGCGACGGTGAGGTTGATGCCCTCGCGCTGCGCGCCGTCGCGCAACGTGGTGTCGAAGACGTGGAAGCTGTCGTCGGGTTCGGCGGTCATGGTGGTTGCAACTCCTGTCGGGTGGGTGGGGTTGGCCCCGGACGGCGTTCATCCGGAGGTTCCGACTCCACTTGCCCCCAGTCTCCTCGTGCGGTTCCGCCTCCGGCGCGGGTGGGCCGGGAAACGAAAAAACCCCTCGCGGATGCGAGAGGTCTGCACGCGGGTCTGGGGCACGGTGAGGTTCCACCTGGGTTCAGCGGAAGCGTCACTGCGGACCGGCGTGCCTGCGGCCAATAATCAGCGTGGCGTACGAGGACACGCGAGCAGTGTGGCACACCTTTCCGCCATACGGGTGGCCGTCTCACGTTCTGAGCAGGACGGCAAGCCCCCCGCCACGGCAGGCGGGGGGCTCGGCAGCGTACTGGCGCTCACGCGCCCAGGGGGTGCATCCAGCCGTGGGGGTCGGGGGCGTGACCGGTCTGGATGTCGAGCAGGGCCTCGCGCAGCCGCAGGGTGACCTCGCCCGGACCGCCGTCGCCCACCGTCCAGTTCGCCCGGGTGGACTTGATCGAGCCGACCGGGGTGATCACGGCCGCGGTGCCGCAGGCGAACACCTCGGTGAGGGTGCCGTCCTCGTTGCCCTGCTTCCAGTCGTCGACGCTGATCCGGCCCTCGCCGACCTCGTACCCCAGGTCGGCGGCGATCGCGAGCAGGGAGTCCCGGGTGATGCCGGGCAGCAGCGAGCCGCTGAGCGAGGGGGTGACGATGCGGTTGCCGTAGACGAAGTACAGGTTCATGCCCCCCATCTCCTCGATCCAGCGCCGCTCGATGGCGTCGAGCCACACCACCTGGTCGCAGCCCTGCTCGGCGGCCTGCGCCTGGGCGACGAGGGAGGCCGCGTAGTTGCCGCCGGTCTTGGCCGCGCCGGTGCCGCCGGGGGCCGCGCGGACGTACTCCTCTGACAGCCACACCGAGACCGGCTTGACCCCGCCGGAGAAGTAGGCGCCGGCCGGGGAGGCGATGACCAGGAAGAGGTACTCGCGGGAGGGCCGGACACCGAGGCCGACCTCGGTGGCGATCATGAAGGGCCGCAGGTAGAGGGAGGCCTCGCCCTGGCTGGGCACCCAGTCCTTGTCCTGGCGGACCAGCACGTCGCACGCCTCGACGAAGGTCTCCACCGGCAGCTCCGGCATCGCCAGCCGCCGTGCGGAGTTCTGGAAGCGCCGCGCGTTGGCCTCGGGCCGGAAGGTGGCCACGCCGCCGTCGGGCTGGCGGTACGCCTTGAGGCCCTCGAAGATCGTCTGGGCGTAGTGCAGCGTCATGTTCGCCGGGTCGACCGACAGCGGCGCGTACGGCACCAGCTGGGCGTCGTGCCAGCCGCGGCCGTCGGTCCACTTGATGGTGACCATGTGGTCGGTGAAGTACCGCCCGAAGCCGGGGTCGGACAGGATCGCTTCGCGCTCCACCGCGGGCAGCGGGTGCGCGGAGGGCTTCAACTCGATCGTGGGCGTCGTCATCTTCTGTTCCTTCACCGTGTCGCTGACGCCCTCGACCGTACTGCTAGGACGTCCTACTTTCCCGCCAGGAAGCGGCCCCGTCACCGATTATCGCAGCGACGGGGCCGGGTGGTACCTCGGGTGGGCCGGCTTCCCGCGTCAGCCGGCCACCCGCGCGGCCAGCGCGTCGCCGATCTCGACCGTGGAGCGGGCCGGGCGGCCGGCGCGCTCGGCGAGGTCCGCGTGGACGGCGGCGTCGATCCGGTCGGCCTCCGCGTCGTAGCCGAGGTGCCGCAGCAGCAGCGCGACGGACAGCACGGTCGCGGTCGGGTCGGCCTTGGACTGGCCGGCGATGTCGGGCGCCGAGCCGTGCACGGGCTCGAACATCGACGGGAACTCGCCGCTGGGGTTGATGTTGCCGCTCGCGGCCACACCGATGCCGCCGGATACGGCCGCGGCGAGGTCGGTGACGATGTCGCCGAAGAGGTTGTCGGTGACGATCACGTCGAACCGCTCGGGCTGCGTCACCAGGAAGATCATGGTGGCGTCGACGTGCAGGTAGTCGGTGGTGACCTCGGGGTACTCCTTGCCGACCGCCTCGAAGATCCGGGTCCACAGGCTGCCGGCGTGCACCAGCACGTTGTTCTTGTGCACCAGGGTGAGCTTCTTGCGCGGGCGGGCCTGGGCGCGGGCGTAGGCGTCGCGCACCACGCGCTCGATGCCGTAGGCGGTGTTCAGGCTCACCTCGGTGGCGACCTCGGCCGGGGTGCCGGTCCTGATCGCGCCGCCGTTGCCGGTGTAGGGGCCCTCGGTGCCTTCGCGGACCACCACGAAGTCGATGTCCGGGCTGCCCGCGAGCGGGGTGCCCACGCCCGGGAACAGCTTGCTGGGCCGGAGGTTGACGAAGTGGTCGAAGGCGAACCGCAGCTTCAGCAGGAAGCCGCGCTCCAGGACGCCGGAGGGCACCGACGGGTCGCCGATCGCCCCGAGCAGGATCGCGTCATGGGCCTTGAGCTCGGCCAGGTCCGCGTCGGTGAGGGTCTGACCGGTGGCGTGGTACCGCTTGGCGCCGAAGTCGTACTCCTTCGTCTCCAGCTTGGTTTCCTGCGGGAGCGCCGCGGCGAGGACTTTGAGACCTTCGGCGACGACTTCCTGACCGATTCCGTCGCCGGGGATCACTGCGAGGTTGATGCTGCGAGACATGCGGGGCACCCTACTCCGCGTCTTGACCTATGACACAGCACGTCCGCATGTCGGACGCAGCATCTCCGGTGCGTTCTGGGCGCGTGCGGTATGCGCGCGGCTCAGTGCTCGTGGCCGGTGGAGCCGCCGTTGTCGCGGCGGTCCATGGAGCGCTGGAGGGCGCGCAGGGCGTTCTGGCGGGCGTCGTCGTCCATGGGAATCAACTCCGTTGAAGAGTGGTACCGACGGGTGGTGAGACGTGCCAAGGAACGCGGGCGGAGAGCAGCGCCGCGGGGGTGGCCCGCCTGGAGGCGCCTGGCTCGCATCCGCCGTCCGCTCGGTCGAGCGGGAAACGTTCGGCTCATTCAAAGTTAGGACACAGCGCGCGCCCTGTCCCCAGGTTTACTCGGACTTCCTACTATCTGAGACGACCGGCCGTTCGTTCGGCCGTACGGAGGCCGTGCAGGGGCCGGACAGGGAACTGCCCCCGTCTCCGAGGCCGGGAGGCGGGGGCAGTGGCGCGGGGGCGGTCAGCCCTGGTGCGGGTAGCGGTAGTCCGTCGGCGGGACCAGCGCCTCCTTGATCGCGCGGGTCGACGTCCAGCGCAGCAGGTTCTGCGCGGAGCCCGCCTTGTCGTTGGTGCCGGAGGCCCGCGCGCCGCCGAACGGCTGCTGGCCGACCACGGCGCCGGTCGACTTGTCGTTGATGTAGAAGTTGCCCGCCGCGAAGCGCAGCCGCTCCATCACGTGGGCCACGGCCGCCCGGTCGCGGGCGATCACCGAACCGGTCAGCGCGTAGGAGGCGACCGACTCCATCTGGTCGAGCATCGCGTCGAACGCCGCCTCGTCGCTGTCGTCGTAGACGTACACCGCCAGCAGCGGGCCGAAGTACTCCTCGCGGAAGATCTCGTGCTCCGGGTCGGTGGCGACAAGCACCGTCGGGCGGACGAACCAGCCGACCGAGTCGTCGTACGTGCCGCCGGCCACCACCTCGACGCCCGGGTCGGCCTTGGCGCGCTCGATCGCGGCCTTGTTCTTGGCGAACGCGGCGCCGTCGATCAGCGCGCCCAGGAAGTTGCTCAGGTCGGTGACGTCGCCCATGGCCAGGCCGTCGACCTCGGCGGCGAACTCCTCCTTGAAGCCGCCCTCCCACAGCGAGCGCGGCAGGTAGGCGCGCGAGGAGGCCGAGCACTTCTGGCCCTGGTACTCGAAGGAGCCGCGGGTCAGCGCGGTCTTCAGCACCGCCGGGTCCGCCGACGGGTGGGCGACCACGAAGTCCTTGCCGCCGGTCTCGCCGACGATCCGCGGGTAGGAGCGGTAGCGCTCGATGTTCTCGCCGACCGTCCGCCACAGGTACTGGAAGGTCCTGGTCGAGCCGGTGAAGTGGATGCCGGCCAGCTCCGGATGGGTGAGCGCCACCTCCGAGACGGCCTCGCCCCGCCCGGTGACGAGGTTGATGACGCCGTCCGGCAGCCCGGCCTCCTTCAGCAGCCGCATCACCAGCAGCGCCGAGTGGGTCTGGGTCGGCGACGGCTTCCACACCACCACGTTGCCCATCAGCGCGGGCGCGGTGGGCAGGTTGCCGGCGATGGCGGTGAAGTTGAACGGCGTGATCGCGTAGACGAAGCCCTCCAGCGGGCGGTGGTCCAGGCGGTTCCACACCCCGGGGGAGTTCGTCACCGGCTGCTCGGCGAGGATCTGCCGGGCGTAGTGGACGTTGAACCGCCAGAAGTCGACCAGTTCGCAGGGGCTGTCGATCTCGGCCTGCTGCACCGTCTTGGACTGGCCGAGCATGGTGGAGGCGACGAGCGTCTCGCGCCAGGGGCCGGAGAGCAGCTCGGCGGCGCGCAGGAAGATCGCGGCGCGGTCGTCGAAGGAGGTGGCGCGCCAGGCGGGGGCCGCGGCGAGCGCCGCGTCCACCGCGTCCCGGGCGTCCTGGGCGTCGGCGGCGGCGCTGGTGCCGAGCCGGGCCGCGTGGTGGTGCGGCTGCACCACGTCGAACCGCTCGCCGCGCCCCATCCGCTCGGTGCCGCCGATCACCAGCGGCAGGTCGATCGGGTTGCCGGCCAGCTCCTTGAGCTTCGCCTCGAGCCGGGCGCGTTCCGGGCTGCCGGGCGCGTAGGTGTGCACCGGCTCGTTGACCGGCGCGGGGACCTGGGTCACAGCGTCCATGGAGCGTGTCTCCTTGTGGGATCGGTTCGGCGGAACGGTTCGACGGATCGGTTCGGCGGATCGGTTCGGCGGAACGGTTCAGCGGCTGGGGGCGAAGGAGCGCAGGAAGAAGGCGAGGTTCGCCGGGCGCTCGGCGAGGCGGCGCATGAAGTACCCGTACCAGTCTGCGCCGTAGGGGACGTAGATGCGCATGCGCTCGCCGGCCGCCGCGAGCCGGCGCTGCTCGGCGGTGCGGATGCCGTAGAGCATCTGGAACTCGTACGACCCGGCGGCCCGCCCGTTGCGGGCGGCGAGTTCCTGGGCGATGGCGATCATGCGCGGGTCGTGCGAGCCGACCATGGGGTAGCCCTCGCCCTCGAAGAGGATGCGCAGCGCGCGCACGTAGGCGCGGTCGACGGACTTGCGGTCCTGGTAGGCGACGTGCGCGGGCTCCTTGTAGGCGCCCTTGACCAGCCGGACCCGGGAGCCGTCGGTGGCCAGCTCCTTGGCGTCGGCCTCGGTCCGGAAGAGGTAGGACTGGAGGACCGCGCCGGTGCGCGGGTGCTCGCGGCGCAGCTCGCGCAGGACCGCCAGCGTCGAGTCGACGGTGGTGTGGTCCTCCATGTCGAGGGTGACGGTGGTGCCGGTCGCGGTGGCGAGCTCGGCGACCGCGCGGACGTTCTCCAGCGCGATGTCGTGGCCGCCGTCGGGCAGCGCCTGGCCGAAGGCGGAGAGCTTCACCGACACCTCGGCGCGCCCGCCGAGGTCGGCGGTGGCCAGTGTCTCCAGCAGCCGCAGGTAGGCGTCGCGGGTCTGCCGGGCGGTGGCGCGGTCGGTGACGTCCTCGCCGAGGTGGTCGAGGGTGACCTCCAGGCCGGCGGCGGTCAGCGCGTGGACGGTGTCCATCGCGGGGTGCAGCGCGTCGCCCGCGACGAAGCGGTCCACCACCGGACGGGTGACGGGGGCGGCGGCGACGACGCGGCGCAGCCGGTCGCTGCGCGACGCGGCGAGCAGCACGGGACCGAGCACTTGGGGCCTCCTGGCGGATGGCGGGCGGCCGGGGCGGTGGGACCGCCGGGCGGGGCCGGTGGGCGGATGGGCGGGTTGCCGGTGCGGCGGGGGTGGCCGCCGCACCGGAGCGGCGGCACGGATCGCGTGCCGTCACCGCGAATGTAGGTACGGGCCCGCCCGGTGGGCCATCGACACCTGTCACGCATCCGGGTGCGACCCCTCATACAGATGTATGAGGACCGTGGAGGACAATGGACGGGTGGCCGCTGACTACGGTGATTTCCAGGATCTGGTGGACGAGGTCTCGGCGCTCCTCGGGGCGCCCGCGACGCTGGAGGACCGGGACTTCCGGCTGATCGCGTTCGGTGTGCACGACAGCGACGACGAGGCCGCGGTCGACCCGGTGCGGACCCGGTCGATCCTGACCCGGCGCTCCACCGCGGAGGTCCGCGCCTGGTTCGAGCAGTTCGGCATCGCCCGCGCCACCGCCCCGGTCCGCATCCCCGCGGCGCCGTCCGCGGGGGTCTTCACCGGCCGGCTGTGCCTGCCGGTGCGGCACGCCGGGGTGGTCTACGGCTATGTGTGGCTGCTGGACGAGGCCGACCACTCCCCCGGGCAGCTCGGTGCGGCGATGGCGGTCGCGGCGCGGATCGGGGACCGGCTCGCGGCGATGTCCGCGGCCGGGGCCGAGGCCGGCCAGGCACTGCGGGCGCTGCTCACCGGGGCGACCCGGGCCGCGCTGGACACCGCGGAGGAGGCGCTGCGCAAGGCGCTGGGGCCGGACGCGGACGAGCCGCACGCGCTGGTGTGCGTGTGGCCGCCGGAGCGGGGCGGCAAGCGGCTGGCCGGGCCGCCGCCGGAGGGCTGGGCCGGCCGCGCCGACGACCTGCCCGGGGCGCGGACCGTGCCGGGCGCCGCGGCGATCGCCCGGGTGCCGGGGTGGGGGCGCTGGGCGGCGGTGGCGGTGCTGGTGCGGCTGCGCTCGCCGCAGGTGCTGGCGCCCGCGCGGACGGCGGCGACCCGGGTGCTGGCCGCGGTCGCGGCGGGCGGCCCGGGTGAGGCGAACGGGGCCGGCGGGGCGCAGGAGCCGGTGGCGGGGGTGAGCGACGCGCGCACCTCGCTGGCGGAGCTGCCCGGCGCCTGGCAGGAGGCGACCGCGTCCGCCCGGGCGGCCCGGGCGCAGCCGCTGCTCGGGCCGGTCGCCAAGTGGTCGGGGATCGGGCCGTACCGGCTGCTCACCGCGCTGCCGGCCGAGGCGTCGCCGGACCCGGCGATCGCCTCCCTGCTCACCGACGCGCACCGCGAACTCGCCCACACCGCCGAGGTGTTCCTCGACCACGCGGGCCAGGCCGGGCGGACCGCCACCGCGCTGGCGATCCACCGCCAGACGCTCTACTACCGCCTGTCCCGGATCGAGCAGCTCACCGGACTCGACCTGGCCGACGGCGAGTCCCGCCTGCTGCTCCACATGGCACTGAAGGCCGCCCGCCTGTAGCGGGACGTGGCGGCACGGTCGGACAGCGCTACATGCGGTCGATCTCGGTCAGGTCGATGTCGATGGTGTACGGGGCGGAGACCTTGAGGCGGTCGTGGTGGATGCCGGTCAACTCGTACGCGTGGCCGAGCCGGTCCAACTCGTAGGTGTGGACCACCGGGCGACCGATTTCCGTCCGCTCGACCAGCCAGAAATGCGGAATTCCCGCACGTGCGTAGAGCAGCGGTTTGCGCTCACGGTCACGGTCGGCGGACTCCGGCGAGACCACCTCCACCGCGAGGACCACGTCCTCGGCACGGTAGCTCGTCTCACCATGTCCGGCGTTCGGCACCGCACGTTCGTGCAGGACCGTCAGGTCCGGCTCAGGCCGGTTGGTCTTGTCAAGCACGATGGTCATTTCTCGGCGCACCCGAAGGTCCTTCGGCGCGAAACCGCGCAGCGCGTGGACCAGCAGGTCCAGGACCAGCGCATGGAAACTCTTCTGCGGACTCACGAAAACGAGGCTCCCGTCGATCAGCTCGGTGTGCGGCGGGAGATCGGGGATGCGGTCGAGGTCGTCCGCGGTGAAGCCACCCGGAGGGGGGAAAACCCAGTCCGGGAGTTTTTCGGCAGTCATCTGTCCTCCCATGGACGGGATCGTGTCGGCATTGATCAGATGAACGCCAGAAAACACCGGCGCCACCACCCGAACGAGTGATTTGTACTACCGGTGTTTTCTGGTCACGTCATAAAGACAAGCCTACGCGCCACCGCGGTCCGGAATCAGTCCGTAAGGTTGACCGCGCGGGCGGACGTGGCGCCGATCTCGTCGGCGATGTCGGTGAGGACGCCGGCGGGGATGGTGGAGTCGACGGTGAGGGCGACGAGCGCGTCGCCGCCCGCGGCCGCGCGGGCGACCTGCATGCCGGCGATGTTGACGCCGACCTCGCCGAGGATGCGGCCGACAGTGCCGACCACGCCCGGGCGGTCGGTGTAGCGCAGGAACGCCATGTGGTCGGCGAGCGCCAGGTCCACATCCTCGTCGCCGACCGCGACGATCTTCTGGAGGTTCTTCGGGCCGGCCAGGGTGCCGGACACCGACACCTCGGTGCCGTCGGCGAGGGTGCCGCGCACGGTGACGAGGTTGCGGTGGTTGGGCGACTCGGAGCTGGTGGTGAGGCGGACCTCCACCCCGCGCTCCTGCGCGAACAGCGGTGCGTTGACGTAGGACACGGTCTCGGCCACCACGTCCTCGAACACGCCCTTGAGCGCGCTGAGTTCGAGCACCTTCACGTCGTGCTGGGTGATCTCGCCGCGGACCTCGACGTCCAGGCGGGCGGCGACCTCGCCGGCCAGCGCGGTGAAGATCCGGCCCAGCTTCTCCGCGAGCGGCAGCCCGGGCTTGACGTCCTCGGCGATGACGCCGCCCTGCACGTTGACCGCGTCCGGGACCAGTTCGCCGGCGAGCGCGAGCCGCACCGACTTCGCGACCGCGATGCCCGCCTTCTCCTGCGCCTCGTCGGTGGAGGCGCCCAGGTGCGGGGTCGCCACCACGTTGTCGAACTGGAAGAGCGGGGAGTCGGTGCACGGCTCCTTTGCGTACACGTCCAGGCCGGCGCCGGCGACCCGGCCCTCCTTGAGGGCCGCGGCGAGCGCCTCCTCGTCGACGATCCCGCCGCGCGCGGCGTTGACGATCCGCACCGACGGCTTGACCTTGTGCAGCGCCTCGTCACCGATCAGGCCCAGCGTCTCGGGGGTCTTCGGCAGGTGGACGGTGATGAAGTCGGAGACCTCCAGCAGCTCGTCCAGGGAGAGCAGCCGGACACCCATCTGCGCGGCGCGGGCGGGCTGCACATAGGGGTCGTAGGCGACGACGTTCATCCCGAAGGCCGACATCCGCTGGGTGACCAGCACACCGATCCGGCCCAGGCCGACCACGCCGAGGGTCTTCTCGCTCAGCTCGACGCCGGTGTACTTGTTCCGCTTCCACTCCCCGGCCTTCAGCGCCGCGTTGGCGGGCGCGATGTTCCGGGCGGTGGCGATGATCAGCCCGCAGGCGAGTTCGGCGGCGGTGACGATGTTGGAGGTCGGGGCGTTCACGACCATGACGCCGGCCTTGGTGGCGGCGGCCACGTCGACGTTGTCCAGGCCGACGCCCGCGCGGGCGACGACCCGCAGTTTGCCCGCGGCGGCGACCGCTTCGGCGTCCACCTTGGTGGCGCTGCGGATCAGGATGGCGTCGACGTCGGCGATCGCGGACAGCAGCTCGGCTCGGTCCGCGCCGTTGCAGTGCCGGATCTCGAAGTCCGGGCCGAGCGCGTCGACCGTGGCCGGCGACAGCTCTTCTGCGATGAGTACGACAGGCTTCTGGCTCACGTGGTCCTCACTTGTTCCTGCGGGGGCGGCCGGTCCCGTGGGGCCGCTCCTGGGAGGGCGGGGTAGTGGGCGAAGAAGAAGCCCACCCATCCGGGGGATGGCATGCCGCGTGGAAGACGCACGACGCTGTGAGCCTGACGCGCTTGTTAAGGGAGTGTATCGGCGGGGTGGATCAGCGCCATCGCCGAAATGGAAGGATCACCCTCAAGGGTTGCGTCGCTTCGTACAAACCCCGCCCCGAATCCCCCGTTCAGGGGCACTGCCGGGGGCGGGGTCGTGTACGAAACGAGGCGCGCGGGGGCCGGTCCGGGACGGCCCGGACCGCGGGGCTTACGCCTCCTCGTCCACCCAGCTCATCAGCTTGCGCAGCTTCTTGCCGGTGGTCTCCAGCAGGTGGTTCTCGTCGGCCTTCTTGTACTCGTTGTACTTCGGCAGGCCGGCGTTGTACTCGGCGATCCAGTTGTTGGCGAAGGTGCCGTCCTGGATCTCGCCGAGGATCTTCTTCATCTCGGCCTTGGTGTTCTCGTTGATGATCCGCGGGCCGGTGACGTAGTCGCCCCACTCGGCGGTCTCGGAGACCGACCAGCGCATCTTCTCCAGGCCGCCTTCGTACATCAGGTCCACGATGAGCTTCAGCTCGTGCAGGCACTCGAAGTAGGCGATCTCCGGCTGGTAGCCGGCCTCGACCAGGGTCTCGAAGCCCGCCTTGACCAGCGCGGAGGTGCCGCCGCACAGCACCGCCTGCTCGCCGAAGAGGTCGGTCTCGGTCTCCTCGGTGAAGGTGGTCTTGATGACGCCGGCGCGGGTGCCGCCGATGCCCTTGGCGTAGGAGAGCGCCAGCGCGAAGCCGTTGCCGCTCGCGTCCTGCTCGACGGCCACGATGCACGGCACGCCGCGGCCTTCCTCGTACTGGCGGCGGACCAGGTGGCCCGGGCCCTTCGGGGCGACCATGCAGACGTCGACGCCGGCCGGCGGCTTGATGAAGCCGTAGCGGATGTTCAGGCCGTGCCCGAAGAAGAGGGCGTCGCCGTCCTTGAGGTTGTCCTTGATGGACTCCTCGTAGACGCGCGCCTGGATCGGGTCCGGCACCAGGACCATGATGACGTCGGCCTCGGCCGCGGCCTCGGCGACCGTCACCACGCGCAGGCCCTGCTCCTCGGCCTGCGCCTTGGACTTGGAGCCCTCGTGCAGGCCGATGCGCACATCGACGCCGGAGTCGCGCAGCGACAGCGCGTGGGCGTGGCCCTGGCTGCCGTAGCCGATGACCGCGACCTTGCGGCCCTGGATGATGGACAGGTCGGCGTCGTCGTCGTAGAACAGCTCGGCCACTTCGGGTATCTCCTTGGTTCGGTTGGTACGGCCCACCGTACGCCGGTGGGCGGGAAGGGGTTTCGGGGTCTCGCCATGCGGATCGGCCCGCGCGCGGGTCGCGCGCGCCGGGCCGTCCGCCGCGTCACGCGGAGCGGTCGAGCGCGCGCAGGCTCCGGTCGGTGATGGAGCGGGCGCCGCGGCCGATGGCGATGGTGCCGGACTGGACCAGCTCCTTGATGCCGAACGGCTCCAGCATCTTGAGCATGGCCTCCAACTTGTCGGCGCCGCCGGTGGCTTCGATGGTGACGGCCTCCGGCGAGACGTCGACGGTCTTGGCGCGGAAGAGCTGCACGATCTCCACGACCTGCGAGCGGGTGTCGTTGTCGGCCCGCACCTTCACCAGGACGAGTTCGCGGGCGACCGCGGCCGTCGGGTCGAGTTCGACGATCTTCAGCACGTTGACCAGCTTGTTGAGCTGCTTGGTGACCTGTTCGAGGGGCAGTTGGTCCACCACGTTGACCACGATGGTGATCCGGGAGATCTCGGGGTGCTCGGTGGTGCCGACCGCGAGGGAGTCGATGTTGAAGCCGCGGCGGGAGAACAGCGCGGTGATCCGGGCCAGGACGCCGGGCTTGTTCTCCACCAGGACGGAGAGGGTGTGCTTGGACATGTCAGTGGTTTCCTTCGCTCGTCCCGGCTCGCTCAGTCGTTTTCGCTGTCGCCGAAGTCAGGGCGGACGTCGCGCGCGGCCATGATCTCGTCGTTGGAGGTGCCGGCGGCGACCATCGGCCAGACCATGGCGTCCTCGTTCACGATGAAGTCCACCACCACCGGGCGGTCGTTGATCTCGTTCGCCTTGGCGATGACCGCGTCCAGCTCGTCGGGCGACTCGCAGCGCAGCCCGACGCAGCCCATCGCCTCGGAGAGCTTCACGAAGTCCGGCACCCGGGTGCCGTGGTTGCGGATGGAGCCGACGCCCTGGGTGGAGCCGGGCACGTGCTCGGCGCCGTCGTGCAGCACCGTGTTGGAGAACCGCTCGCCGTAGAAGAGGTTCTGCCACTGGCGGACCATGCCCAGGGCGCCGTTGTTGATGACGGCGACCTTGATCGGGATGTTGTTCAGCGCGCAGGTGACCAGTTCCTGGTTGGTCATCTGGAAGCAGCCGTCGCCGTCGATCGCCCACACGGTCTGCTCCGGGCGGCCGGCCTTGGCGCCCATCGCGGCGGGCACCGCGTAGCCCATGGTCCCGGCGCCGCCGGAGTTGAACCAGGTGCCGGGCTGCTCGTACTTGATGAACTGCGCGGCCCACATCTGGTGCTGGCCGACGCCGGCGGCGAACAGGGTGCCCTCGGGGGCGAGTTGCCCGATCCGCTCGATGACCTGCTGCGGGGCGAGGCTGCCGTCGCCGGGCGTCTCGTAGCCGAGCGGGTAGGTGTTGCGCCAGAAGGACAGCTGCCGCCACCAGTCGGTGTAGTCGCCGCGGTGGCCGGCCTCGTGGTCGGACTGGACGGCGACGATCAGGTCCGCGAGCACCTCGCGGGCGTCGCCGACGATCGGCACGTCGGCGATCCGGTTCTTGGAGATCTCGGCCGGGTCGATGTCGGCGTGCACGACCTTCGCGTTCGGCGCGAAGGTGTCCAGCCGGCCGGTGACGCGGTCGTCGAAGCGGGCGCCGAGCGCGACGATCAGGTCCGACTTCTGGAGCGCGGTGACCGCGGAGACGTCGCCGTGCATGCCGGGCATGCCGACGTGCTGGGGGTGGCTGTCGGGGAACGCGCCGAGCGCCATCAAGGTGGTGGTCACCGGGGCGCCGGTCAGCTCGGCGAGGATGCGCAGCTCCGCGGTGGCGCGGGCCTTGAGCACGCCGCCGCCGACGTAGAACACCGGGCGGCGGGCCTCGTTGATCAGCCGGGCGGCCTCGCGGATCTGCTTGGCGTGCGGCTTGGTCACCGGGCGGTAGCCGGGCAGGTCCTGCTGCGGCGGCCAGCTGAAGGTGGTCTCGTTCTGCAGCGCGTCCTTGGCGATGTCGACCAGGACCGGGCCGGGGCGGCCGGTGCCGGCGATGTGGAACGCCTCGGCGATGGTGCGCGGGATCTCGGCCGGGTCGGTGACCAGGAAGTTGTGCTTGGTGATCGGCAGGGTGATGCCGCAGATGTCGGCTTCCTGGAAGGCGTCGGTGCCGATGGACTTCGAGGCGACCTGGCCGGTGATGGCCACGATCGGCACGGAGTCCATGTGCGCGTCGGCGATCGGGGTGACCAGGTTGGTGGCGCCCGGGCCCGAGGTGGCCATGCACACGCCGACCTTGCCGGTGGCCTGGGCGTAGCCGGTGGCGGCGTGGCCGGCGCCCTGCTCGTGGCGGACCAGCACGTGGCGGACCTTCACGGAGTCCATCAGCGGGTCGTACGCCGGCAGGATCGCGCCGCCCGGGATGCCGAACACGGTGTCGGCGCCTACGGCCTCAAGGGAGCGGATGAGGGCCTGTGCACCAGTCATGCGCTCCGCGGGGGCGGCGGGCGCCGCGCTGCGGCTCCGCTGCGGGTGGTGGGACCCGGTGGCCTGCTCGGTCATCTGCGTTCTCTTCTCTCGAAGATGAGGGTTTGCGGTGGTGCGTCGCTGCTCTGGTACTGCGGTGGCCGGCGGCGACGGGCTGCCGCCGGGCAACAAAAAACCCCCCGTGCCGTGAGGCAAGCGAGGGGAGCGCGCCGGTGCGGTGCGAGGCGTAGGGGCCTCGGTCAGCCGACGCGCTTTCCAAGTACGAGAATTCGGGTGCGCATGGCTCCGACCCTCCTCCCGCCCCCGCTTTGGTGTCAAGCCGGTGGGACGGGCGTCTCATTATTCGAGCATACCGGGTAGCCGCCGCGGGCCAGCGAGCCGCGCAGGTGGTGCTCGTCGAGCGGGCCGGAGAAGGCCATGCCCAGGCCCTGGGCGCAGCCCATCTCGTGCATCGCCTGGAGCTGCTCGGGGCGGTCGATGCCGTCGGCGACGGCGCGGATGCCGAGGTCGGCGGCGATGTCCAGCAGGCCGCCGGTGATCTTGCGCAGCCGGCCGGACTCGACCACGCCGTCGGTGAAGGCGCGGTCGAGCTTGATCATGTCCACCGGGAGGGTGCGCAGGGCGCCGAGCGCGCCGTATCCGGCGGCGAAGCCGCCGAGCGCGATGCGCACGCCGAGCCGGCGCAGGCCGGTCAGCCGGCGCTCCAGCTCCTCGGGGGCGATCCGGGGGTCGCCTCCGGTCACCTCGACGACCAGGCCGCTGGGCGGCAGCTCGTGGCGGGCGAGCAGCCGCTCGATGCCGGTGGCCGACTGGTCGCGGTGGAGCAGGCGGCCGGCGGACAGCCGTACGGTGACCGGGACGCGGTGGCCGGCGCCGTAGCGCAGCGCGGCCTGTTCGACCGCCTGGTCGAGCAGGCGGTCCAGCAGGCGCCCGGTCCCTAACGCGCGCTCGCCGCCGTCACCGGAGTACAGGAACTCGGCGGGCGTGGAGAGTATGCCCTGCGGGGTGCGCCAGCGGGGGCGGGCCTCGACGCCGGTGATCCGGCCGCCGACCAGTTCCACGACGGGCTGGTGCAGCAGGGTGAACTCGCCGTCGTCGAGGGCTTTGCGCACCCGCCCGGCCAGTTCGTTGCGCCGCACGGCGTCGGATTGCAGCCGCGGGGCGTACAGCTCCACGCGGCCCTTGCCGGCCTGTTTTGCCCGGTACATCGCGAGGTCGGCGTGGCGCATCACGTCGCCGGGGGCGGCGCCGGGCTCGGCGAAGGCGATACCGACGCTGGCGCCGACCCGGACCTCGATGCCGTCCACCCGGTAGGGCTCGGAGAGGACGGCGCGCAGCCGGTCGGCGATGTCGCGGACGCGGTCCTCGACGGTGGCGGCGGGCCGGCCGGGGGCAGCGGCGCCGGGAGCCGGCCCGGTGCTTGCGCCGGTGCCAGGGCCGGTACCGGGGCCCGCGGCCGGGTCGGGGGCGGGCAGTGGCTCGGCGGGGGCCGCGCGGGGCCCGGGGATCGAACCGTGCCCGAGGTACGCGCAGTGGCCCGGGTGCCCGCCGGGGTGGGCGGGACAGGGCAGGTGGCCGGGGGCGGCCCCGGCGTGGTCGGCGCTCCCCTCGGGGTGCGCCGGGTGCGCCGGGTGCGTGGGGTGCCCTGGAGACCCGGGCGCCTGCGCGGCGGCGGGGGCCGCCTCCGGGCCCGAGATGAGCGCGGCGAACTCGTCGCCGCCGAGGCGGGCCGCCACGTCGCCGGAGCGCAGGGTGTCCCGCAGCCGGCGGGCGGCCTGGATCAGCAGGTCGTCGCCCGCCTGGTGGCCGACCGTGTCGTTGACCGCCTTGAAGCCGTCGAGGTCCACATAGAGCACGGCGGCCCTGGCGTCCCCGGCCCGCCGGCCGCCGACCGCGCGGCCGAGCCGTTCCAGGAACAGGGCGCGGTTGGGCAGGTCGGTGAGCGGGTCATGGGACGCGTTGTGCTGCAACTGGGCCTGGAGCCGCACGCGTTCGGTGATGTCGCGGCTGTTGAAGATCAGGCCGCCCTGGTAGCGGGTGACGCTGGACTCGATGTCGAGCCAGCCGTGGCGGTCGGCGCGGATGCGGCACTCGATGCGGGTGGCCGGCTCCTCGCCGGGCGGGGCGGCCAGGAAGCGGCGCACCTCGTGCAGGACGCGGCCCAGGTCCTCGGGGTGGATGTGGGCGGCCAGCTCGGTGCCGACCATCTCCTCCGGGTCCCGGCCGTAGACGCCCTGGGCGGCGGGGCTGACGTAGCGCAGCACGCCGGTGGGCGCGGCGATCATGATGACGTCGCTGGAGCCCTGCACCAGGGAGCGGAAGTGGTTCTCCTTGTGGGCCAGTTCCTGGGTGAGGGCGATGTTGTCGAGGAGCATGATGCCCTGGCGGACCACGAGCGCCAGCACCACGGTGCAGCCGGTGAGCAGCACGACGCGGTCGCACGTCTGGCCGGTGATCACGTTGTACAGGATGCCGAGGGTGCAGACGGCTGCCGCCAGGTAGGGCGTGAGGGCGGTCAGCGAGGTGGCGACCTTGCGGGTGGTGGCGCCGGCCCGGCGGGCGGGGTGCGGGTGGGCGTACAACCGCGCGCCGACCCAGGGCGCGTACGCCAGCAGCAGGCTGCCGGCGAACCAGCCGGCGTCGAGCACCTGGCCGGAGCGGTAGTGCGCGCGCAGCAGCGGCGAGGTGAACAGCGCGTCGCACAGCACGGTGAGCGCCAGGGCGGCGATCGCGGTGTTGACGGCGGCGCGGTTGACCCCGGCGCGCCGGAAGTGCAGCGCGAGCACCATGCTGACCAGCACGATGTCCAGCAGCGGGTAGGCCAGCGACAGGGCCGTCCGGGCGGTGCTGGGAGCGTCGATCGCGGCGGTGCGGGCCAGCGCCAGGCTCCAGGACAAGGTGAGCAGCGAGCCGCCGATCAGCCAGGTGTCCAGCGCCAAGCAGACCCAACCCGCCCTGGTCACCGGGCGTTTGGCGAGCACCAGCAGCCCGATGATCGCGGGCGGGGCGAACATCAGGAAGCAGAAGTCGGCGGCGGAGGTCTGCGGCACGGGACGGCGCAGCACCACTTCGTACCATCCCCAGATGCCGTTGCCCAGGGCCGTCATCGCGGAGGAGCAGGCGAACAGCAGCCAGGCCGGGCGGTGCGGCCCGGCCTGGCGCCGGGCGTACAGCAGGGCGGAGACCGAGGCGGCGGACGCGGCCGCGGCGAGCCCGAAGTCGCCCATGACCAGGGCCATTTCGTGGCTTCCCCAGCCGAGTGCGGCGCCGGTGGTGTAGCCGCCGCAGACCAGGGCCAGCAGGAGTTGGGGCAGCAGGCCGACGGCGGCGTGGCCCTCGGCCTCGGCGGTGGTCTGCGGCGCCGCGAGCACGGCTCCCCCGGTGCTCATGCCGCGCTCCGCTGTGCCGCGGTACGCCGGTGCCGCGTGATCGGTCCGCACGGTCGGTCCTGCATCACCCGCCCCCTCACTTCGTCGTCGTTCACAGCGCCGTGCCCGTGGTCGTTCGGTCACAACGTGCCCCCGAATGCCGACGATACACCAGATTCGTCACTCTGGGATAGGTCTTTCCTACTGTGTGTAACCATCAGGGGGTTGCCGGCATTCCCGGACCAGGTGGCGCCGCCCGGCGGGCCGTTCAGTTCCCGGCGACCACGTTCTCCAGCGGCAGGCCGGCCGCGAACCGCTCCAGCTGCGCGCGCACCAGGCGCTTGGCGCGCGGCAGGAAGGCGGAGGTGCTGCCGCCGACGTGCGGGCTGACCAGCACCCCCGGCGCGTGCCACAGCGGGTGCCCGGCCGGCAGCGGCTCGGGGTCGGTGACGTCGAGCGCCGCCGTGAGCCGCCCCGACTCGGTCTCGGCGAGCAGCGCCTTGGTGTCCACCACCGGTCCGCGCGCGACGTTGACCAGCAGCGCGTTGTCCTTCATCGCCGCCAGGAACGGGGCGTTGACCAGTCCCCGGGTCTGCTCGGTGAGCGGGGTGGTGAGCACCACGACGTCGGCGGACGGCAGCAGCGCGGGCAGCTCGGCCATGGCGTGGACCGGCCCGCGCGGCGCGTCCCGCCGGGTGCGGGCGACCCGGTCGACGGTGCACTCGAAGGGCGTCAGCCGGTCCTCGACGGCCGAGCCGATCGAGCCGTAACCGACGATCAGCACCCGGCGGTCGGCGAGCGCGGGGTAGAAACCGGCGTACCACTTCTCGTTGTCCTGGCCGCGGACGAAGCGCGGGATGCCGCGCAGCGAGGCCAGGATGAGCGCGAGGGTCAGCTCCGCGGTGCTGGCCTCGTGCACGCCGCGGGCGTTGCACAGCCGGACGCCGGCCGGCAACTGCCCGAGGTGGGGTGCGATGTGGTCGACGCCCGCGCTGAGCGTCTGCACCACCTGGACCCGGCTCATCCGCGGCAGCGGGCGCGCGCCGAGCACGGGCCCTCTCATGTACGGCACGACGTAGAAGGCGGCCTCGGCGGGGTCGGCGGGGTACTCGTCGGCGCCGTCCCAGAAGACGTAGTCGAAGGCGTCGGGCAGGTCGTCGAAGTCCGCGGGCGGCAGCGAGAGCCACACGGTGGGGCGCTCTCCGGAGGTGCCGCGGGCCGCGGTCCGGTCGCTTCGGGTGGTGTCGGTCATGGTCAGGAGGCTATGACACAGTGGGGCGGCGCAAGGAGGTTGTGACGGGTGGAGCGCAGAAGGGTCGGGGCCACGGCGCTCGACGTGGGCGCGGTCGGCCTCGGCTGCATGCCGATGAGTTGGGGCTACGGCCCCCCGCGGCACCGCGGCGTGTCAGCCCCCGCCGGGCGCGGCAGCGGCATCGAGCAGTCGCTGCGGGTGGTGCACGCCGCACTCGACGCGGGCGCCACCTTGCTGGACACCGCCGACATGTACGGCCCGTTCACCAACGAACTGCTGCTGGGGCGGGTGCTGGCGAAGCGCCGGGCGGACGCGTTCGTCGCCACCAAGTGCGGGCTGCTCGTCGGCGAGCAGCACCTCGTGGCCAACGGCCGCCCCTCCTACGTGCGCAGGGCGTGCGACGCGTCGCTGCGGCGGCTGCGGACCGACACGATCGACCTCTACCAGCTGCACCGGGTCGACCCGGAGGTGCCGGTCGAGGAGACGTGGGGGGCGATGGCGGAGCTGGTCGCGGCCGGCAAGGTGCGCGCGCTGGGCCTGAGCGCGGTGGGCGCGCGCGGCCGCCGCACCCGGGGCGGCCGCGCGGGCGGCGGCCGGTACGACGAGACGATCCGTCATCTCGCCCGCGTGCAGCAGGTCTTCCCGGTCGGCTGCGTGCAGGCGGAGCTGTCGGTGTGGGCGCCGGAGGCACTGGCGGAGCTGCTGCCGTGGTGCGCGGCGCGCGGCATCGGCTTCCTGGCCGCGATGCCGCTCGGCAACGGCTTCCTCACCGGCACCCTCACCCCCGGCGAGGGCTTCGCGCCGGAGGACCTGCGGGCCCGGCACCCGCGGTTCACCGCCGAGATGATGGCCGCCAACCAGCCGATCGTGGCCGGGCTGCGCCGGGTCGGCGCGCGGCACCGGGCGAGCGCGGCGCAGGTCGCGCTCGCCTGGGTGCTCGCGCAGGGCCCGTCGGTGGTCCCGCTGCCCGGCACCCGCTCCGCCGAGCGGGCGGCACAGAACGCGGCGGCCGCCGACCTCGCGCTGACCGCCGCGGACCTCGAGGAGATCGCCGCGCTGCCGCCCGCGCAGGGCTCCTGGGACTGACCGCCCGGCCCGCGTCCGCGCCCGGCCGGGCGGTGTGACGCCGACCGCGTCGGGCCCGAACTGCCCCTGGGCAGCGGCGGGATGTGGTGTGCTTGGCTGCTGGAGCGGCCCGGCGGTGCGGGCCCGGCGGAACTGGTGGAGCGCGTGGATCGACGGTTGCGGGAGCTGACGGTGGCGGACGGCGGATCGGCGCGCGGGCCCGTACGAGGGCTCCTGGCCCGGCCCTTCAACAGGCCCGGCAGGCCCGGCGGGCCCGCTCGCGGAACCGCTCGCAGGCTCGTACGCGGGCCGGTACGCGCGCCGGTGCGGCGCGCCGCGTGGCTCGCGCCGGCGCTCGCCGCAGTGCTGGTCGGCGGCTGCTCCTCGGCCGCGTCCCCGAACCTGGCGCACCCGGTGTCCCCCACCGCGTCCGGCACCGCGCGCTCCGGCGGCGGCGCGCCCTCCGGGTCCGCCGCCCCCTCCGCCCCGGTGTCCACCCCGCCCGCCAAGGGAAGTGCGAAGGTCACCGCCACCATGGCGACCGGGCTGAGCGCGCCGTGGGGGCTGGCCCGGCTCCCCGACGGCAGCCTGCTGGTGGGCGCGCGCGACACCGGCCGGATCTCCCGGGTCGACCACGCGACGCACGCGGTGAGCGAGGTCGGCCTCGTGCCGGGGGTCGCCCACACCAAGGGCGGCGAGAACGGCCTGCTGGGCCTGGCGGTCTCCCCGGACTACGGCTCCGACCACCTCGTCTACGCCTACTTCTCCACCGAGTCCGACAACCGGGTCGCGAGCTTCCTGTACGACCCGTCGCGGCCCAAGGGCGAGCAGCTGGGCGCGCCCGACACGCTGCTGCGGGGCATCCCGACCGGCACCCAGGACGACGGCGGCCGGATCGCGTTCGGCCCCGACGGCGACCTCTACGCGGGCACCGGCGACGCCGGCCGGCGCGCGCTCGCCCAGGACGCCTCCTCGCTCGGCGGCAAGATCCTGCGGATGGCGCCCGACGGCGCCGCCCCCGCCGACAACCCGACGTCCGGCTCGCTGGTCTACGCGACCGGCTTCCGCAACGTCCAGGGCCTGGACTGGGACGGCCAGGGGCGGCTGTGGGCCTCGGAGTTCGGGCAGGACACCTGGGACGAGCTGGACCTGGTCAAGCCCGGCGGCAACTACGGCTGGCCCACGGTCGAGGGCACCGCCCACCGGGCCGGGCTGGTGGACCCCGTCGAGCAGTGGCACCCCGCTGACGCCTCCCCCAGCGGCGTCGCCTACGCGGCCGGCTGCGTCTGGACGGCCTCCCTCAAGGGCGGCCGGCTGTGGCGGGTCCCGCTGGCCGGCGCCAAGCCGTCCGCCGCCCCGCAGGCGTTCCTCACCGGCACCTACGGCCGCCTGCGGACCGTCGTCGCCCTCGACGACCACACGCTGCTGCTCACCACGAGCAACACCGACGACCGCGGCACCGCCCGCTCCGGCGACGACCGGGTGCTCGAACTCACCGTCTCCTGACCGCGATCGGGCCCGTCGCGGCGGGCCCGATCGCGGCGGCTACACGGTGACGCGCGGCGGCGCGGGCAGCGCGGGCGGCGGGACAGGTGACGGGACAGGCGGCGGGACGACGGACACCGCGACGGGCGCCGCGGGTGCCGGCACCGCGACCGGGACGGGCACCTTCGCGTCCGGGCCGCCCGGCACCACTTCGATGTCCAGTCGCGGCAGCCTCCGGTCCAGCCAGCCCGGCAGCCACCAGTTGGCCGGGCCGAGCAGGTGCATCAGCGCCGGGACCAGCAGTGTGCGCAGTACGAACGCGTCGAGGGCGACGGCCGACGCCAGCCCGATGCCGAACATCGCGATCACCCGGTCCCCGCTGAGCACGAACGCCAGGAAGACCGCGACCATGATGACCGCCGCCGAGCTGATCACGCGGCTGGTCTCGGCGAGTCCGACCCGTACCGCCCGGCCGTTGTCGCCCGTCTCCCGCCACTCCTCGTACATCCGGCTGACCAGGAAGACCTGGTAGTCCATGGACAGCCCGAACAGCACGGGGACGAGGATCACCGGCAGGAAGGGCTCGATCGGCCCGGCCCGGCCCAGGCCCAGCCACTCGCTGCCCCAGCCCCACTGGAAGACCGCGGTGACCACTCCGAAGGACGAGGCGACCGCGGCCACGTTCATCAGCGCCGCCTTGACCGGGACACCCACCGAGCGGAAGGCGACCAGCAGCAGGAGGCAGCCGAGCCCCACCACGCAGCCGACGAACAGCGGCAGCTTCCCGACCACCACGGCGGCGAAGTCGTCGTAACTGGCCGTGGAGCCGCCGACGTCGACCTCCAGGTCGGTGCCCCGCTCCGCCGCCGGCAGGACCTGGTGGCGCAGTTCGCCGACGAGGCGGGAGGTGGCGGTGGACTGCGGGGAGGTGGTGGGCACCACCGTGATGACGCCGGTGCTGCCGGCGTCATCGAGGTCGGGGCCGGAGACCGACGCGACGCCCGGGGTGTGGCGCAGGGTGTCCGGCAGGTGTTCCAGGGCGACCAGCCCGCCCGCGCTGCCGGTGGTGGCCACCAGCGTCAGCGGGCCGTTGCTGCCGGGTCCGAAGCCCTCGGCGAGCAGGTCGTACGCCTTGCGGGTGGTCGAGGTCGAGGGGTCGTTGCCCTGGTCGGAGGTGCCCAGGTGCAGCGAGAACGCGGGCAGGGCGAGCACCACCATGACGGCGGCGGCGAACCCGCCGAGCAGCCGGGGGTGGCGGGAGACGAAGCCGGACCAGCGGGCGGCGGCGCCGGTGGGCGGGGCCGCCGGGCTGTCGGCGCCGCGGCAGCCCGGATGGCGTTCGGCCCGGCGGTGCTGCGCCGCCGGGCAGCCGCTACCGTGTGCCAGCACCCGCCGCTCCCGCCGGCTGAGCGCGCGGTGCCCTATGACGCCGAGCAGCGCCGGCAGCAGCGTCACCGACGCGGCCACCGTGAGCAGCACCGTCAGCGAGGCTGCGACGGCGACGCCGTCCAGGAAGTCCAGCCGCAGCAGCAGCATCCCGAGCACCGCAACGCACACGGTGCCGCCGGCGAAGACCACCGCCTTGCCGGTGGTGGCCACCGCCTCCTCGGCGGCACGGGCCACCGGCAGACCGCGTTTGAGGCCCTTGCGGTGCCGGGTGACGATGAACAGCGCGTAGTCGATGCCGACGCCGAGCCCGATCAGCATGCCGAGCATGGGGGCGAAGTCGGCGACGGTCATGGCGTGGCCGAGCAGGACCGTGGCCATGTAGGCGGTGCCGCAGCCGATCAGCGCGGTGGCGATCGGCAGCAGCATCGCGGCGAACGACCCGAAGGCGACCAGCAGCACCACCGCGGCCACCGCCACCCCGACCGCCTCGCTGAGGTGGGCGCTGGCCGCCTCGGTGGTGCCGACCGCCTCGCCGCCGAGCTCGACCTCCAGGCCGGCCCGCTGTCCGGACTTGGCGGTGTCGACCAGGGCCTGGGCCTGGGCGCGGCTGACCCCGTCGGCGTCCTTGCCGTAGCCCACGGCGGCGTAGGCGGTGTGCCCGTCGGCGCTGATCTGGGTGCCGCCCGCGGCGCTGTAGGGGCTGGTCACGGAGGTGACGCCGGGCAGGGTGCGGGCCTGGTCGAGCACCTTGGTCATGGTCTGCTCGACGGCGGCGGCGCGGACGGTGCCGTGCCCGGTGTGCCACACGATCGTGTCGGAGTCGCCGGCCTGCGCGGGGAAGGCGGTGCGCAGCAGTTGCGCGGCCCGGCCGGACTCGGTGTTCGGCGCTTCGTACTTCTGGGAGTACGTGGAGCCGGCGACGGCGGCGGCCGCGGTGAGCCCGAGCAGCGCGGTCAGCCACAGCAGCACCACGAGGAGGCGGCGGCGGAAACACCACCGAGCGAGTACGGCCATGGGCTGCTGTCCCCTTGCGGGTGCGGTTGGTCGGTACGCCGGGTGGGTTCCGTGGCGACACGTTCCGCCTACTCTGCCAGCAGATAACGGTTTTTTGCGTCTTTCGTGCTTCTCCTCACAAGTGTCCGAAAGGGATAAAGAGTTCCGGTGGCAGGCGAAGGCGGCCGCACCCCGTTGGCAGCACGAAGGAGGCGGCCCCCCGGCCGGGGTGCCGCCTCCTTCAGGTGCGTGCCCGATGTGCGCACGCGGACCGCGGGTCAGCCCTGGAGCTTCTCCAGCACCAGTTCGCGCACCCGCTTGGCGTCCGCCTGGCCGCGGGTCAGCTTCATGACCGCGCCGATCAGCGCGCCGGCCGCCGCCAGGTTGCCGCCGCGGATCTTCTCGGCGACCGCCGCGTTGTCCGCGATGGCCTGGTCCACGGCCGCGCCGAGCGCGCCGTCGTCCGAGACGACCTTCAGCCCGCGCTTGTCGACCACCTGGTCCGGGTCGCCCTCGCCGGCGAGCACGCCCTCGATGACCTGGCGGGCCAACTTGTCGTTGAGGTCGCCGGCCGCCACCAGCGCGGCGACCCGGGCCACCTGCGCGGGGGTGATGGCCAGCCCGGCCAGCTCCGCACCGGTCTCGTTGGCGTGCCGGGCCAGCTCGCCCATCCACCACTTGCGGGCGGCGGCCGCGTCCGCGCCCTCGTCGATGGTGGCCGTGATCAGGTCGATCGCGCCGGCGTTGAGCGCGGACTGCATCTCGAAGTCGGAGATGCCCCACTCCTGCTTGAGCCGCTTGCGGCGGGCCAGCGGCAGTTCGGGCAGTTGGGCCCGCAGCTCCTCGACCCACTCCCGGGCCGGGGCGACCGGCACCAGGTCGGGCTCGGGGAAGTAGCGGTAGTCTTCCGCCTCCTCCTTGATCCGGCCGGAGGTGGTGGAGCCGTCCTCCTCGTGGAAGTGCCGGGTCTCCTGCACGATGGTGCCGCCCGCGGAGAGCACCGCGGCGTGCCGCTGGATCTCGAAGCGGGCCGCCCGCTCCACGCTGCGCAGCGAGTTGACGTTCTTCGTCTCGCTGCGGGTGCCGAACTTCTCCCGGCCGTGCGGGCGCAGGCTCAGGTTGACGTCGCAGCGCATCTGGCCCATTTCCATCCGGGCCTCGGACACGCCCAGCGCCTTGATCAGCTCGCGCAGCTCGGCGACGTAGGCGCGGGCCACCTCGGGCGCGCGGGCCCCGGCGCCCTCGATCGGCTTGGTGACGATCTCGATCAGCGGGATGCCGGCCCGGTTGTAGTCCAGCAGCGAGTGCGAGGCGCCGTGGATACGGCCGGTCGCGCCGCCGATGTGGGTGGACTTGCCGGTGTCCTCCTCCATGTGGGCGCGCTCGATGAGCACCCGGAAGACCTCGCCGTCCTCCAGCTGGACGTCCAGGTAGCCGTTGAAGGCGATCGGCTCGTCGTACTGCGAGGTCTGGAAGTTCTTCGGCATGTCCGGGTAGAAGTAGTTCTTCCGGGCGAACCGGCACCACTCGGCGATCTCGCAGTTGAGCGCCAGGCCGATCTTGACGGCCGACTCGACGCCGATCTCGTTGACCACCGGCAGCGCGCCGGGCAGGCCCAGACAGGTCGGGCAGACCTGCGAGTTGGGCTCGGCGCCCAGTTCGGTGGAGCAGCCGCAGAACATCTTCGTCCGCGTACCCAGCTCGACGTGGACCTCCAGGCCCATCACCGGGTCGTACGACGCGAGCGCGTCCTCGTAGGACAGCAGGTCCGTGACGGTCACTGTTCCTGTACCTCTTCTTCCGTCAGTCCGTCGGTCGCTCAGCCCGCGAGGACGTCGTCGTCGCCGAGCCGGCGCAGCTCGCGGACGAGCAGCACGATGCCGGTGGTCACCGCGGCGGCGCGCAGCACCGCGTCGAGCAGCTGGAGGTTGTCCTCCTCGGCGCGCGCGGCGCGGACCTTCTTCACCGCGGAGAAGGCGCTGAACAGCGAGGTGCCGATGGACAGGTAGGTGCCCTTCTTGCTCTTGCCGCTCTTGTCCTGGTCCGCCGGACCGGTGGCCTTGCCGGTGCTCTTCGCCGCGGACTTCGTCTGGGTGCTCACAGCTGCGGTGCCTCCTCAAGTAGCGGGTGGCCCCACTTCGACACGAAGGCGGCCTCTACGGCGGCGCCGACCCGGTAGAGCCGGTCGTCCTTGAGCGCGGGCGCGATGATCTGAAGGCCCACCGGGAGACCATCCTCCGGCGCGAGACCGCACGGCAGCGACATCGCCGCGTTGCCGGCCAGGTTGACCGGGATGGTGCACAGGTCGGCGAGGTACATCGCCAGCGGGTCGTCGGCGCGCTCGCCGATCGGGAACGCCGTGGTGGGCGTGGTGGGCGAGACGATGACGTCCACCTGCTCGAAGGCGCGCTCGAAGTCGCGGGTGATCAGGGTGCGGACCTTCTGCGCCGAGCCGTAGTAGGCGTCGTAGTAGCCGGAGCTGAGCGCATAGGTGCCGAGGATGACGCGGCGCTTGACCTCGGGGCCGAAGCCGGCCTCGCGGGTGAGCGCGGTGACCTCCTCCGCGGACCGGGTGCCGTCGTCGCCGACCCGCAGCCCGTAGCGCATCGCGTCGAAGCGGGCCAGGTTGCTGGAGCACTCCGACGGCGCGATCAGGTAGTACGCCGCCAGCGCGTAGGTGAACGACGGGCAGGACAGCTCGACGATCTCCGCGCCCAGCTCGCGCAGCAACTCGACGGACTCCTCGAACCGCTGGACCACGCCGGCCTGGTAGCCCTCGCCGCCGAACTCCTGGATGACGCCGATCCGCAGGCCCTTGACGTCGCCGTTGCGGGCGGCCTCGACCACCGGCGGCACGGGCACGTCCACGGAGGTGGAGTCGAGCGGGTCGTGGCCGGCGATCACCTCGTGCAGCAGCGCCGCGTCCAGCACGGTGCGCGCGCACGGGCCGCCCTGGTCGAGCGAGGAGGAGAACGCGACCATGCCGTAGCGGGAGACCCCGCCGTAGGTCGGCTTGACGCCGACGGTGGCGGTGACCGCGGCCGGCTGCCGGATCGAGCCGCCGGTGTCGGTGCCGATCGCCAGCGGCGCCTGGTACGAGGCGAGCGCCGCGGCCGAGCCGCCGCCCGAGCCGCCCGGGATGCGGGTGAGGTCCCACGGGTTGCCGGTCGGGCCGTACGCGCTGTTCTCGGTGGAGGAGCCCATCGCGAACTCGTCCATGTTGGTCTTGCCGAGGATCACCACGTCGGCGTCCTTCAGCTTCCGGGTGACCGTCGCGTCGTAGGGCGGCAGCCAGCCCTCGAGGATCTTCGAGCCGACGGTGGTCGGCACGCCCTCGGTGGTGAAGATGTCCTTCAGCGCGAGCGGCACCCCGGCGAGCGGGCCCAGCGCCTCCCCCGCGGCGCGCTTGGCGTCCACCGCGCGGGCCTGGGCGAGCGCGCCCTCCCGGTCCACGTGCAGGTAGGCGTGGACCTTCTCGTCCACGGCCTCGATCCGGGCCAGGTGCGCCTCGGTCACCTCGACCGCGGTCAGCTCGCCGGACGCGATCTTCTGCGCCGTCTCGGCGGCGGTGAGCCTGATGATGTCCGTCACGACGTCAGTCCTCCCCCAGGATCTGCGGGACCTTGAAGCGCTGCTGCTCCTGCGCGGGCGCGCCCGACAGCGCCTGCTGCGCGGTCAGCGACGGCCGGACGGTGTCCGGACGCATCACGTTGGTCAGGGGCAGCGGGTGGGAGGTCGGCGGCACGTCCTCGCCGGCCACCTCCGAGACGCGGGCTACGGCGCCGATGATGTCGTCGAGCTGTCCGGCGAAGTGGTCCAACTCTTCGCGTGACAGCTCCATCCGCGCGAGCCGCCCGAGGTGGGCGACCTCCTCGGGCGTGATGCCAGGCATGCAGCGGTCCTCTGCGGGGTGAGATGTCGATGGACCCCCAATCCTACGGTGCCCCTGCGGCCGACCCGAACCGATATCCCCCGGGTGCGGGTGCCCTGCGCGGGCAGCGGCAAGCAACAAGGGGGCGCGGGGAACTGCGCGCTCGGCCGGTACGGCGCCGCGCCGGGCCCGCAGGCCCAGCCCCCGCGGCGAGTCGCCGGACCCCCGGCCGGTGGAGGGCTGGTCGCGCAGTTCCCCGCGCCCCCTTGTTGCCCTCTTCCGCGAGGGCGCCCGCTACGCCTGCTTGGCGGGGAGGGCGGCGGCCGGGCGCTGCCAGCCGCGCTCGCCGCGGGCCCGCAGCCACTGCGTGGCCTCCTGCTCGGGCATGGCGGCGGCCACCAGCCACCCCTGCACGGCGTCGCACCGCAGGTCCCGCAGGCGTTCCCAGGTCTCGTCGTCCTCGACGCCCTCGGCGACGACCATGAGCCCGAGCGAGTGCGCGAGGTCGATGGTGCAGCGCACGATCTCCGCGTCCTCGGCGTCGGCGATGAGCCGGGCCACGAAGGAGCGGTCGATCTTCAGTTCGCTGACCGGCAGCCGCCGCAGGTGGACCAGGGAGGAGTAGCCGGTGCCGAAGTCGTCGAGGGACATCTTCACGCCGTGCCCGGTGAGCCCGTTGAGCGTGTCGGCGGCGCGCTGCGGGTCCTCCAGCAGGACGTGCTCGGTGATCTCCAGCTGGAGGGAGCCGGGCGGCACCTGGTGGCGGGACAGCCGCGCGGCGACGGCCCCGGCGAACCCCGGGCTGTGGACGTCGCGGGGCGAGACGTTGACGGCGACGGGGACGTCGAGCCCCATGGCCCGCCAGCGGGCGATCTGGGCGAGCGCGGTGTCCAGGACGTACTCGGTGAGCTGCGGCATCAGCCCGGAGGTCTCCGCCATCGCGATGAACTCCTCCGGGTTGACCCGGCCCCGCTCGCGGTGCTCCCAGCGCACGAGCGCCTCGAGCCCGGCCACCTGGCCGTCGAACCGCACCTTCGGCTGGTAGTGGAGTTCGACATCCCCGGCGTCCAGTGCCCGCCGCAGGTCGCCGAGCAGGCCGAGGCGGTCGGGGGTGTTGGCGTCGCGCGTGGCCTCGTAGACCTCCGCGCCGCTGCGGTCCCGCTTGGCCTGGTACATCGCCACGTCGGCGCGGCGCAGCAGGCCCTCCGCGTCGGAGGCGTGCTCGGGGAAGATGCTCACCCCGGCGCTGGCCTCCAGCACCAGCGTCAGCCCGTCGAGGTTGAGCGGTGAGCCGAGCGCGGCGACCAGGGTGCGGGCGATCCGCTGGGCGCGGGTGGCGGAGTCGCAGGCCGGCAGCAGCACCGCGAACTCGTCGCCGCCCAGCCGGGCCGCCTCCGCGCCGCGCGGCAGGGCCAGCCGCAGCCGGTCGGCGACCTGGAGCAGCAGCCGGTCGCCGGCGAGGTGCCCGAGGGTGTCGTTGACCGAGCGGAACTTGTCCAGGTCGATCAGGATCAGCCCGACCCGGCCCCAACTCGCGGGCGTGCTCTCGCCGGGGCCGCCGCCCGCGCCGCGCGCGGTGTCGATCGCGGACCAGGTGCGCTCCAGCAGCCACTGCCGGTTGGGCAGCCCGGTGAGCGGGTCGCGCAGCTGCTCCTCGGCCCGGGCGTGCACGATCCACAGCGTGGAGTCCAGGGCGATCAGCGGCACCGCGAACAGCGGCAGCAGCGCCGGCTGGTCGCAGGCGACGACGAGGATCAGCGGGGAGATGCCGAGCAGGGCGGCGCCGACCAGCCCCTGCCGGACCAGGGCGGTCCTGGCCACCGTGGGCAGGCCGCCGCGCGGCGCGAACGCGGCCCACAGCAGGACCCTGGTCGCGGTGAGGTAGGCCAGGGCGGTGACGATGACGGCGGGCAGCGCCGACCAGTCCCAGCCGGAGGTGCTCCAGGGCCGGGCCACGGAGGGGTGGATGCCGAACAGGTCGAGGCTGAGCGCGCCCGCGCCGATGCCGAGGATGTCGATCGCGCCGTGCAGTCCGGCCTGCCACCAGCGGTGCCGGCGGGCGGCGCCGACCAGCACCACCACCGCGAGGCTGACCAGCACCGCGGGCACCCAGCCGAAGAGCAGCAGCACCGCAAGCACGAGGGCGGCACCGGAACCGGTGCCGCCCCACCAGCGGTCGCGCCCCATCGCGACCAGATGGCCGACGATGATCCCCGTCAGGACCGCCAGCGCCCAGCCGATCCGGCCGCCGGGGAAGAGTGCGTCGCCTTCGTCCAGCAGCCGCCCGACCCCGGCGGCGAGCACGGCGGCCGCCCCGACGAGCACGGCCCAGCGCACGATCGGGGCCGGGCTCGTGGGGAGGACCGGTGCGGCCGCGCTGCTCCGGGGCAGCCGTGCCGCTCCGGCGCTCTCCGTGGGTTCCATACCCGTGTCCCTCTCACAGCCCGTGAAGCAAGCAGGTGCGCGGGTGCCGGGACGGACGCGGGGCGGCCGGATGGGCCGCCGCGATCCCGCTGCCCGACGGGGCGCTCCTCAACAGTAGGCCGCGGCGTGCCGTCGCGGGCACCGATCGGCGGTCAATGCTTCCGCGCGCCCCGGAACGCACGCGCTCGAACTCACCTGTCCGACAGGGGCCGATCGGGTGACATGTGGCTCCAGGTCAGTCTGATGCGGCGTCGGATTCCGCTTCGGACTGCGGCTCGGGCTCCGGCTCCGGCTCCGGCGGGTTGACCGCCACCGCGCGGGCGGCGTCGGCGCCCTGCTCCAGGAGCACCCCGAATCCGTCCTCGTCCAGGATCGGGACCTTCAGCTGGACCGCCTTGTCGTACTTCGACCCGGGGTTGTCGCCGACCACCACGAAGTGCGTCTTCTTGGAGACCGAGCCGGTGACCTTGGCGCCGCGGCCGGCCAGCGCCTCCTTCGCGCCGTCGCGGGTGTGGCCGGTGAGGGTGCCGGTCACCACCACCGTCAGCCCCTCCAGCGGACGCGGGCCCTCGTCGGAGCCCTCCTCGGTGAAGGTCACCCCGGCGGCGCGCCACTTCTCGATGATCTCCAGGTGCCAGTCCACGGAGAACCACTGCTTGAGCGAGGCGGCGATGGTCGGCCCGACCCCGTCGACCGCGGCGAGCTCGGCCTCCTCGGCGTCCTTGATCCGGTCCAGGTCGCGGAACTCGCGGGCGAGCGCCTCGGCGGCCACCGGCCCGACGTGCCGGATGGACAGCCCGGTGAGCACCCGGGCGAGCGGGCGCTCCTTGGCCGCGGCGATGTTCTCCAGCATGGACAGCGCGTTCTTCTTCGGCTCGCCCTTCTGGTTGGCGAAGAAGGTGACCACCTTCTCCTCGCCGGTCTCCGGGTCGCGCTTGGGCAGGCCGGTGTCCTGGTCCAGGACGTAGGAGCGGATCGGCAGCAGCCGCTCGATGGCGAGGTCGAACAGGTCGCCCTCGTCGGCCAGCGGCGGCTGGTCGGGGGCAAGCGGCTGGGTGAGCGCGGTCGCCGCGACGTATCCGAGCGCTTCGATGTCCAGGCAGCGGCGGCCGGCGAGGTAGAAGATCCGCTCGCGCAACTGGGCGGGGCAGCGCCGCGCGTTGGGGCAGCGCAGGTCGATGTCGCCCTCCTTCATCGGCTGGAGGGCAGTGCCGCACTCGGGGCACTCGGCGGGCATCACGAACTCCCGCTCGCTGCCGTCCCGCAGGTCGGCGACCGGGCCGAGGATCTCCGGGATCACGTCGCCCGCCTTGCGCAGCACCACGGTGTCGCCGATCAGGACGCCCTTCTTCTTCACCACCTCCTGGTTGTGCAGGGTGGCGAACTCGACCTCGGAGCCGGCCACCGTCACCGGCTCGACCACCGCGTACGGCGTGACCCGGCCGGTGCGGCCGACGCCGACCCGGATGTCCACGAGCTTGGTGTTGACCTCCTCCGGGGCGTACTTCCAGGCGATCGCCCAGCGCGGGGCGCGGGAGGTGGAGCCGAGCCGGCCCTGGAGCGGGATCTCGTCGACCTTGACGACGACGCCGTCGATCTCGTGCTCGACGTCGTGGCGGTGCTCGCCGTAGTACGCGATGAACTCGCGAACGGCGGCGAGCGAGCCGACCACCTTGTTGTGGCGGGCGGTGGGCAGGCCCCACTCGTGCAGCAGTTCGTACGCCTGCGACTGGCAGTCGATGGCGAAGCCCTCGCGGGCGCCGATGCCGTGCACCACCATGCGCAGCGGGCGGGTGGCGGTGATCCGGGGGTCCTTCTGGCGCAGCGAGCCGGCCGCGGCGTTGCGCGGGTTGGCGAACGGCTTGTCGCCGCCCTCGACCAGCCGCGCGTTCAGCTCCTCGAACTTCTCGCCGGGGAAGTAGACCTCGCCGCGGATCTCGACCAGTTCGGGCACCCGCTCGCCGGCCAGCCGGTCGGGGATGTCGGAGATGGTGCGCACGTTCGGCGTGATGTCCTCGCCGGTGCGGCCGTCGCCGCGGGTGGCGGCGCGGGTCAGCCGGCCGTGCTCGTACGTGAGGTTGACCGCGAGGCCGTCGACCTTCAGCTCGCACAGGAAGTGGTACGGACTGCGGGTGTTGTCCGGCGGGCCGAGTTCGGCGGCGACGCGGTCGGCCCAGGTGGCCAGCTCCTCGTCGGTGAAGGCGTTATCCAGCGAGAGCAGGCGCTCGCGGTGCTGGACGGAGGTGAACTCCGTTTCGTACGCGCCGGCGACCTTCTGGGTGGGCGAGTCGGGGGTGCGCAGGGCCGGGTGCTGCTCCTCGATCGCCTCCAGGCGGCGCAGCAGCCGGTCGAACTCGGCGTCGCTGACCACCGGTGCGTCGTTCACGTAGTAGCGGAAGCGGTGCTCCTCGACCTGCTCGGCCAGGCGCGCGTGCTCCTCACGGGCCTCGGCGGGGATGTCCGCCCGGCCGGCCTCCTGCTCGGCTGCCACGTCCGTGTCCCTCCTACCAATCGGGCCGCAAGCGGCCGCACTCCGGCGTCACTCTGGGTTGTCGACGAGCGAGCGTGCCGCCTTCGCGCAGTGCACGAGCGCGGCACGGGCATAGGCCGGTGAGGCCCCCGCCAGACCGCAGGACGGGGTGAGGGCCACGGCGGCGCCCAACGCCCCCGGTGCCAGTCCCAACCTGCGCCACAGCGCCCGAACACCACTGACGCTACCGGCTGGGTCTGACAACGGGGCGTCCGTGCCGGGCACGACACCGGCGAAGAGCGCGAGGCCGGCCTCCGCGGCCTCCCCGAAGGCGTCCCAGTCACGTTCGGTGAGCAGATCGAAGTCGAAGGAGATGCCGTCGACCCCGGCGCGGCGCAGCAGCGCGAACGGCACGTCGGGGGCGCAGGAGTGGACGCTGACGGCGGCGCCCGCGGCCCGTGCGGCGCCGGCCAGGTCGCGCAGCGCGCCCTCGACGACGGCGCGGTCCACCGCGCGGTGGGTACGGTAGCCGCTGGCGGTCCTGACCTGGCCGCGCAGCACCGCGGTGAGGCCGGGTTCGTCGAGTTGCAGCAGCAGGCGGGCGCCGGGCACCCGGCGGCGGACGTCGGCGAGGTGCGCGGTGAGGCCCTCCGCGAGGGAGGCGGTCAGGTCGCGGACGGCGCCGGGGTCGCGCAGCGCGGCCTCCCCGCCGTGCAGTTCGACGGCGGAGGCGAGCGTCCAGGGGCCCACCGCCTGGATCTTGAGCGGGCCCTGGTGGCCTTGCGTGAACTCCTCCAGCGCGTCCAGGTCCTCCCCCAGCCACGCCCGGGCCCGCTTGGTGTCGCGCCCGGGCCGGTCGCCGAAGCGCCAGCCGCTGGGCTCCACCCGCGCGTACAGGTCGACCAGCAGTCCCAGGGTGCGGCCGATCATGTCCGCGCCCGGGCCGCGGGCCGGCAGCTCGGGCAGGTAGGGCAGCGCGCCGACGGCCTCCGTGGCCACCCGGGCGGCTTCTCGCGCGTCTCCCCCGGGCATCGACCCGACGCCCGTCGCGGCGCCCTCGGGCAGGGTGAAACGTTCACTGGTCTCGGTGCTCACGGTGGCAGCGTAGAGGTTCGGCCGCGGCGCCCCGCGCCGGGACTACCGCGCGGGGCGGACCGTGAGGTCGGGGATCGTGGCGTCCCGCGGCAGGTCGAGGGCGGTCAGCAGGGCGGTCGCGACGGACCCGGGGTCGATGAAGCGCGCCGGGTCGTAGGGCTCGCCCTCCTGCTGGTGGACCTTCTGCTGCATGGGGGTGGCGGTCCGCCCGGGGTACACGGTGGTGACGCGCACACCGGCGGCGTGCTCCTCGGCGCGCAGCGAGTCCGCCAGGGCCTTCAGGCCGTGCTTGCTCGCGGCGTACGCGCTCCACTCGGCGTGCGCCTGGAGGCCCGCGCCGGAGTTGACGAAGACCACGGTGCCGTGGGACAGCCGCAGTTGGGGCAGGAGCAGCCGGGTCAGTTCGGCGGGGCCGGTGAGGTTGACCGCGAGGGTGTGCTCCCACAGCTTCGGGGTGATCTCGCCGACCGGCCCGAGGTCCACGGTGCCGGCGATGTGCAGCAGCGAGTCCAGCCGGTCCGGCAGCGCCTGCTTCTCCAGCGCCCAGGACAGCCGGCCCGGTACGGCGAGGTCGCCGACGACGGTGTGCGCGCCGCCGAACTCCTCGGCGAGCTGCCGGGCCCGGCCGGCGTCGCGGGCCAGCAGCCACAGTTCGTCGCCGCGGTCCAGCAGCCGGCGGGCGACGACGGCCCCGATGCCCGAGCCGGCGCCGGTGACGAGATGGACGCTCACGCGTGCTCCTGGAGGTAGGCCAGCGCGTCGGCGCCGTGGTCGGAGATGTGCACCAGCTCGGCGAGCGGCAGGGGCAGGAAGCCCTCGGACTCCATCCTGCGCAGCTGGGCGGCCAGTCCGTCGTAGAAACCGCCGCTGTTGAGCAGGACCACCGGTTTGGCGTGCAGGCCGTGCTTCTTCAGCTCCAGGATCTCGGTCGCCTCGTCGAGGGTGCCGGTGCCGCCGACCATGATGACGATCGCGTCGCTGCGGCGCAGCAGTTCGGCCTTGCGGGCGGCGAGGTCCGGCGCGATCACCATCTCGTCGGCGTCGGCGCGCGCCTTGGCGCGCAGGAACTCCACGGAGACGCCGACCAGCCGGCCGCCGGCCTGCCGTACGCCGTCGGCGACGACCTTCATCAGCCCGGACTCCGAGCCGCCCCACACCAGGGTGTGGCCGCCGGCGCCGAGCAGGCGGGCGAAGTCGCGGGCGGGCGCGGTGTACTGCTCGGGGAGGTCCGCGGCGGACAGGAAGACGCAGATGTTCAGCGGGCGGACCGGGCGGGTGCCGGCGACGGGCGCGAGGGCGGCTCCCACCGCGGGTTCGGCCGCGGGTTCGGTGGTGCCGGTCATGCGGGGTGTCCTGCCGCGGCCGGGGCGGGGCGGCCCTGGTCGCGGGCGCGCTCGCGGTCGGTGGTGGCGATGGTCGCGGAGCCGACGACGCGGGTGCCGTCGTACAGCACGACCGCCTGGCCGGGGGCGATGCCGCGCATCGGGTGGTCGAAGGAGACGTGCAGGGTGCCGTCGAGGAGTTCGGCGGTGGCGGGCACCTCCTCGCCGTGGGCGCGCAGTTGGGCGGTGTACGCGGCCGGGCCGGCCGGCGGGGTGCCGCACCAGCGCGGGCGGATGGCGGTGAGCGCGGTGACGTCGAGGGCCTCGGCGGGGCCGACGGTGACGGTGTTGTCCACCGGCGAGATGTCCAGGACGTAGCGGGGCTTGCCGTCGTCGGCGGGCACGCCCAGCCGCAGGCCCTTGCGCTGGCCGACGGTGAAGCCGTACGCGCCGGTGTGGGTGCCGACGACCGCGCCGCTCTCGTCCAGGATCTCGCCCTCGCGGGTGCCCAGGTGTTTCGCCAGGAAGCCCTGGGTGTCGCCGTCGGCGATGAAGCAGATGTCGTGGCTGTCGGGCTTGCGGGCCACCATCAGGCCCCGGCGCTCGGCCTCGGCGCGGATCTCGTCCTTGGTGGCCGCGGTGTCGCCGAGCGGGAACATGGCGTGGGCGAGCTGCTGCTGGTCCAGGACGCCCAGGACGTAGCTCTGGTCCTTGGCGGCGTCGCCGGAGCGGTGCAGTTCGCGGCTGCCGTCGGGGGCGGTGCGCACGGCGGCGTAGTGGCCGGTGCAGACCGCGTCGAAGCCGAGGGCGAGGGCCTTGTCCAGCAGCGCGGCGAACTTGATCTTCTCGTTGCAGCGCAGGCAGGGGTTGGGGGTGCGGCCGGCGGCGTACTCGGCGACGAAGTCGTCCACCACGTCCTCGCGGAAGCGGTCGGCGAGGTCCCACACGTAGAACGGGATGCCGATGACGTCGGCGGCGCGCCGGGCGTCCCGGGAGTCCTCCAGGGTGCAGCAGCCGCGGGCGCCGGTGCGGAAGCTCTGCGGGTTGGCGGACAGGGCCAGGTGCACCCCGGTCACGTCGTGGCCCGCCTCCGCGGCCCGGGCGGCCGCGACCGCGGAGTCGACGCCGCCGCTCATGGCGGCCAGCACGCGGAGCCGCTGCCGCGGCGGCTCGGTCGGGATATCACTCACCGGACCAGGGTAACGGGCGGCCCGGGCCGAGCCGCGCGGGCTTTTCCGCCCCCTCGGCGCGGGCGTCGGCCGCCGGCCACCGCGCGCTCGCCCGGTCTTTGCCCGGGAAGCCTGGACAGGTCGGCCTTACCGATGGGTAACATGCGGTCATGGCACACAGGACGGCCGGCGCGGCCATCGACGACAGCGAGTTCGACCGGGACACCGCGGTCACGCCCAGGGCGGGCGAGCCCGGGACGTACGACGCCGAGCTGTCCGAAGGGTGGACGATCGTCGCGGCGATCAACGGGGGCTACCTGCTGGCGCTGGCCGCGCGGGCGCTGCGCGCGCAATTGCCGCACCCGGACCCGCTGACCATCACCGCGCACTACCTGACCGCGGCGAAGGCCGGACCCGCGGTGGTCCGCACCCAGACCGTGCGCGCCGGGCGGACCATGTCGACCGGGCAGGCGTCCGTCTTCCAGTACGACGAGGACGGCAACGAGGTCGAGCGGCTGCGGGTGCTGGCCGGCTACGGCGACCTCGACGCGCTCCCCGACGACGTGCGGACCTCCGCGCGGCCGCCCCTCATGCCGGGGTACGACGAGTGCGTCGGCCGCGAGCAGGCGCCCGAGGACGCGCCCTTCACCGGCTCCACCGCGATCATGGACCGGCTGGACCTGCGGCTCGACCCGGCCACGGCCGGGTGGGCGGTCGGGGCGCCCTCCGGGGCCGGGGAGGTCCGCGGCTGGCTCGGGCTCGCGGACGGACGCGACCACGATCCGCTGTCGCTGCTGCTCGCCGTCGACGCGCTGCCGCCGGCGGCGTTCGACCTCGGGCTCAAGGGGTGGACGCCCACGCTCGAACTCACCGTGCACCTGCGGTGCCGGCCCGCACCCGGGCCCGTGCGGGTCTCTGTCACCACGCGGAACCTCGCCGGTGGGCTGCTCGAGGAGGACTGCGAGGTCTGGGACGGCAACGACCGGCTCGTGGCCCAGTCCCGCCAGTTGGCTCGCGCCCCGCGCGGCTGACGCCCCCGGGTGCCCCTGTCCGGCCCCCTCAGCGACCACCTGCCGGTGGGGGGGTGCCCCCCGGGCTGCCCCAGCCGCGGGTTTACGGGACCTTGCGGTCCGCGGTGGCTGGTCGCGCAGTTCCCCGCGCCCCTGGGCAGCTGCGGCTCGGGCCGGGGTTGCCCCGGGAGGACCCGGGCGAATCCAGGGGCGCGGGGAACTGCGCGCGCAACACGCCACCGGCCGGAGGCCGGACAGCACAGCGCAACCACGACGGCGCGCAGCCGAAGGGGCGCGGGGAACTGCGCGACCGGCCACCCACCCACCGCAAGGTCCCGCGATCCACAGGGGCGGGCAGCCCGGAGGGAACCCCCCACCGGCAGGTGGTCCCTCGCCCGACAGGACGGGGGCACCCGGGGGGTCGGGGGCACCCTTAGAATCGGGGGATCATGGCCTACCTCGATCACGCCGCCACGACGCCGATGCTCCCGGAGGCGGTCCGGGCGATGACCGCGCACCTGACGGTGACGGGGAACGCGTCGGCACTGCACGGGGCGGGCCGGCGGGCACGCCGTACCGTCGAGGAGTCGCGGGAGGCGCTGGCGGCGGCGCTGGGCGCCCGGCCGAGCGAGGTGGTCTTCACCGCCGGCGGCACCGAATCGGACAACCTGGCCGTGAAGGGCCTGTTCTGGTCGCGCCGTGCGGAGGACCCCCGGCGGGTGCGGGTGCTGGCGAGCCCGGTGGAGCACCACGCGGTGCTGGACGCGGTGTACTGGCTCGCCGACCACGAGGGCGCCGTGGTGGAGTGGCTGGAGGTCGACGGCTACGGCCGGGTGCGGCCGGAGGCGCTGCGGGCGGCGCTGGAGCGGGGCGCGGGCCCGGCGGATGTGGCGCTGATCACCGCGATGTGGGCGAACAACGAGGTCGGCACCGTGCTGCCGATCGCGGAACTGGCGGCGGTGGCACGGGAGTTCGCCGTGCCGATGCACTCCGACGCGGTGCAGGCGTTCGGCCAGGTGGACCTGGACTTCGCCGCGAGCGGCCTGGACGCGATGACGGTGACCGGGCACAAGGTGGGCGGCCCGTACGGGGTCGGCGCGCTGCTGCTGCGCCGCGAGGACACGCCGGTGCCTCTGCTGCACGGCGGCAGCCAGGAGCGCAGCCGGTCCGGCACGCTGGACGTGCCGGCGATCGCCGCGTTCGCCACGGCGGGCACGCTCGCGGCCGAACGGCGCGCGCAGTTCGCCCGCGACGTCGGCGCGCTGCGCGACAGCCTGGTACGCGGGGTGCTCGCGGCGGTGCCGGACGCGGTGCTCAACGGCGACCCCTCGCCCGAGGGCCGGCTCGCCGGGAACGCCCACTTCACGTTCCCCGGCTGCGAGGGCGACGTCCTGCTGCTGCTGCTGGACGCGCAGGGCATCGCCTGCTCCACCGGCTCGGCGTGCACCGCGGGCGTGGCCCAGCCCAGCCATGTGCTGCTGGCGATGGGCCGCTCCGCGGGCGACGCGCGCGGCACCCTGCGCTTCTCCCTGGGGCACACCTCGACCGCCGAGGACGTGGCGGCCCTCACCGCGGCGATCGGCCCCGCGGTGGAACGCGCCCGGGCGGCGGGCCGCACCTGACCCGGCCGCTCCCGGCCCGCGGGGTCCGCGGGGTCCGCGGGGCCGCAGCCGCGCTCAGACCGGGCGCAGCGGCTCGGCCCCCGCGCCCCCGGCGGCCTTCGGCTCCCGGGGACCGGGCAGGCGCGGGGCGACCCCGGATGCCCCGCCTGCCGTACCCGGTGTGCCCGCTGCCGGACGGCGCCTGCCGCGGCGTTCCAGCGCCTCGGCGAGCTGGGACAGGGCCGCGTTGGCCACGATGTACACCACCGTGACCGTCAGGTAGCTCTGCAGGAAGTCGTGCGTGTAGGAGCCCAGCACCTTGCCCTGGTTGAGGAGTTCGGGGTAGCTGACGACGTATCCGAGGGTGGTGTCCTTGAGCAGGCTGACCAGTTGGGAGACCAGCGTGGGCACCACGAGGCGGACCGCCTGCGGCAGCACCACCAGCCGCATCACCTGGCGGCGGCTGAGCCCGAGGGCGTGGGCGGCCTCGGACTGCCCGCGGTCCAGGGCCAGGACGCCGGCCCGGAAGACCTCGGCGAGCAGCGCCGAGGTGCACAGCACCACCGGGATGACCAGCTCCCAGAAGACCGGGAAGGTGTAGCCGGCCCGCGGGATGCCCATCAGGAAGACGTACAGCACCAGCAGCAGCGGCACCGAGCGGAACAGCTCGACGAAGCCGCCCGCGGCCAGCCGGGTCAGCCGGTGCGGCGAGAGCCGGCCGAGGGCGAGGAGCGCCCCGGCCGGCAGCGCGAGGAGCGCGGCCACCCCCGCCGCCTTGAGGGTGCGCACCAGCCCCTGGAGCAGGAAGCGCTGGTAGGGCCACTGCCCGAAGGGCTGCCAGCGGGCGCGGTCGAGCTGGCCGTGCCGCGCCAATTGGTGCAGCCCCAGGGCCAGCAGCCCGGCGAAGAGCAGCACCGACAGCAGGGTGGCCAGCCGGATGCGGCGCCGGGCCCGCGGTCCCGGCGCGTCGAACAGCACCCGGTTCGGCCCGCTCACCGGCGCACCGCCATCCGCTTCTGGAGCCGCCCGGCGAGCAGCGCGACCGCCGCGGTGACCAGCACGTAGCCGGCCGCGGCGAGCAGGAAGGTCGGCACCGGCTCGTCGTACTTCAGGTCCAGCCACTGGGTGCGGCCGATGAGTTCGCTGACGCCGACCGCCGCGCCCAGCGAGGAGGAGAGCACCACGCCGATGAGGATGTTGGCCAGCGGCTGGACCATGGTGCGGAAGGCCTGCGGGAGGATCACCAGGGCCAGGGACTGGCCGAAGGTCATCCCGATCGCGCGGGCCGCCTCGGCCTGCCCGACCGGCACCGCGTTGATCCCGGCCCGCAGCGCCTCGCAGACGTACGCGGCGAAGTACAGCGCCAGGCAGGCCGCTTCGGAGGTGAACAGCGGGTAGGTGACGCCCGCGTCGGGCAGTCCGAAGACGAACAGCACCAGGAACGCCAGCAGCGGCACGTTGCGGAACACCTCGACGTACAGGGTGCCGAGCAGCCGCAGCGGGAGGACCGGGCCGACCCGCAGCACCGTCAGCAGAGTGCCGAGCAGGGACAGCTCCAGGGTGGTGCCGAGTCCGCCGGCGAGGTAGCCGAGGTGGCTGAGGACCCCGTGCACGGCGGGCCGTCAGGAGCCGTCGGCGGAGCCGATGGCGGGCGGCGCGGGTGGCGAACCGCCCACCTTGGCGCCGATGGTGGCCTGCCACAGCTTGGCCCACTGCCCGTCGGCGTAGATCGTCTTCAGCCACGCGTCGACGAACGCCTTCGCCTCCGGGTCGGCCTTCGGCAGGCCGATGCCGTAGGGCTCCTGGGTGAAGGGCTGCCCGACGACCTTCAGGCCCGTGTCGTCGGCCGCGTCGCCCAGCAGGATGCTCTGGTCCAGCACGTAGGCGTCCGCGCGCCCCTGCTTGACCGCGGCGACGCACTCGCCGTCCTCCTGGAAGAGCAGGGTCTTCGCCTTGGGCGCGACCTTCTTCAGGTCCAGCGCGGCGGTGGAGTTGCCCTCGGTGGCGACAGTCTTCCCGTTCAGGTCGGCCGGCCCGGTGATCCCGGTCGTGCCCGCCTTGACCAGGATCGCGTCGCCCGACTCGTAGTACGGCCCGGCGAAGGCGACCTTCTCCGCGCGCTGCGGGGTGACGGTGTAGGTGGCGAACACCGCGTCCACGGTGCCGTTCTGGAGCAGCGTCTCGCGGGTGTCCACGGTGACCAGGGAGAGCTTCGTGGACGGCTTGCCGATGATGTAGCGCGCCAGCATCTGCGACAGCCCGGCGTCGAAGCCCTCCAACTTATTTGTGACGGGGTTGCGCTGGGAGAAGACCGCGGAGGAGTCGGTGCCGCCGACCAGCAGGGTGCCGCGCTTCTTCACCTTCGCCATCCAGGAGCCGGGGGTGATCGCGGCAGCCGGGGCGACCGGCGCGCCCGCGACCACCTGCTCCTGGGTCGGCCCGGCCGTCCCGCCCCGGCCGCCCTTGACCGGGTGGACGCTGCTGCCGCCGCACGCGGCGAGCACTCCGGTCAGCGCCAGTGCCGCGCCCGCGGCGAGCACCGCCCGGCGCCACCGCGGTAAACCGCCTGGTCCTTGCTCCGTCCGACGGCCGCGCTGCTGAGGAACCATGAGGGACTCCTTCGGTACGAGTACGGATACGGGTACGGGTACGGGTACGGGTACGGGTGGTCCGGACGGCAGCGGGCGCGGGGCGCCGGATGCCGGGCGTCAGTGCCGCAGGATCGTGGAGAGGAAGTCGCGGGCGCGCTCGGTGCGCGGCTTCGTGAAGAACGCCTCGGGCTCGCCGGTCTCGACGATCTGCCCGGCGTCCATGAACACCACCCGGTCCGCGGCGCGGCGGGCGAAGCCCATCTCGTGGGTGACGGCGACCATCGTCATGCCGTCGCGGGCCAGGCCGACCATCACGTCCAGCACCTCCCGGATCATCTCCGGGTCGAGCGCGGAGGTCGGCTCGTCGAAGAGCATCAGCTTGGGGTGCATCGCCAGGGCGCGGGCGATCGCGACGCGCTGCTGCTGGCCGCCGGACAGCTCCGCGGGGGTGCCGGGACTCCTTGTCCGCCACGCCGACCCGCTCCAGCAGCGCCCGCGCCTCCTCGACGGCCTCGGCCCGGGGCACCTTGCGCACCCGGGTCGGGCCGAGCACCACGTTCTCCAGCACGGTCTTGTGCGCGAACAGGTTGAAGGACTGGAAGACCATCCCGACGTCGGCCCGCAGCGCCGCCAACGCGGCGCCCTCCTGCGGCAGTTCGCGGCCGTCGAAGACGATCCGGCCGGAGTCGGCGGTCTCCAGCCGGTTGACGCAGCGGCACAGCGTGGACTTGCCGGAGCCGGACGCGCCGAGCACGACGACGACCTCGCCCTCGTGCACGTCGAGGTCGACGTCGCGCAGGGCGACGAAGTCACCGAACCGCTTGTTGACCGCCTCGATGCTCAGCAGCACCCGCCGGCCGCTGCCGCCGGCCGCGGTGCCGCCCGCCGTCCCGTTCGCGTCGTCCGCCATGCTTACGACGATAGGGGGCCGCGCGGCGGAACAGTAGCGGCCGGGGCGTCATCGCAGGGCGGGCTCCGGACGCTGGTCGGCGGCGTTCTCCGGGTGGTGGCAGGCCACCTGGTGGCCGGGCGCCAGCTCCACCAGCGGCGGCTGCTCGGTGGTGCACACCGCGGTCGCCTTCCAGCAGCGGGTGTGGAAGCGGCAGCCGGGCGGCGGGGAGATCGGCGAGGGCACATCGCCGGTGAGCAGGATGCGGCCGCTGCCGCTGACCGGGGCGGCGGCCCGCGCGGGCGCCGGCTCGGCGTCCGCCGGGGCATCGGCGCTGGGGTCCGCAGCGGTGTCCGCGGCCTCCTCGCCGGGCACCTCGGGCGTCACCGTCGGCCGGTTGCGCCGCTTCGGGTCCGGCACCGGCACCGCGGACAGCAGCGCGGTGGTGTACGGGTGGAAGGGCGAGCTGTACAGCGCCTCCCGGTCGGCCAGCTCCACCACCTTGCCCAGGTACATCACCGCGATCCGGTCCGAGACGTGCCGGATCACCGACAGGTCGTGCGCGATGATCACGTAGGTCAGGCCGAGTTCGGACTGGAGGTCGTCCAGCAGGTTGACCACCTGCGCCTGGATGGACACGTCCAGCGCGGAGACCGGCTCGTCGGCGACCACCAGCTTCGGGCGCAGCGCCAGCGCCCGGGCGATGCCGATCCGCTGCCGCTGCCCGCCGGAGAACTCGTGCGGGTAGCGGTTGTAGTGCTCGGGGTTGAGGCCGACCAGTTCCAGCAGCCCCTGCACCTCCTTCTTCACACCCTGCTCGGTGGCGACCTTCTGCAACCGGAAGGGGGTGCCGACGATGGTGCCGATGGTGTGCCGCGGGTTGAGCGAGGAGTACGGGTCCTGGAAGATCATCTGCACGTCGCGGCGGAGCGGGCGCATGGCGCCGGTGCTCAGGTGCGTGATGTCGCGGCCGTCGAACTCGACCGTCCCGCCGGTCGGTTCGAGCAGCCGGGTGATCAGCCGGCCCATGGTGGACTTGCCGCAGCCGGACTCGCCGACCACGCCCAGCGTCTCGCCCGCCCGGACCTGGAAGTCGATGCCGTCGACCGCCTGCACCGCGCCGACCTGGCGGCGCAGCAGGCCCTTGGTGATCGGGAAGTGCTTGGTCAGCCCGGTGACCTTCAGCAGCGGCTCCCCGGCCGGCCTGCGCGGCGCGGGGGTGCGCTCCTGCGGCGTCGCGTCGGCGGCCGGACCGCCCTTGTCCAGCGAGGTCTTCTCCGCCACGGTCTCGTCCCGGCCCTTCACAGCTTCGGCTCGATCTCTTCGGTCCAGATCCTGACCCGCTCCTCGTCGCCGAGGTGGCAGGCGGCCACGTGGCCGGCGGCGACCTCGCGCAGCTCGGGCACCTCGGACTGCGAGGCGCCGCCGGTCAGTTCGGCGTAGGGGCAGCGCGGGTGGAAGGCGCAGCCGCTCGGCACGTTGATCAGGCTGGGCGGCGTCCCCTTGACCGGGTTGAGCCGGTCGGTGCGCTCCCGGTCCAGCCGGGGCATGGAGCCGAGCAGGCCCCAGGTGTAGGGGTGCTTGGGCTCGCTGAAGAGCTTCTCGGCGGTGCCGCGCTCGATCACCCGGCCCGCGTACATCACCAGCAGGTCGTCGGCGACCTCGGCGACCACGCCCAGGTCGTGGGTGATCATGACGACCGCGGAGCCGAACTCCTGCTGGAGGTCGCGGATCAGGTCGAGGATCTGGGCCTGCACGGTGACGTCGAGCGCGGTGGTCGGCTCGTCGGCGATGAGCAGCTCGGGGTTGTTCACCAGCGCCATCGCGATCATCGCGCGCTGCCGCATGCCGCCGGAGAACTGGTGCGGGTAGTCCCGGAAGCGCTTGCGCGGCTCGGGGATGCCGACCCGGTCGAGCATGTCCATGGCCCGCTGGGCGGCCTCCTTCTTGCTGACCGCGTGGTGCACCCGGTACGCCTCGACGATCTGGTTGCCGATCGAGTAGTACGGGTGCATCGCCGACAGCGGGTCCTGGAAGATCATCGCCATCTTGCGGCCGCGCAGCCGCCGTACCGCGTCCGGCGGGGCGCCGACCAGTTCCTCGCCGTCCAGCCACACCTCGCCGGAGATCCGGGCCCGCGCGGTGCGGTGCAGGCCCATGATGCCCAGGGACGTGACGGACTTGCCCGACCCGGACTCGCCGACGATGCCCAGGGTGCGGCCGCGCGGCAGGTCGAAGCTGATGCCGTCGACGGACTTCACCAGGCCGTCGTCGGTGTCGAAGTGGATGCGCAGGTCGCGCACCGACAGGTACGCGTCCTGCGCGGCGGGCGGCTCTTGCGGGGTTTTCAGCAGCCTGTCGGCGGAACTCACGAGTACCTCACGCGGGGGTCGAGAACGGCGTAGGCGAGGTCCACCAGCAGGTTGCAGACCACGACGAAGAAGGCGACCACCAAGGTCACGGCCATCACGATGGGCAGGTCGTTGGCGGTCACGCCCTGGATGGCGTAGGCGCCCATGCCCGGCAGCGAGAAGACCTGCTCGGTGATGACCGCGCCGCCGACCAACAGCCCGAAGTCCATGCCGAAGATGGTCACGATCGGGGTGAGCGTGGAGCGCAGCGCGTGCTTGACCACCACGTCCCGCTCGCGCAGGCCCTTGGCGCGCGCGGTGCGGATGTAGTCCTCGCCCATCGTCTCCAGCATGCCCGCCCGGGTCAGCCGGGCGTACAGCGCGGAGTACAGGAAGGCCAGGCTGCACCAGGGCACCAGCAGGTTCCACGCCCAGTCGGCGGGGTTGTCGGTGAACGACACGTAGCTCATGCCGTTGCTCCACAGCGGCCACTGCACGGTGAAGACGCTCAGCGCGAGGATGCCGGTGAAGAAGATCGGCAGCGACACGCCCATCAGGGCCACGCCCATCGACAGCCGGTCGATGATGGTGCCCCGCTTGAGCGCGGAGACCACGCCGACCGCGACACCGGTGATCACCCAGATCACCGCGGCGCCGATGGCCAGCGAGAACGTCACCGGGATACGGGACTTCAGCTGCGGCCACACCTCGACGTGGCTCTTGAAGGAGTAGCCGAAGCAGGGTGCGTGGCAGTGCACCGGGTCGGGGCCGTAGTGGTAGTCGGCGCCGGCCACCAGGCCCTTGAGGAAGTGCCAGTACTGCTCGTAGAGCGGCAGGTCGAAGCCGAGGTTCCTCTTGATCGCCGCGACGGCCGCCGGGTTGGCGTCCTTGCCCACGTACTGCGTGGCGAGCTGGGTGGTGGTCTGGCCGCCGATGCGGGGCACGAGGAAGAAGATCGCGAAGGTGATCATGCTGACCACCAGCAGGAGCACGATCGCGGCGAACACGCGACGGATGAAGTAAGCGGTCACGGCCGTTCCGGCTGGCGTCCGCCCGGCCCGGATCGCGGGCCGGACCGGGCGGACGCCGGAGCCTTCACCTGCCTTTCGGTGCGTAGGAGCCTTGCGGCTACTTCGAGGAGCCCATCAGCAGGTAGTCGTACATGCCCAGGTACGCCTGGGTGACCGTCACGTTGGTGGCGGAACTCGGGCGGTAGAGCAGGTTCTTGCGGTAGATCAGCGGCACCACGGAGGCGTTCGCCATGACCATCTTGTCGATGTCGCCCCAGGCCTTGGTGCGGGCGGCGGCGTCGGTGTTGGAGATCGCCGCGGCCAGCGCCTGGTTGATCTTCGGGTCGTTCAGCTCCATCAGGTTGTTGCCGCCGGACGGCTTGATCGCGCCGCCGTCGACGATCTGGTCCAGGAAGCCGTAGCCGGTGGGCCAGTCGGCGCCCCACGCCATCATCATCATGCCGACGTCGTGCGAGTGCACGTAGTCCGGGACGCCCGCGTAGTTGGAGAAGTACTTGTCGGCGGGGAAGGTCTTGATGTTGACGGTGATGCCGACCTTCTTCAGCGCCGCCTGGATGGCGGTGGCGCCGTCCACCTCGGGCTGCCGGTCGCTGCGCGCGGTGAGCGTGGTGGTGAAGCCGCCTGGCTTGCCGCAGGCCGCGAGCGCCGCCTTGGCCTTGGCCACGTCGCCGTTGTTGCCGGCGGTCGGGTACTCGTCGAACTTGGTGTAGCCGTTCACCGACGGCGGCAGCAGCGTGGTGGCGACGTCGCCCTTGACCGCGCCGCCCTCGGCGTTGACCACGGAGGTCTTGTCCACCGCGTACTGCACGGCCTTGCGGCAGTTGATGTTGTCGAACGGCGCCACGTGCAGGTTGAGCGCCATGTACGAGGTGGCGCCGGCGATCGCGTCGTCGGTGTGCGAGAGCTGGTTCTTGTTGCCCAGGATCTTCGACTGCGTCTCGGCCTCGACGCCGGTGCCCTGGAGGTCGACGGTGGCGTTGTCGGCCATCAGGTCGTTGTCGATGGTGCGCTGGTTGATGTTGAACTTCAGCACGTACTTGTCGGGCAGCGCGGTGCGGATCGGGTCGGTGGCCTTGCTCCACTCCGGGTTGCGCACCAGCGTGGCGCCCTTGCCCTCGGAGTAGGAGGCGAACTTGTACGGGCCGGTCGACTGGATGTGCTGCACGTAGGTCGCGCCGGTGTCCTTGGACTGCTCGACCGGCGCGGTCTGCGAGAACGTCGCCAGGTAGTCGAAGTCGGCGAACGGCTTGGCCAGGTGGAAGATGATCGTCTGGTCATCAGGCGTCTCTATGGACTTCAGCCCGTCCGGGCTCTTGTCCTTGTACGGGCCCTGGTACGTGCTGTCGTCGGCCAGGTAGCTCTTGAAGTACACCGGGCCGTTGGACATCACCTCGGGCGCGAAGTTGCTGCGCTCGATCGCGTACTTGACGTCCTTGGAGGTCACCGTGGTGCCGTCCTGGAACTTCACGCCGGTGCGCAGGTGGTACGTCCAGGTCTTGGCGTCGGCGCTGGCGGTGCCGAGCCCGGTCGCCAGGTCGGGGACCACCGTCAGGCCGGCCTTGCCGGCCGCCGGCTTGAAGGTCAGCAGCGAACGGGCGTAGAGCCGGGAGAAGTCCTGCACCCAGCCGTAGTAGGTGTTGCCCGGGTCGAGCGAGTCGGGGCCGCTGGAGTGGTCGGCCGTGACCGTCCCGCCCTTCTTCGTCGACGCGTTGACGATCGACGTGAGCGCCTGGTCCTTCTTGCCGGAGCTCTTGCTGCCGCCCGAGCCGCCGCAGGCGGACACACCGAGTGCCATCGCCAGACCGAGCGCGATGGCGGAGGTCACCTTTCTGGTGTTCATACCGGGTTACGCCCCTCACTTCCTATGGAGTCGCCGGGTCGGTCGCGGTGCGCCGCACGGCACACGGGGTGCCACCCGGGGTTCGATGGGTGTCCCTGCGGGATCACTTGCTGCGCGGGTCCAGGGCGTCCCGCAACCCGTCGCCGAACAGGTTGAAGGCCAGCACCGTGATGAAGATCGCCAGGCCGGGCACGAACATGTACTGCGGGTCGGACTGGTAGACGTCGACCGCGCTGGTCAGCATGCCGCCCCAGGACGCCTGCGGCGGCGCGATGCCGACCCCGAGGAAGCTCAGCGCGGCCTCGAACAGGATGTTGGTGGGGATCAGCAGGGTGGAGTAGACCAGGATCGGCGCCACCAGGTTCGGCAGCAGCTCGCGGAAGAGGATGAACGGCCCGCGCGCGCCCATGCCGCGGGCGGCGTCGACGAACTCGCGCTCGCGCAGGCTGAGGGTCTGGCCGCGGACGATCCGCCCCATGTAGGGCCAGTTGAAGAAGCCGATCACGAAGATCAGCACGCAGATCCGCAGCGGCAGCCCGCTCAGCCCGAAGGCGCCGTCCTGGAGCGAGGCGGAGATGGAGATCGCGAAGAGCAGCAGCGGGAAGGCGAGGAACACGTCCATCAGCCGGCTGATCAGGCTGTCCACCCAGCCGCCGTAGTAGCCGGCGATGATGCCGAGCACGGTGCCGATCACGTTGGACAGCACGGTGGCGCCGGTGGCCACCAGCATGGAGATCCAGGAGCCCTCGACGATCCGGGCGAGGATGTCGCGGCCGAACTTCGGGTCCACGCCCAACGGGTGGGACCAGCTCATCCCGCCCCAGCCGCCCTTGGGCGCCAGCAGTTCGGGGTCGACCAGGTTCTGGTGGAAGGCGTTCGGGTCGAGGTTGAAGACCATCTCGATCGGCTTGGCGAGGATCGCCAGCAGCACCAGCAGCACCACCACGACACCGCCGGCCATCGCGACCTTGTCGCGTCTGAGCCGGCGCCAGGCTATCTGCCCGAGCGAACGGCCCTCGATCATGCCTCGCCCGGCCCCGCTCAGGACGGCCTCCGGGTCTGCCGCCGCCTGTCCGGAGGTGGTCTCGATAGGTGCGGTCATGGCGTTTTTGCCGACCCCTCTCGCCGGTGGTGACCGGCGCGCGCCCGCCGCGGTAGCGGCTTCCTCGTCACTTGGTGCCTGTGGTGCTTCGGTTGCGTACGAAACGGCCGTCACCCGCAGTGAACGCTCTTCGTGATCATGCGTGCGACGTGCGTATCCACTACGCGCATTGCGGTTGGGACATGTCAACGCCAAGGCGTCTTGCCGCTGGATTCTTCTTCCGGTCGGCGATCACCCGCCAGACCCCACGGAGAAGGGATGCGCAACTGTGATGTGGGTGGTTCTTTCATCGTTACCGACGCGTACCTCGGGGTACGGTCACCAGATGGACGAACGGCTGCGCGCGGTCTGCGACCTGATGGTGCCCCAGGCCCGCGAGATGTCGGGCCTGCACGAGTACGACGGACAGGTGCAGGACCTCTCCCCCCAGGGGGTGCGCGCCGGCCTGGCCGCGATGGCCCGCGCCGCCCGGAGCGCCGGACCGCTCCAGGACCCGCACGACGAGGCCCACTTGGCTGTCTTCGAGGAGTCACTGCGGGTGCAGTACGGCGAGTTGGAGCTGCACCGCCGCGACCCCTACCCGCACCTGTCCAACCTCGAACTCGCCTGCTACGACCGCGAGTACGCCCCGCGCGCCGACCGCAGGAAGGCCCGCAAGGCGCATCTGGCGCGGTGGCCGGACGCGGTGGACGCCGCGCTGGCCTCGCTGGACCGGGTACGGGCCCCGGTCGCCGAGGCGCTGCTCGGGCCGGTGCTGGGACTGGCCGCCGACCTCGACCCGGACGGCGGCAAGGTGGAGCGGTCCGCACTGCGCGCGCACGCCCGGCTGGAGGGCCACCTGCGGCACGTCGCCGAGCACGGCGACCCCGACCCGCGGCTCGGCGGGCGGGCCCTGGCTGCCTTGATGGGAGCTCAGGAGGGCCTTCGGGTGGATCTGACCGAGCTGGCCGGGCAGGCCGACAAGGAGCGCGTCCGGCTCACCGAACTGCTCACCGACGCCTGCCGCGTCCTCGACCCGGGCCGCGGCGTGGACGAACTCCTGCCGGGGCTGCTCGCCGACCACCCGGGCGCCGACGGCGTCATCGCCGAGGCGGCCCGGCTCACCGAGGAGGCCGTGGAGTTCACCCGGGAACGGGGCCTTGCGCCCTACGTCGACGGCGAGTGCCTGGTCGGCCCGGCACCCGCCTCCCGGCGCTGGGCGATGGCCATGATGACCTGGTCCGCGCCCGCCGAGGCCGACGCGCCCTCCTGGTACCACGTCACCCCGCCCGAGCCGGACTGGCCGGCCGACGAGCGCGAGGAGTGGCTGACCGTCTTCAGCCGCACCAGCCTGCCGTCCATCACCCTCCACGAGGTCGCGCCCGGCCACTTCGCGCACGGCCGCGCCCTGCGCCGCGCCCCCTCCCCGGTGCGGCGGCTCCTGCACAGCCTGTCCTTCGCCGAGGGCTGGGCGCACTACGTCGAGGAGGTCTGCCTCGACGAGGGCTTCCGCGCCCGCGACCCGCGCTTCGCGATCGGCGTCGCCCTCGAAGCGCTGGTCCGCGTCACCCGGCTCACCTGCGCGATCGGATTGCACACCGGGGCGCTGTCGCTGGAGGAGGCCGCGCGGTACTTCGTGCGCGACGCCCACCTGTCGCCGGCGGCCGCCGCCGCGGAGGCGCGGCGCGGCACCTTCGACGCCGGGTACGGCCGCTACACCTGGGGCAAGCTGGAGATCCTGCGCACCCGCGCCCGCGCGCAGCGCGCCTGGGGCGCCGAGTTCACCCTGCCCCGCTTCCACGCCGCCCTGCTGCACCTGGGCAGCCCGCCCCTGGGCCTGCTGGACGCGGCGGTCCACCCGCCCGGCCCGGCCGCGTGATCGCCGCTGTACAGCCGCCGCACAGCCGCCGCTTGATCGCCGCGCAGTCGCCTAGCGGTCGAAGAAGGGCCGGCCGAACGTACGCATCCACAGCGCGACCGGGTCGTACGGGTCGGCCATGGCGACCGTGGAGACGGCCACCGAGTCGGGCACCCCGCCGACGGCCTGCTGCATCATCAGCCGGACGGACTCCACGGCCTGCCCGGCCCCCTCGTAGAGCTCGACGCCGATCGCGAGGTAGGGCTCGCCGAGCACCGGCTGCACCCACGCCTGGCGCAGCGCGCGCACCGCGGAGGTGCGGTGCGCCGCCTGGGCGAGCAGCGCGTAGAACTGGGGCATCTGGAGCGAGGGTTCGCCGATCTGGAGCGGCCCGGCGGGCAGCAGGTCCAGGCCGACCGCGATCCGGCGCAGGTCGGCCCAGGGGATGCCGAGGCCGCCGCCGGCGCTGTGCGGGTTGAGCCAGAGTCCGGACCGGTCCGGGAAGAGGGTCTGGGCGATGTCCCGCCCGGAGACCACTTCGTGCTCGCGGTTCCACCCGCTGGCGGCCAGTTCCCGCGGCGAGGTGAAGCACGGCGCGTAGCCGTAGCCGCCGATCTCCATCGTGCCGTACTGCGCGTCGGGCGTGCCGGGGGCGCCCTGCCACAGCAGCATCCACACCTGGCCCTCGGCGAGTGACGCGAGCAGGTTCTCGTATGCGTCGAACCGGCCGGGTGCCACCTGGAGCAGCATCTGCTCCACATGGCCGGCCTGCGCCGCACCGCCTTGCGCGCCCGCGATCACGTGGGACCGCCCCTTTCCCTTCGTACTGCTCTTCGCACGACATCAAACCAGGTCGAGTGTGCCCAGCGGTATGCCCGCCGACTCAAACCGAACCGGCTATAGACGCGGTATACGACCGCTGAACGCGTGCGCCGAGCCGCACCTGCCGTGGCCCTGCCCCGTGCCGTGCCGTGCCGTGCCCGGGCTCAGTCGCGGGCGAAGAACGGCCGCACCGTCTCCAGCATCCAGTCCCCCACCGGGTCCTGCGCCACGTCCAGCAGGATCAGGTGCACCGGCCACGGCGGCTGGGCCGCACCCATCGCCCGGCCGAGCGCGTCCATCGCGGCCGACCGGTCCGCCTCGGTCCAGCGGTCCAGCTCCACGCCGACGAACAGCGCCGGCGGCTCCTCCTCCACCACCGCCAGGGCCCGCCGGCCGCTCAGCACCACCGAGGTGACCGCGAACTCGCCGGCCGCGGCGGCCAGGAAGTCCACCGGCTCCTCGTCGTGGTCCGGCTCCCACAGCCGCACCCGGGCGCCGGGCGGCGCGTCGCCGCCGCGCACCCCGGCGAACGCCGCCTGGCGCTCGCCCTGCGCCGGGCGGCACAGCTCGGCCACCGCGGCCGGCGGCAGCGGCACACCGACCGCGCCCCCGGGGTTGACGGCGATCCCGACCAGCGGCGGCAGCCCGCGGGCGAACTCGTGCACCGGCGCGACCGTGCAGGGCATGCCGTCCGCGGCCTGCCGGAACTGCTGCTCGGAGCTGAACACCGGCACGTAGGGCGCGCCGCCCAGCACGACCGTCGGCAGGTCCAGGCCGGCCGCCTCGCGCGAGCCGCCGTTCGGCAGCGGCACCCACACCCGGGACCGGCCGAGCACCTCCAGCAGCCTGGGCGTGGCCGAGGGGTTGCCGAGGCTGGCGCTCAGCACCTCTTCCAGCTCGTTCGCCGGCCATGTGTACGGCGCCGGATTCTCCATGTCCACCCTTGTCCGCCCGAGTACCGCGTCTGTAGCGTCGTGCCCCGGAAACCCTAACGGCTGCCGGGGGCCGCGCACCCTGGGCATGCAATGATGAAGCCGACAACTTGCATACCGGCCGTTCGAGGCCGCGCGGGAGAGTCCCGGACCGGTGCACGCGACCTGCTCGCGGGCGGCGGGCCGGGCGCCGAAGGAGCAAGTCCTCCCTTGAATCTCTCAGGCACAGATACCGCGCGGGCGAGGCAGATCTGAAAAGCGGCGGAGCCGTCGGCGCACCCCTGGGGGTGCCCGCCCGGCCCCGCCCACCCAAGGTGCAAACCGTGACCCGCCGGTGCGGGGTTCACGGTGAACCTCTCAGGTTCCGATGACAGATGGGGAGCATCCGATCCGTCGTCCCCTTTCTCTCTTCACCGAGACCGAGCCTGGGAGCCCGTCACCGATGAGCGAACCCCGCCGTACCGCGCTCGACGCCCTGCACCGCGCCCTCGGCGCGACCATGACCGACTTCGCCGGCTGGGACATGCCGCTGCGGTACGCCAGCGAGCGCGAGGAGCACCAGGCGGTGCGCACCCGCGCCGGCCTGTTCGACCTGTCGCACATGGGCGAGATCACCGTGACCGGCCCGCAGGCGGGCGAGGCGCTGGACCACGCCCTGGTCGGCCACCTGTCCGCGCTGGCGGTGGGCCGGGCCCGCTACACGATGATCTGCGCGCCCGACGGCGGCATCCTCGACGACCTGATCGTCTACCGGCTGGGCGCGCAGGAGTTCATGATCGTCGCCAACGCCTCCAACGCGCAGACCGTGCTCGACGCGGTCGCGCTGCGGGCGGCGGGGTACGACGCGCAGGTCCGCGACGACCGCGAGGCGTACGCGCTGCTGGCCGTCCAGGGCCCGCAGGCCCCGGCGATCATGAAGGCGGTGACCGACGCCGACCTGGACGGGCTGAAGTACTACGCCGGGCTGCCCGGCACCGTGGCCGGGGTGCCGGCGCTGATCGCCCGTACCGGCTACACCGGCGAGGACGGCTTCGAGCTGTTCGTGGCGCCGGGCGACGCCGAGCGGCTGTGGCAGGCGCTCACCGAGGCCGGCGCGCCCGCGGGCCTGGTGCCGTGCGGGCTGTCCTGCCGGGACACGCTGCGCCTGGAGGCGGGCATGCCGCTGTACGGGCACGAGCTGACCGCCGCGGTGACGCCGTTCGACGCGGGGCTGGGCCGGGTGGTCAAGTTCGACAAGCCCGGGGACTTCGTCGGGCGCGCCGCGCTGGGCGCCGCCGCCGAGCGGGCCGCCGACCTGCCGCCGCGCAAGCTGGTCGGGCTGGTGGCGCGGGGCCGCCGGGTGCCGCGGGCCGGCTACCCGGTGACCGACGCCTCGGGCACGGTGATCGGCGAGGTCACCTCGGGGGCGCCGTCGCCGACCCTGGGCAAGCCGATCGCGATGGCGTACGTGGACGCGGCGCACGCGGCGCCCGGCACACCGGACGTCGCGGTGGACATCCGCGGGACGCGGGAGCCGTACGACGTCGTGGCACTGCCGTTCTACAAGCGCGAGCGCTGAGCGCGGGGCACCGGCGCGAGCCGGGGCCCCGGCACTGACCGCGGGGCTCCGGCACCGGCTGGCGCCCGAACCGGCCGGGACCCTGGCGCCCCGCCCCCGCCCCCGCCCCCGCACCCCCACCCTTACCTTTCCGTTTGCCGTGCCGCGCACGCGAGCACCCCTGCCGATCCGGGAGAATCCACCCATGAGCATCAACCCTGAGCAGCTTCGCTACAGCAAGGAGCACGAGTGGCTGTCGGCCCCCGCCGACGGCGCGGCCACCGTGGGCATCACCTCGCACGCCGCCGACGCGCTCGGTGACGTGGTCTTCGTCCAGCTCCCCGAGGTGGGCGCGACGGTGACCGCGGGCGAGACCTGCGGCGAGCTGGAGTCCACCAAGTCCGTCAGCGACCTGTACTCGCCGGTCGGCGGGGAGGTCACCGAGGTGAACCAGGACGTGGTGGAGGACCCGTCGCTGGTGAACTCCGCCCCCTTCGAGGGCGGCTGGCTGTTCAAGGTGAAGGTGGCCGAGGAGCCGTCCGACCTGCTGTCCGCCGCCGAGTACGACGCTTTCATCGAGAGCTGAGGGAACCCCGCGATGTCGCTGCTGAACCAGTCCCTGCACGCGTTCGACCCCGACGTGGCCGCGGCGGTCGACGCCGAGCTGCGCCGCCAGCAGTCCACGCTGGAGATGATCGCGTCCGAGAACTTCGCGCCGGTCGCCGTGCTGGAGGCGCAGGGCTCGGTGCTGACCAACAAGTACGCGGAGGGCTACCCGGGCCGCCGCTACTACGGCGGCTGCGAGCACGTCGACGTGATCGAGCAGCTCGCGATCGACCGGGTCAAGGCGCTGTTCGGTGCCGAGAGCGCCAACGTGCAGCCGCACTCCGGTGCCCAGGCGAACGCCGCCGCGATGTTCGCCCTGCTCAAGCCGGGCGACACCATCCTCGGCCTGGACCTGGCGCACGGCGGGCACCTGACCCACGGGATGAAGATCAACTTCTCCGGCAAGCTGTACCAGGTCGCGGCCTACCACGTGGACGCCGAGACCAACCTCGTCGACATGGCCGAGGTGGAGCGGCTGGCCAAGGAGCACCGCCCGCAGCTGATCGTGGCGGGCTGGTCGGCCTACCCGCGGCAGCTGGACTTCGCGGAGTTCCGCCGGATCGCCGACGAGGTCGGCGGGTACCTGATGGTGGACATGGCGCACTTCGCCGGGCTGGTCGCGGCCGGGCTGCACCCCTCCCCCGTGCCGTACGCCGACGTGGTCACCACCACGACCCACAAGACGCTCGGCGGCCCGCGCGGCGGGGTGATCCTGGCCAGGGCGGGCCTGGCGAAGAAGATCAACTCGGCGGTCTTCCCCGGGCAGCAGGGCGGCCCGCTGGAGCACGTGATCGCGGCGAAGGCGGTGGCGTTCAAGGCCGCGGCGACCGACGAGTTCAAGGACCGCCAGACCCGTACCCTGGAAGGTGCGAAGATCCTCGCCGACCGGCTGACCCGGCCCGACGTGGCGGAGCTGGGTGTGTCGGTGCTGTCCGGCGGCACCGACGTGCACCTGGTCCTGGTGGACCTGCGCAACTCCGCCCTCGACGGCCAGCAGGCCGAGGACCGGCTGCACGCGGTCGGCATCACCGTCAACCGCAACGCGGTCCCGAACGACCCGCGGCCGCCGATGGTGACCTCGGGGCTGCGGATCGGTACGCCCGCGCTGGCCACGCGGGGCTTTCGCGCCGACGACTTCCGCGAGGTCGCCGACATCATCGCGGCGACGCTCACCGCGTCGCCGGCCTTCCCGCCGTCGGAGGTGGAGCCGCTGCGCAAGCGGGTCACCGCGCTGGCGGAGAAGCACCCGCTGTACCCGGCGCTGTAGCCGGGCCGGCCGGGGTGGCGGGCGGCCGTGCCCGCCACCCCGGCAGCAGCACCCCGCCGTCCCGGCGGCAGCACCGCCCGCCGCGCGCGGCCGCAGCACCACCCTGCGGACAACGGCGTCCGCGAACCCCAGGAGCAATGACACCGTGGCTATCTCCGTCTTCGACCTGTTCTCCATCGGCATAGGGCCCTCCAGCTCGCACACCGTCGGCCCGATGCGGGCGGCGAACATCTTCGTGCACCGCCTGAAGAACGAGGCGCTGCTCACCCACACCGCGTCCGTGCGCGCCGAGCTGTTCGGCTCGCTCGGCGCGACCGGGCACGGCCACGGCACCCCGAAGGCCGTGCTGCTGGGCCTGTCCGGCCATGCGCCGCGCACCGTGGACGTCGAGACCGCCGACGACGAGGTGGCCCGTATCCGCGCCGAGCGGCGGCTGCCGCTGCTGGGCACCCACGAGGTGCCCTTCGACCCCGACGCCGACCTGGTGCTGCACCGGCGCCGCTCCCTGCCGTACCACGCCAACGGAATGACGCTGGCGGCGTACGACGCGGCGGGCGCGACGCTGCTGGCGAAGACGTACTACTCGGTGGGCGGCGGCTTCGTGGTGGACGAGGACGCGGTCGGCGAGGACCGGATCAAGCTGGACGACACGGTGCTGCGGCACCCCTTCCGCACCGGCGACGAGCTGCTGCGGTTGTCCCGGGAGACCGGGCTGTCGATCTCCGCGCTGATGCTGGAGAACGAGAAGGCGTGGCGTGGCGAGGCGGAGATCCGGGCCGGGCTGCTGGAGATCTGGGAGGTGATGCGGGCGTGCGTGGAGCGGGGCATGACGCGTGAGGGCATCCTGCCCGGGGGGCTGAAGGTGCGGCGCCGCGCGGCGCAGTCCGCCCGGCAGTTGCGGGCCGAGGGCGACCCGTCCACCCGGGCGATGGAGTGGATCACGCTGTACGCGATGGCGGTCAACGAGGAGAACGCGGCGGGCGGCCGCGTGGTGACCGCGCCCACGAACGGCGCCGCCGGGATCATCCCGGCCGTCCTGCACTACTACCTGCAGTTCGTCTGCTCGCCGTCCACGTCCGCCGCGGACCGGGACGACGCGGTGGTGCGCTTCCTGCTGGCCGCCGGCGCGATCGGCATGCTCTTCAAGGAGAACGCCTCCATCTCCGGCGCCGAGGTCGGCTGCCAGGGCGAGGTCGGCTCCGCCTGCTCCATGGCCGCGGGCGGCCTCGCCGAGGTCCTGGGGCTCACCCCGGAGCAGGTCGAGAACGCGGCGGAGATCGGCATGGAGCACAACCTCGGGCTGACCTGCGACCCGGTGGGCGGGCTGGTCCAGATCCCCTGCATCGAGCGCAACGGCATGGCCGCGGTCAAGGCGGTCACCGCCGCCCGTATGGCGATGCGCGGCGACGGCCGCCACCACGTCTCGCTCGACAAGGTCATCAAGACCATGAAGCAGACCGGCGCGGACATGAAGGTCAAATACAAGGAGACCGCCCGCGGCGGCCTGGCCGTCAACGTCATCGAGTGCTGACGGCGTAGGCCCTGACCTGCGGGTTCCCTCCTATCAGCCCTGTCGGAGCCTTCCGGGCTGGTACGTCGGAAAGTCCCTCGGAAGTCCCCCGCCGCGCCGTCGTGTCATGCGGAGCAGGGAGGTTGGGCGCCGAGGCCGACGGGGGTCGCGGCACCGGAGAGGTAGCGGTCGAGCATCTCTCGGCGCTGGGCGATCTGCTGCTCCTGGCGGGTGAGTTCGTCCCGGACCTCGCGGACGCGGGCCAGGAGCCGGGTGCAGTCGCCCGCGGGCGGCACCGGGGCGGTGCAGGGCAGGATGTCCCGGATGAGCTGGGAAGGCAGTCCGGCGCGGTAGAGGTCCTGGATGAAGGCCACCTGGCCCACCGCGTCGTCGCCGTACTCCCGGTAACCGTTGGAGCGGCGGTCGCTGGAGAGCAGCCCCTGGCCCTCGTAGTAGCGCAGCGAGCGGGCGCTGACCCCGGTGGCCCTGCTCAGTTCCCCGATGCGCATGCCCTTCCCTCCATCCGGCTCAGCTTGACATTGACGTTAATGTCAAAGTTTACCGTTCCGGACATGAAGAGCAACGCAGACGAAGAGGCCACGCGGCGCACCGCGGTCGTGACCGGCGCCGCGACGGGCATCGGGGCCGCGATCACCGAGCGGCTGGCGGCACAGGGCACGCGGCTGGTCCTGGTCGCGCGGGACGGGGCCCGCCTGGAGGCGGCAGCCGGGCGACTGCGCGCCGAGCACGGCGCCGAGGTGTCGGCGCTCGCGCTTGACCTGTCGCGGCCCGGTGGGCCTTCCCGGCTGGCGGAGTGGCTGGCGGGTGCGGGCCTCGACGTGGACGTCCTGGTCAACAATGCCGGCGCGAGCCTGCTGGGGCCGGTCGCTGGCAGCGATCCCGCGCGGCTTCGGAGCCTGGTCGACCTCAACGCCGGAGCGGTGGCGGAGCTGACGGCGCTCCTGCTGCCCGCCATGGTCTCCCGGGGAACAGGAGCGGTCGTCAACGTCGCGAGCACCGGTGCGTACGCGCCCGCCCCGTACCTGGCGGCCTACGCGGCCTCGAAGGCGTTCGTCCTGTCCTTCACCCAGGCGGTGTGGGCCGAGACGAAGGAGACGGGCGTACGGGTCGTGGCGGTCAGCCCCGGGCCGACCGAGACCGCGATGAACCCGCGGCGCATACCGGGCAAGCGCGAGCCGGGTTCCGTGGCGGACACGGTCATGACCGCCCTGGCAGGCCGGGGCCCCGCAGTCGTCGACGGCCGCCTCAACGCGTTCCAGACCTTCGTCTTCGGCCGCCTGCTGTCCGCGTCGGCAGCCGCCCGGATCGCGGAACGCTCCCTGCGCAAGGCGGCACTCGGGACCTGAGGCACGTCGCCCACCGCGGATCGCCGGCGCCCACGGGCAGCAGCACGACGGGCCGCTCTCCGAGCAGGTCACAGCCGTGAGGCCGCCGGCCGGAAACGGCGTGGCACGGGCAGGCCCCGCGCTGCGGAGGAGACGGACGCGATCCCGGAACTCCGGCACGTCCCCTAGGCAGCCGCAGCCGTCCGGCGGGGTCCCTCGGTCAGCCAGGACACGTCCACATCGGCTCGAGGGGTCGCGTGCTGGGCGGGCCTGCGGGGCGGCGCTTCAGCGAAAGAGCGGGCGGAGTCGTTCGGGCTCGACACGTTGCCCGGGCGGTTGGCCGGGGGGCTGGCGGGGCCCTGGGGTCAGATGCGGGATTTGCGCAGGGAGTGCCAGGCCGCGCCGGTCAGGGAGCGGACGGAGCGGGAGACGGAGAGCTGCTCGTGGTCCCGGTAGAGGGACCAGTTGTAGGGGACCAGCGCCATCTTGTTGGAGGAGAGCGATCCGGCGCGGCCGGCCCGGTAGAGGGCCAGGGGCTCCTGGAGGCCGCGGGCGGGGGTGCCGTCGCGCATGATGGACAGCCACAGCGCGTAGTCCTGGCGCTTGGGCATGTCCGGCATCAGCCGGGCGCCCAGGACGTTGCGGTCGTACATCGCGGTCAGGGCGCCGATGTGGTCCTGGGTGAGCATCGCGCGGTAGTCGACCTGCTCGCGGGCCCGGACCACGCGGTCGGTCGGGGTGAAGTCCGCGGCTTCACCGTCGTACTCGGCGTCCACCTTGTAGTACGAGGTGAAGGTCAGGGGCGTCCCCGCGGTCGCCGCGAAGGCGACTTGCCGCTCGGCCTTGGTCGGCAGCCACATGTCGTCGCTGTCGAGGAAGGCGATGTAGTCGCCGCGGGCCCGGGCGATGGCCTGGTTGCGGGCGCGGGCCGCGCCCCCGCGGCCTTCCGACGCCTCCGGGCGGACCCGCTCGTCCTGCCGGGCGAAGTCCTGGAGCAGGTCCATCGACTCGTCGTCGGACGCGTCGTCGGTCGCCAGCAGTTCCAGATCCGTGTGCGTCTGCGCGAGCACCGACCGGATCGAGGCGCCGAGCGTGGCTGCCGAGTTGTACACGGGCATCACGACGGACACCAAGGGCATGGGTGCCCCCTTCTTCTCAGGCAACAACGACGTGCGTCCAGGCAGGGGAAGTGTAGTCCGCGGCCCATGCCCGCCCGCAGCCGGACCGTACCCCGGGGGTGGAGCCGGGCGGGCAGCCCGGCGCGGCCGCGTGTGTCCGGTGCGCTGCGCCCGGCCTTGGTCGCGCTCGGTCACCGCCGAGGGCGGGAGGGGGCCGGCGGACCCTCCCCCGCCCAGCACCGCGGCCGTGCCGTTTCCACCGCTCGGAGGAGCAGGAGAGGAGCAAGAGAGGAGCAGGAGAGGAGCAAGACGCGTGCCGTTCCGGTCTCTTGACGGTCTTCATCGGCAGGACATAGCGTGAGCGTCCGCCGGGCTCCGGCGCCCCCAGCAGGCCGTTCGACCTCCCGCCGGAACCGGACGGGACGGCCCGCAGAGTGACGCTCCGTCAGCGAAGGACTCCTGAGCCCTGCTCAGCGCGACTGTCTCGCCGCGTCCGCACGCGGCACCGATGTGCGGCCCGGGCGCCGCCGTCCGCCGGCCGGCCCGTGCCCCGTCTCTCAGGGCGTACCTCATTCCAGAGGAGCATTCCTATGGGCATCAGACCCAGCCGTTCCGCCCGGCCTGCCCGTCCGCCCGCGCTCAGAAGGAGCGCGGGCTTCGTGCTGGCCCTCGGATGTCTGCTCGGCGGCATGGTGGCCGCACCGGCGTCCTCCGTCGCGAAGTCGGCCGACGGCGGCAATGGCAACGGCAACGGCAACGGCAGCAGCAGCTGGGTACTGAGCACCACCGACACCGCGGACAACTACTCCCCCACCTTCGTCGGCAACGGCTACCTCGCCGCACGCGTGCCCGCGGCCGGCGAGGGCTACTCCAGCGCTCCCGTGGTCACGCAGTCCGAACTCGCCGGCCTCTACGCCGCCCCCGCGGGCCAGTACGAGCGGCGGGCGAGCCTGCCGACCTGGACCACGCTCGGCTTCGGCCGCGCCTCGGCCGCCTCGGACGCCTCGGACGTCTACGGGGTGCCCGGCGCATGGTCCTGCGCGTTCGACCAGATCTGCCCGGCCAGGGACGGCGCGATCTCCGGCGGGGCGTTCGTCGAGACCTCGCACGGCGGATCGGTGGCCGGCGGCTACCTGGCCGGCCTGAACACCGACAACACCCCGACGGTCGGCGCGACCGACACCCTCACCGTCCGCGACGCCCCGGCCGGACCGGCCGTGCTGGACGTGCGCTACTCCAACGGCAGCGGCAGCCCGCAGACGGTCCACCTCGGGGTGAACGGCACCCTCCAGCAGCTGACCCTGCCGCCCACCGCCGACTGGGACACCTGGTCGACGGCCCAGGTCCCGGTGGCGCTGACCGCGGGCACCGACACGCTGGAGATCGCCGTCGCGCAGGGCGACACGGCGCGCGTCAACGTCGACTACCTGGCCGCGTACCCGGACGGCGCGCAACCGCCGACGGACATCGCCTCCGCCACCAACGGCACCACCAGCGGCTACCGGCAGTCGCTCGACATCCGTACCGGGGTGATCACCACCTCCTTCGACTGGACGTCCCCGGCGGGCGACCGGACGAGCTTCGTCTACGCGGTGAACGCCAACCGCGCGCAGGGCCACCTGGGTACGGTCACCGTGCGGGCCGTGCCGCACTGGAGCGGGACCGCCACCGCAGTGGACGAGTTCGACGGCCGGGGCCTGGACAACGCCACCGCCGCGGACCCGGCCGTGGACGGCAGGACCGGCACACTGTCGGAGACCGTGGTGACCGACGGGAAACTGGTGACCGCCGGCCTGAGCTCCGTACTGAAGGTCGACGGGAGGACCGAGCGCACCGAGCCGGTCGCGGCACGCGGGGACGGCAGCGCGGGGCAGAGCGCCGGCTTCCCGGTCAGGGCCGGGCGGACGTACGAGATCACGAAGTACGTCGGGGCGGCCTCCAGCGTCGACACCGACCGGTCGCTGACGGCCGCGACGCCCCAGCAGGCCGCCGCGAGGACCGCGGCCGACGCCGCAAGGAGTGGATACCAGGACACGCTCGCCCGCAACGACCGCGCCTGGTCGGCCCTGTGGCAGTCCGGCATCTCGGTCCCCGGCGACACCGCCATGACCGCGCAGATCCACGCGTCGATGTTCTACCTGCTGGCCAGCATGCGCGCCGGGGTCACCTGGAGCACCAGCCCGGGCGGGCTGTCCTCCGACGGCTACAGCGGCCACGTGTTCTGGGACATGGAGACCTGGATGTACCCGGCGCTCCTGGCGCAGTACCCCGGCATCGCGCAGACCGCGGACACCTACCGGCAGAAGCTGCTGCCCGCGGCGGAGGCCGCGGCCGCCGCGGCGTCCACCCCGGCGCAGCCGCTCAAGGGCGCGAAGTTCCCCTGGGAGAGCTCCCTCACCGGCAAGGAGTCGATCCCGCCGGGCAACAACGAGGGCAACGACGAGATCCACATCGACTCCGACATCGCCCTCGCGCAGTGGCAGTACTACGAGGCCAGCGGCGACACCGCGTGGCTGCGGACCAAAGCGTGGCCGGTGCTGAAGGACATCGCCGACTACTGGGCCGCCCGCGCCGTGCCCGACCCGGCCGGCGGGTACGACATCGACGACGTGCTCGGCCCCGACGAGTACCACGACCACGTGGACGACAGCGCGAGCACCAACGCCGGTGCGCAGGCGTCGCTACGGATCGCGATCCAGGCGGCCGGCATCCTCGGCAAGTCCGCCGACCCGGCGTGGCGCGCGGTCAGCGACGGGCTGAAGATCCCGGTCGACACCGCGGCCGGCATCCACCCCGAGTTCCAGGGCTACGCCGGCCAGCAGGTCAAGCAGGCCGACGTCACGCTGTTGCAGTACCCGTGGAACGTGCAGATGCCCGCCGGCCTGGCGCAGAACGACCTGGACTACTACACCCAGCACTCCGACCCCGGCGGGCCGTCGATGACCGACTCCATCGCCGCCATCGACGCCGCCGCCCTCGGCTCGCCGGGCTGCACGGCCTACGACCATCTGCGCAGCAGCGTCGACCCGTTCGTCGCCGGGCCGTTCGACCAGTTCAACGAGACCCGCACGGGCGGGGCGTTCACCTTCACCACCGGTGAGGGCGGTTACCTCCAGGAGTTCCTGTACGGCTTCACCGGGCTGCGCTGGGGCACGGACGCGGTCACCCTCGACCCGTTCCTGCCGCAGCAGCTGCCGGGGGTGGACATCACCGGCGTCAAGTGGCAGGGCAGGACGTTCGACGTCTCCGTCGGACCGGAGACCACGACGCTGACCCTGCGCTCGGGACCGCCGCTGACGGTGCGGGACGGCGGCGGCGCGTCGCACAAGGTCACCCGGGGGGCGGCGCTGCACCTGCCGACCCGGCACCCGGCGGCCACGGCGCAGCCGTCGACCTGCGACAGCCCGATCGTCGGCGCCGCGAGCAGCCGCTGCGTGGACGTCACCGGCGGCAACAGCAGCGACGGGACGGCGCTCCAGCTGTACGACTGCAACGGCACCGTGTCCCAGACCTGGTCCATGCCCGGTGACGGCACCCTGCGGGCGATGGGCAAGTGCATGGACGTCCGCGGCGGCTCCGGCGCCGACGGGACGCCGGCGCGCCTCTACACCTGCGACGGTTCGCCCACCCAGCAGTGGACGCTCGACCAGAAGGCGGGCACGCTTCTCTCCGCCGGGAAGTGCCTCACCGCGGCCGGCGGCGCGACCGCGAACGGCACGCACCTCCAACTCCAGGAGTGCCAGGGCGGCACCGACCAGCAGTGGAAGCTCACTTCCTGACCTGGCGGCACCCGGGTCCGCGCGGGCGGGGCACCACGACCGCCCGCGCAGGCCACCCGGTCCGGCTCCCGTGCCGGCTCAGCGCACCCGTACGGCCGGGGGCTGGTCGAGGCTCGCGATGAGATGGCCGAGGTCCCGGCGGTGGGAGCCGGCGTTCCACACCGCCCAGGTGCGCCGCACGATCGGGTGGCCGGCGAGCGGGAACCAGGCGACCGTCTCGGGCAGCGGCTGGGACCAGCCGGGCGGGGCGAGGGTGAAGGACTTGCCGACGCTCAGCGAGGCGAGCTTCACCTCGGCGATCAGCGGCGGCCCGTCGGGCGGTACGGGGCCGGGGTCGACGCCGTGGCTGCGCAGGATGGCGGTGACCTCGTCATGCCAGGCGGGGCTGCCCGCGCGGGGGAAGCCGAGCCAGTCCAGTCCGATCAGGGCGTCCAGGCGGATGCCGTCGGGCCCGGCCAGCCCCGTGGCGTGCTCCGCCACCAGCACCACGCCCAGCGGCTCCTGCGCGACGAGCATCGCGTCGAACTCCTGGCCGGCGGGGCGCATCCGCAGCAGGCCGAGGTCGAGGTCGTTCGCGTGCAGCGCCGTCAGCTGGTCGGCGGTCGACAGGTGCCGGGCCTGGACCCGGGTACTGGGATACGCCACCGCGAGGTCGAGTAGCGCCTTCGACAGCAGGTCCGGCGGCAGCTCCACGGGGATGCCGATCCGCAGGGTGGCCGCGGCCGCGGCGCGCGCGTCCATGGTCGCCAGCGCCTGGTCGTAGCGGGCCAGGATGGCGCGGGCCTCGGCGAGCAGGGTGAGGCCGGACTCGGTGGCCTGGACACCGGTGGAGCTGCGGATCAGCAGCTGCACCCCGAACTCCCGCTCCAGCGCGCCGATGGTCTGGGACACGGCGGGCTGGCTGATGTGCAGCCGCCGCGCGGCCGCGGACAGGCCCTGCTCCTCGACGACCGCGACGAACGCGCGCATTGCTCGCATCTCCATGTGCCTATGGCATCACAGGTGTACGGGCCGCGGCCCGCCGGCATGGACGTCAGCGCGGCCGTGGGGGCGGTGGCGGTAGCGGTAGCGGTAGCGGTAGCGGGCGGAGCCACGGCCCGGCGGCGGGCACGGACTTCGGCTCGCCCGCGCGCACGGCCGGACGAGTATGCGCCGGGGCCCCGGCCGATGGCAAGACATCCCGCCGGCAGGCCATTCCCGGCGCTTATGACGGCTCTCACCAGCCGCTCTGTCCGGCGGCTATGCACCGTACGGGGCTCGGGCGTTGGCTTGGGGACACCAGGGCGGCGGGACGTCCGGGCGTCGTACGGGGCAAGGGCGAAGGAGAGGGCATTGTCGATGCGAAGAGCAACGCGGCACCACCGACCGGGCCGCCGGGGAGCCGTGTCGGCGGCCGTACTGGCCGTCGGCCTGGTCGCCGCCGGCTGCGGGAACTCCTCGTCGGCACCGGGGTCGGGCACCAGCTCGGTGACCATCGGTGTCTCGGGGGCCAACGTCAACATCCTGCCGGTGTGGGTGGCGCAGAAGAAGAACTACTTCGCCGCACACGGCATCAAGGTCAAGCTGGAGGTGCTGACGCCGACCGTCACCAGCAGCGCGCTCACGTCCGGCTCGGTGCAGTTCCTCGCCGGCAGCGCGAAGAACTTCCTGGACGCCGTGGACAAGGGCACCGGTGAGCTGACCGTGGCGCAGACCTCGGTCGGGGTCCCGCTGGGCCTGGTCATCAGCACGCACTTCGCGAAAGCGCACCACCTCACCAAGGACTCCTCGCCGGCCGCGGTCGCCAAGGCGCTGGTCGGCTCGACCGGCGGGTCGTCGTCGGAGTCGACCACCGCCGAGGTGAACCTCTTCCTGCACGAACACGGCGTCGACACCGGCCGGATGAAGGTCGCGTCGCTGTCGAGCCCGACGATCTACGAGACCGCGCTGAAGACCAACCGGATCGACTGGTTCTGCACGTCGGAGCCGACGCCGCTCCAGGCGCAGGCGGCGGGCACCGGCATCGTGGTCGCGAGCTCCGCCAACGTGCCCGCCTGGGCGCCACAGAACATGGGCCCGGGCAACATCACGGTCACCACGCGCAGCTACGCCGAGAAGCACCCCGACACCGTCAAGCAGTTCGCGCAGGCGATGCAGGAGGCGGTGAAGTACATCCACGACAACGAGGGCTCCACCGCGCTGACCGACATCGCGGCGGCGGAGAGCCCCGGCATCCCGCGCGACGTACTCAAGAAGTCGATCTCGGAGATCGACTGGCCGGCGGACGGCCGGATGACGGCGGCGCAGTGGGCCACCGCCGTGAAGTTCACCTCGCAGATCGACGTCATCAAACCGGACATGAAGGTGACCGAGGGCGACGACTGGACGAACGCGTACCTCGGCTGAGGCCCGCGTCCGAGCCCGAGCCCACGTCCACGTCCGGGCCCGAGCCCGCGTCCGGGCCCGCGCTCACACCCACGCTCACGCCGAGGCGCTCCGTCCAGGACCCCGGCCCCATCCCCACAGGAGAGACGACACCATGGTGCACGAAGCCCGTCCGCCCGCGGACGGACCCGGTACGGCCCCACCGCCGCGACACCCCCGCGGACGGGTGGGCGTGATCGTCGGCAGCACCCGGCCGACGCGGATCTGCGCGGACCTCGCCGAGGTGGCCGCCGGCCACCTCGGCGCGGCCGGCGCCCTGACCTACGAACTGGTCGACCTCGCCGCCATCGGCCTGCCGTTCCTCGACGAGCCCCGCAAGCCCGCGCTCGGCGGCTACGCGCACGCGCACACCCGCGCCTGGAGCGCCGTCGTCCGCTCCTTCGACGGCTTCGTCCTGGTCTTCCCGCAGTACAACTGGGGGTATCCGGCGGTGCTGAAGAACGCGCTGGACTTCCTGTACGAGGAGTGGCGGGGCAAACCGGCCGCGATCGTCAGCTACGGCAGCCGCGGGGGCTCCCGGGCCGCGGAGCAGATGCGGACGGTGCTCACGGGCCTGCACATGAACGTCGTCGCCGGGGACGTGCTGATCCGTACGTCCGCCGACGACGTCGACGACACCGGAGCGCTCGTCGACGCCAAGCGGACCCTGGCCCCGTACCGGGACGCGCTCGCGGCCGTCGACGCGGAGCTGTCCGCGCTGCTGGCCCCGACGGTGGAGGACTGACCATGGACCTGGGAATCGAGGGGCGCAGGGCCGTGGTCTGCGCGTCGAGCCGCGGCATCGGACGGGCGTGCGCGGCGGCGCTCGCGGCCGAGGGCGCGGAGGTGTGGCTGAACGGGCGCGACGAGGAGGCGCTCGCGCGGGCGGTGCGGGAGGTCGGCGACGCGGCCGCCCTCCCGGTGCACGGCGTGGTGGGAGACCTGACGACCGCTCAGGGGCGGGCCGCGCTGCTGGCGGCGTGCCCGGAGCCCGACATCCTCGTCACGAACAACCGCGGGCCGCGGCCCGGGCGCCTCGCCGAGCTGGCCGAGGCCGATCTCGCGGAAGCCCTCGACCTGCACTTCTCCGCGCCGATCCACCTGCTGCGCGCGGTGGTCGACGGGATGGCCGCACGGCGCTTCGGCCGGATCGTCAACGTCACGTCGGCGGTGGTGACCCGGCCCAGCCCGACGATGGTGGCGTCCAGCGGGGCGCGGGCCGGGCTGACCGCGGTGATGAAGGCCGTCTCGAAGGAGGTCGCCCGGTACAACGTGACGGTCAACAACATCCTGCCCGAGCGCATCGACTCCGGGCGGCAGCAGGAGCTGGCGCACCGCACGGCCGAGCGGGAGGGGATCAGCTTCGAGCAGGCGCGGCGGCGGCAGGCGGAGTCGGTCGCGGCGGGACGGCTCGGCGCACCCGCGGAGATCGCCGCGGCCTGCGTGTTCTTCTGCGCGGACCAGGCCGGCTACATCTCCGGCAACAACCTCCACGTCGACGGCGGAAGTTATGTCGGTCTCGTCTGAGGCGGCGCGAGGCGCGACCGAGGCAGGGGTGGGGAGCGGAGATGTCTGAGGTGTACGAGGCGCCCGAGGTGATCCGCCGGATGCTGGTGAACACCACCGCGCTGCTGAACTGCCTGAGTCCGGAGCAGCGCGCGCAGGCGTGGTTCCCGTTGGACAGCCCGCACCGCAAGGACTGGGACTTCGTGCCGAAGCCGGACCGGACCGGGGTCCCGCTGGCGGTGCTGGACCGCCATCAACGGGCCCTGGCACACTCCTTGTTGAGCGCCGGGCTGAGCACGCGCGGCTACTCGATGGCGTTGTCCGTCATGGCGATGGAGAACGTGCTGCGCGAGGTGGGGGCGCACCGGTTCGGGGTCGCGGCCGCGGACATGCGCAACCCGGACCTGTACTTCTTCTCGTTCTTCGGCCGCCCCAGCCACGAGGACACCTGGGGCTGGCGGGTGGTCGGCCACCACCTGTCGCTGAACTACACCATCGTCGACGAGCGCTTCCTGTCCGTCACCCCCTGCAACATGGGCAGCCAGCCGGCGTCCGCCGGCGTCATCGCCCCGCTCCAGGACGACGACCGGCTCGGCTTCGACCTGCTGCACGCCCTGTCGCCGCGGCAGCGGTCCACGGCGGTGATCCACCATGTCGCGCCGGCGGACTTCGTCACCCGGCAGGTGCCGCTCATCGGCAAGGTGGAGTATCCCGACTACTGGGACCTCGGCATCCCCTCGTACGTGATCACCGACGAGGACCGGGAGGCGCTGAAGTTCGAGAAGGACACCCCGCGCGGCATCGCGGTCAGCGACCTGGCGCCGGAACAGGCCGAGGTGTTCTGGTCCCTGGCGGCGAACCACCTGCACCGCATGCCGGCGGCCGTCGCCGAACGGCAGCTGGAGCGGCTGCGGGACGAGGGCGCGGACAACATCTTCTTCTGCTGGGCCGGCGGGGACCGGCAGGGGACGTCGCACTACTACCGGATTCAGAGCCAGCGCCTGCTCTTCGAGTTCGACAACGCCATCGACAACGGCAACCACATCCACTCGATGTGGCGGGACTACCGGAACGACTTCGGGCACGAGCTGCTCCTCGACCACTACGAGCGGGAGCGGCTGACCGGGCACCATCTGCGGACCCGGCTGACCTCCTCCGTTCCGGACGACGAGGATGCCCGGCGCGACACCGGCGGTACCCGGCCGGTGGGACCGAGTTCGCACACCACTTGAGGAGTTCCCTTGATTCTCTGCTTCTTCGACGGCGGCCGGCTCGGCGTCGTGGCCGGCGGCCGGGTGGCCGAGGTGCCCGAGTCGCTGGTGCCGGGCACGACCCGGCCGCAGGACCGCCTGGCCGCACTGATCGAGAGCTACGACGAGGTGCGCGACCGGCTGGCCGCGCTGCCCGGGGACGCCTCGCCCGCGCTGGCCGAGGTCGTACTCGAGGCGCCGGTCCCGTCCCCGCAGCAGCTGCTGTGCGCGGTGAAGAACTACGCCGACGACCGGCAGGGCGTGGCGGCGGACTTCTTCCTGAAGTCGCCGCTGTCGATCACCGGGACCGGTACGACGGTGACGCTGCCGCCGATCGAGGCACGGGTCTTCCACCACGAACCGGAACTGGCGGTCGTCATCGGCCGGGGCGGCCGCGACATCGGCGCCGCCGACGCGATGGGCCACGTCTTCGGCTACACCGGGTTCCTCGACCTGTCGGCGCGCGATGTCGGGCAGACCTACTACGTGAAGAAGTCGCTGGGCGGCTTCGGCCCGATGGGCCCCTTCCTGGTCACCGCCGACGCCGTCCCGGACCCGCACGACCTGGTGGTCGAGCTGTCGGTGAACGGCGAGGTGCGGCAGCGCTACTCGACCGGGCAGATGGCCAACCGGATCGACCGGCTCATCGAGGTGGCGTCCTCGGTCTCCGGCCTCGCCCCCGGCGACGTCATCGCCACCGGCACGCACCACATCGGCATGGGCCCGGTGCAGCACGGCGACCGCGTGACGCTGGCCATCGAGCGGATCGGCGAGCTGACCGTCGACATCGCGGACCCGCTGCGCCGCGTGTGGGACTCCGCCGGGCGGCGGCTGGACCCCGCGGTGTAGCGCGGGCGGCCCGGCCCGGCCGGTCAGTCCTCGAAGCGGACCCCGGTGAGGTCCTCGGACAGCTGCCACAGGCGCTGCGCGTCGGCGGTGCCGCGCAGCCGGGAGTAGGGCGGGTGCTCGGCGGGGCGGCCGCCGAGCTGGCCGGGGCCGGCCGGGCCGTAGAAGCCGCCGGGCTTCGCGTCGGGGGAGGTCGCCGCGTACAGCGCGGGGAGCTGGGCGGTCTCGACGGTGCCGACGACGATGCCGCGCGCGGACAGGGCGCGGATGACGCGTACGCCCAGGGTGTCCTTGGCGCGGCCGACCTCGGGGCGGGCCGCGAGGAGGCTGGTGGGGGCGACGCCGGGGTGGGAGAGGTTGCTGCTGACGCCCCAGCCGCCGGCGTCGCTGCGCCGCTGGAGTTCGAGCCCGAAGAGGCCGAGGGCGATCTTCGAGTGGCTGTAGGCGCGCATGCCGTCGTAGGACCGTTCCCAGTCCGGGTCGTCCCAGTTCACGGAGTTGCGGTTCGCGGCCACGCTGACCTGCGAGGTCACCCGCGCGTGCCCGGCGCGCAGCAGGGGCAGCAGGTGGGCGGTCAGGGCGAAGTGGCCCAGGTGGTTGGTGCCGAACTGCAGCTCGTGGCCGTCGGCGGTGGTCTGCCGCTCCGGCGGGGTCATGACGCCGGCGTTGTTGACCAGGAGGTGGACGGGCCGGCCCTCCTCGCGCAGGGCCGCGCCGAGCGCGCCGACGGAGGCGAGCGAGGACAGGTCGAGGGTGCGCAGCGAGACCTGCGCGGCGGGGAGCTGCCGGCGGATCTCGGCGAGCGCCGCCTCGCCCTTGCGCGGGTTGCGGACCGGCAGGACGACCTCCGCGCCGGCTGCGGCGAGGCGGGTGGCGATGCCCAGTCCGATGCCGTCGCTGGCGCCGGTGACGACGGCGAGCTTTCCGGTCTGGTCGGGAACGGTGATGTCGATGGTCCTGCGCGGCATGTGGTCTCTCCCTGGTGGCGTCCTCTGCTGCCCACTGTGGCAACGATCGGCGGCGCCTTTCAGGGACTGCCGATCCGATGTTCCGCGGGGCGGGGGCCGCCGGGTGGGTCCGCGAAGGGGGGATCGGCGATCAGTGGATGGGGGCGGCCGGGGGCGTTAGAAAGGAGGGAGCCGCGCGGGACGCGGGCCACCGGGTGGGCCCGGTCGGCGGGTCCGGCGGGTGGGAGGAGAGCCGTGGAGATCGACCGGAGCGGGCTGGCCGCCTTCCTGCGCCGCCGCCGGGAGCTGCTGCAACCCGAGGACGTGGGCCTGCCGCGCGGGCAGCGCCGCCGGACCCGCGGGCTGCGCCGCGAGGAGGTCGCCGCGCTCTGCCACATGTCGGCCGACTACTACTCCCGGCTGGAGCGGGAGTGCGGCCCCCAGCCGTCGGAGCAGATGGCCGCCTCGATCGCCCAGGGCCTGCACCTGTCGCCGGCCGAACGCGACCACCTCTTCCGCCTCGCCGGCCACGCCCCGCCGGTCCGCGGCGCGGCGGGCGGGCACGTCGGCCCCGGCCTGCTGCGGGTCCTGGACCGCCTGGACGACACCCCCGCGGAGATCGTCACCGAGCTCGGGGAGACCCTGCGGCAGAGCCCGCTGGGCGTCGCCCTCACCGGCGACTCGACCCGCTACTCCGGCCCGGAGCGCAGCTTCGGCTTCCGGTGGTTCACCGACCCGGGCACCCGCGCGATGTACGTACCCGAGGACCACGCGCTGCTCTCCCGGGCGTTCGCGTCCGGGCTGCGCGAGATCGCCGCACTGCGCGGCCCGGGGTCCCGCGCGGACCGGTACGCCGAGCTGCTCCGGGCGCGCAGCGCGGAGTTCCGCGAGCTGTGGGAGCGGCACGAGGTCGGGGTCCGCCTGCACCGCGTGAAGCGCTTCGTCCACCCCGAGGTCGGCACGCTGGAGCTGAACTGCCAGACGCTGCTGGACCCGGACCAGTCGCACCGGCTGCTCGTCTACACCGCCGAGCCCGGCAGCGAGAGCCACGACAAGCTGCGGCTGCTGGCGCTCACCGCGCCCCGCGCCGCCGTCTGACCGCGCCGCCCGGAACGCCCCCGGGCTCCCCCGGGATGTCGCGTGCGGGCGGTGTCAGTACGCCCGGGCGGCCGCGCGGATCGCCCGCAGGACGGTCGCGACCGCCGCCACGTCCGCCATGTCCGGCCACAGCAGCGCGTACGTGCGGCGCAACGGCCAGTCCCGCAGCGGGCGGTGGACGAGCGACGGGACGACCGGGCCGCGCAGCGCCATCTCGCCCATCAGGGTGATGCCCAGCCCGGCGGCCACCAGCGCCTGGATGGCGTGCGCGTCGTCGACGGTCGCGCTGATCTGCGGCTGGAACCCCGCACTGGTGCAGGCCGCGGCGAACCGGTCCCGGTGGCTCTCCATCACCCAGCGCTGGTCGGCCAGTTCGTCCAGGCCGATCGCCGGGCGGTCGGCGAGCGGGTGGTCCTCGCGCATCACCACGCAGCGCCGGTCGGTCATCAACGGGACGCGCAGCATGGCCGATTCGCCCTCGGGGGTGTCCTCGTTCTCCCAGTTGCACAGCAGGCCGAGGTCGGCCTCGCCGGTACGGATGAGGCGGCGGGCCTCGACGGGTTCGGCCTGGGTGACGGTGACCCGCACATCGGGGTGGCCGGCCGCCAGCGAGGTGATCACCTGCGGCAGCAGCGTCAGACAGCTGCTCTGGAAGGCGACCATGCGCACCAGCCCGCCGCCCCTGGCCACCAGGGAGGCGATGTCCTGGTCGGCGGCGCGCAGCACCGAGAAGATCGTGTCGGCGTGCCGGACCAGGCTCTCCCCGGTCGGCGTCAGTTGCAGCCCGCGCCCGACGCGGGTGAACAGCGGTGTGCCGACGGACTGTTGCAGCCGCCGCATCTGGTAGCTGACCGCGGGCTGGGTGAAGCCGAGGGAGGAGGCGGCGGCGGTGTAGGAGCCCGTGCGCGCGATCTCGGCCAGCACCTCCAACTGGCGTACGTCCAACATCCGCAAAGGATAAGCGTCATTGATGGAGAGGTGAAAAAACTCTCGTTGGACCCGGCGGCCGGCGTCCGCTGCAATAGAGGCCGCGAACCCGCGGAGCCCCGGAACCGTCGTTTCGGGCCCGCTTCCCGGCCCCCAGGAGTTCCCCGTGAGCGCGTCCGCCGAACCGCTGGTGAGGATCGCCGGAGTCAACAAGCACTTCGGCCGCACCCAGGTACTGCACGATATCGACCTGGATGTCGCGGCCGGTGAAGTCGTCGTGGTGATCGGCCCTTCCGGGTCCGGGAAATCGACGCTCTGCCGCTGCGTCAACCGGCTGGAGACGATCACGTCGGGCACCATCGCCATCGACGGCGTGCCGCTGCCGGCCGAGGGGCGGCGGCTGGCGGAGCTGCGCGCGGACGCGGGGATGGTCTTCCAGTCCTTCAACCTCTTCGCCCACCTGACGGCGCTGCAGAACGTGGTGCTGGCGCCGGTCAAGGTGCGCAGGCGGGCGCGGGCCGACGCGGAGCGCGCGGGCCGGCAGCTGCTGGCGCGGGTCGGGCTGGCCGACAAGGCGGACGCCTACCCCGCCGAACTCTCCGGCGGCCAGCAGCAGCGCGTCGCGATCGCCCGGGCGCTGGCGATGGACCCGAAGGTGCTGCTCTTCGACGAGCCGACGTCCGCGCTCGACCCGGAGATGATCCAGGAGGTGCTGGAGGTCCTGGTCGAGCTGGCCGCCGAGGGCATGACGATGATCGTGGTCACCCACGAGATGGGCTTCGCCCGCAAGGCCGCCGACCGCGTGGTGTTCATGGACGGCGGCCGGATTCTGGAGGTCTCGCCGCCCGCCGAGTTCTTCACCTCCCCCCGCCACGAACGCGCCGCCGACTTCCTCGCGAAGGTGCTGCACCACGTATAGCCGCCGCCCCCAGCCGTCCACAAGCCACCCCCAAGTCACCCCCGGCCGCCCCGGCTCCGCATTCCGCACCAGCCGAATACTCCGCCCGCAGAATATTCCGACCACCGAACACTTCCGCCCCCGAACCGTCGAAACGGACTTTCCGCGCGCCCCTTTTCGGGGCTTTACCGGCGTCCTTTTCCGGTTTCCGTCCTTCAGGAGAGCCATGAATGTCCACCGAACGGCGTTCCGCCGCGCCCGCACGGGCAGCGGCCTCGCCACCGGCCTGATCGCCGCGACCGCGCTCGTCGTGAGCGGCTGCTCCAGCAGCTCCGGCAGCTCCTCGGCGGTGCCCGGCGCGCCCGGCGCGAAGAGCGGCTCGGCCGCCGCCTCGGCGAGCAAGACGGTCGACGCCCTGATCGCCGCCGAGCAGCCCGCCGACGCGTCACTGCTGCCCAGCGGCTCCACCGCGGCGAAGATCAAGGCCAAGGGCACCCTGGTCGTCGGCGGCACCCAGACCGCGGCGCTCTTCTCCCTGCTCGACCCCACCACCGGCAAGGTGGACGGCTTCGACGCGGCCATGTCCGAACTGCTGGCGAAGTACATCATCGGCAAGCCGTCCACGAAACTGGTGAACGTCACCTCCGCCACCCGCGAGGCACTGCTGAGGAGCCACCAGGTGGACACGGTCTTCGCCACCTACACCATCACGCCCGAGCGGGAGAAGTCCGTCGCCTTCGCCGGGCCCTACTACCAGGACGGCCTGGCCATCGAGGTGAAGAAGTCCACCTCCGGCATCGAGTCGGCCGCCGACCTCGCGGGCAAAACGGTGGTCACCGAGTCCGGCTCCACCGCCGCCGCAGCGGTCAAGAAGGCCGCGCCCACCGCCAAGGTGCAGCTCTTCGACACCAACACCGAGTGCCTCCAGGCCCTCCAGCAGGGCCGGGCCGACGCCTACGTCCTGGACCAGGGCATCCTGGCCGGCAACGCGTCGACCAACTCCGATGTCAAGGTGTCCTCCAGCACCTTCAGCCAGGAGCCCTACGGCATCGGACTCCCCCTCGACCAGCCGGACTTCAAGGTCTTCGTCAACAACTGGCTGAAGAAGGTCGAGGCCGACGGCACCTGGGCGAAGGTCTGGAAGGCCACCGTCGGCACCCAGGTCCCCGGCGACGCCCCGACCCCGCCGACAGTCAGCTGACGCCATGGACGTCATCACATCCCACCTGGGCGTCTTCGGCCGCGGTCTGCTGGTCTCCCTCGAACTGAGCGGCAGCACCTTCCTGTTCGCGGGGGTGCTCGGGCTGCTGCTGGCCTGCTGCCGGATCAGCCCGGTGCTCCCGCTGCGCCTGCTGGGCCGGGCCTATGTCGCGGTCCTGCGCAGCGTGCCGCTACTGGTGCTGCTGACGCTGTTCGTGTTCGGGCTGCCCGAGATCGGCATGGTCTACTCGCTGTTCTGGACCGCGGTCACGGCGATGAGCCTGTACTGGGCCGCGTTCTTCTGCGAGGCGGTCAGGTCGGGTGTGCGGTCGGTGCCGGCCGGCCAGATCGAGGCGGGACGGGCGCTGGGCCTGTCCTTCTTCCAGGTGCTGCGGCTGGTCGTGCTGCCGCAGTCCTTCCGGTCGATGGTCCAGCCGCTCGCGTCGCTGCTCATCGCGGTGACCCTCAACTCCTCGCTGGCCTCGGCCGTCGGGGTCACCCAGGAGCTGACCGGGCAGACCGAACTCCTCGACCAGCAGTACGCGCAGCCGCTGGTGACCTTCGGCGCCGCCGCGCTGTGCTACGTGGCGATCACCCTGCTGATCGGACGGCTGGCGGCCCTCACCGAGCGGAAGCTGATGGTGGTGCGATGAAGCAGAGCGCATCCGCCTCCCCCGGGCCCGCCTCCCCCGGGCCCGCCTCTCCCGGGCCGGACCCGGCTGCCGGGCCCCGGCTGTCGCTGCGCGAGCGGCTGGCGGCATGGAGCGACGCGGACGACGGCGTCCTCTTCGACCCGCCCGGCCCGCGCGGCCGGGTCCGGATCGCCGTCGCCACCGCCCTGTCGCTGCTGGTGTGTGCCGCGCTGGTCTGGCTGGCGGTACGGCAGTTCGCCCGGCACGGCCAGCTCGACGCGGCGAAGTGGAACCTCTTCACCCAGCAGGCCGTGATCCGCTACCTGCTCAAGGGGCTGTGGGCGACCGTCAGGGTCACCCTGGTCAGCGCGGCGATCGCGGTGCCTTGCGGCGCCCTGCTCGCGCTGGGCCGGCTGGCCCGCAACCGGCCCGTGAAGTGGCTGGCCGGGCTCTACGTCGAGACGATGCGGGCGGTGCCGCTGCTCCTGCTGATCTACGCCTTCCTGTTCGGCCTGCCCAGCGCCGGGGTGCGCCTGCCGCTGTTCTGGCAGCTGGTGTGGCCGATCGTGATCACCAACGCCGCGGTGTTCGCCGAGATCTTCCGGGCCGGGGTCCGGGCGCTGCCGCGCGGCCAGACCGAGGCCGCCCACGCGCTCGGGCTCGGCTACTGGCCGGCGATGCGGCTGGTGGTGCTGCCCCAGGCCGTCCGCGCCACCGCGCCCTCGCTGATCGGCCAGCTGGTCCGCCTGCTGAAGGACAGCACGCTGGGCTACGTCGTCAGCTTCCTCGAACTGCTCAACTCCGCGAAGGTCCTGGGCGAGTACGACCACACCATCGTCCAGAGCTACCTGGTGGTCGCGGCGATGTACGTCGTCGTGAACTCGCTGCTCGCCACCGCGGCCGGGCAGTGGGAACGGCGGCTGGGCCCCGCCCGGCGGCGCAGGCGGCGGCGACGGCCCGCCGCCGGGCGCGGTTCAGCCCCTGCCGGTTCAGCACCTGCCGGTACGGCGGGCTGACCCCAAGTCCCCGGCCGGGTGGTGCGGTTCCCCGTCTTTGCACCGGAGCCCGGCCGGGCAGCGGCCGGGCGGACACGGCCCTCCCCTCGTGCACCGCCCGGCCCGCTCCTGCGGCGCCGCCCCGCCGGTTTGGCCCGCACCGCCTTCCGATCGGCCCCGCCGATCCGATCCGACCCGCGCCGCTTTCCGATCCGCACCCCGTCCTCGTTCCGCGCTGCCCGCGGCCGGGCTTCGCCGTGCCCGGACGGCCGGCCGGCGACGCCCTCCCCGAAGAGAGTTGGACCCGCAGATGTGTCGACTGATGGGCGTCGTCGCCCGCCGGCCCCAGCCGCTCGGCGACCTGTTCGCCGCGGACCTCGCCCCCTTCCTCGCACTCGCCTGCGAACACAGCCACGGCTGGGGCGCGGCCTTCCCCACCGGGCACGGCACCGTCGGATCGGTCAAGGAGCCGGTCCGCGCCGACGAGAGCGCCCGGTTCCGTTCGGTGCTGGCCGGCCGCGACTGCGACGCCGCCCTGCTGCACCTGCGGATGGCCAGCCCCCAGTTCCCGGTCACGGCCGGGAACACCCACCCGTTCGGCGACGAGCGGATGGCGTTCGTCCACAACGGCGACTTCCACCCGCCCGGCTGCCTGGACGACGTGATCGGCGCGCCCGCGCTGGGCGCGGCGGAGGGCGACACCGACAGCGAGCGCTTCTACCTGGCGGTCCGCCGCCGCATCGACGACGGGGTGCGGCCGCCCGAGGCGATCGCGGAGACCGCGGCCCTCATCCGCGGCCGGGCCGCCCGCTTCGCCAGCCTGAACTGCATGCTGCTCACCCCCGAGGCGGTGTACGCCTACACCGCGCACGACCCGCACTCCGAGGTGGTCGGCCGCCGCGGACCGGGCTACTTCGCGCTCAGCTACCGCGTCGACGACGACAAGGTCCTCGTCGCGTCCGAGGGCTGGCCGCAGGACCCGCCGCGGTGGTCGGTCCTGCCCGAAGGCCATGTCCTCGAGGTCGCCCGCGGCAGCCTCTCCGTTACGGTCCACCCCTTCTGACCGTTGACCGCTGACCGTGCCGTGCCGGGCCGGGCCGCCGGGCGCGCCGTCGTACGCGGACGAGGGGCGCCCGGCGGGAGGGGCGGGCTCGTCAGGCGGAGAAGCTGCCGACACCGGAGACGTGGGTGCCGTAGCCGGGGGCGAGGACGCCGATGCCGGAGCTGGGGAGGGTGGCGGGGATGGTGCAGAAGGGGTCGGCGTAGACCTTGATGGGCGCGTCGGTGAGGTTGTCCAGCACGTGGGCCAGCGGCGGCAGTTGCTGGCAGCCGCTCGGGTCCTGGTAGGTGTCGAGCGGCTGGACCTCGGTGGAGAAGACGACGACCTGGCCGCTCGCCGCCTGGGCGGGCGCGGACGCGAGGCCGACGACGGCGGCGGCGGCGAGTGCGGCCGCGGTGGTGATCAGACGCATGGGGGTTCCTCCGGTGGGTGGGATGTCACTGACGGGTGGGGCTTGCCGATCCGGACCGGCCGGGTGGGCCGGGTGGTGCCCGGTCACCGCGGAGTCCGGACGAGGGGGGCGGCCGTGCGCGCGGCGGCGCGGTGCACGGCCTGTTCCGCCGAGCGGACCGCGCCCTCGCTGTTGGGGCGCAGCAGCGTCCAGTCCCCGGCGTAGTCGATCGGGCCGGGCGGCCGGGCGGCGAAGCCGGCGCGCAGCCGCAGCGCGGCGGGCGTCGCCTCGGGCAGGCCGTGGCGGAAGCGGTGCACCAGGGTGCGGACGGTGGCGGCGCCGAGGCCGGGCAGGAAGCGCTCGGCCTCGGTGAGCAGGGTGCGGGTGATCTCGTGGTCGTCGGCGTCCAGCAGGCCGGGGCTGGTCCAGGGCGAGCCGAAGAGGCTGACCATGCCGCGGCCGGGCGGCACCCGCCCTTCGGCTTTGAGGTGGTCCAGCAGCAGCCCGGAGCAGATCCGGCTCTCCCCGACCGGCACGGACAGCGCGTAGCTGGGGGTGCGGGTCGGGCTGGGCAGCGGCCGGTCCAGCAGGCAGACGGCCTTGAGCATCGGCGCGAAGGTGCACGCTTCCAGGAAGGCCCGTTCCTCCGGCGGCGCGTCCGCGTACAGGGTCCGGGCGACGGGTGCGGGCACCGCCAGCACGATCTGCCGGGCGGTGAGGGTCTGCCCGTCGGCCAGGTGGAGGCGGGCCCCGCCCGGACCGGCGGGTTCGACCGCGGCCGCCGGGCTGTTCAGCCGGACCGGGACGTGCCGGGCCAGCGCGCGCGGGAGGGTGTCCATGCCGGTGGTGTAGGTGGTCCAGCTCGCGCCGGCGCCGCCGACGGAGAGCAGGGTGGCGAGCATGGGCGCGGCCGCGGAGCGCTCCGAGCGCCAGCCGAAGCAGTGGCCGGACAGCGGCTGGAGCAGGCAGTCGTGCAGGTCGGGGTGGTGGCGGGCGGCGTACTCGGCGACGGTCGCGCCCGCCGACGGTGCGAGTTCGGGCCGGTCGGGGTCGAACTCGGCGCGCTTGCGGACGAGTTGCGCGGTGAAGCGCAGCCAGGCCAGCCGGCCGGCCCACGACATGCCCGCGCCGGTGAGCAGCCCGGCCGGGTGGCCGAGGTGCGCGTGGGCGCGGCCACCGCGCCACAGCGCGAACCCGGCCCGGACCGGCACCACGTGTTCGGCCGGGACGTCGAGTTCGCGGATCAGCCGCCAAGTGGCCTGGTAGCCGTTCGCGGCGATGGTCTCCGCGCCCTCGTCGACGAGGTAGCCGTCCACGCGTGAGCTGGCCATGCGGCCGGCGACGCGCGGGCCGGCCTCGAAGACCGTCGCGGAGCGGCCCGCCTGCTGGAAGCGGTAGGCGGTGGTGAGGCCGCCGATGCCGGCGCCGACGACGGCGACGTCGAGGTCGGTCATGTCCACCTCCCCGACCCGTGGGCGGCGGCGCCGGCCAGGTAGCGGTCGCGCAGTTCGTGGCGGCGGACCTTGCCGGTGGCGGTGCGCGGCACGTCGTCCCACTCGATCACCAGCGGCGTGCCGAGCGCGGGCAGGTCGCGTACCGCCTGCCGCCAACGCTCCTCGTCCAGGGGGGCGTTGAGGACCAGCACGATCTGGGGCACGCGGTCCACGGCGCCGAGCACGACGGCCTCCTCGACCTCGGGCAGCCGGTCGTGCAGCACATCCTCCAGTTCCACGCAGCTGAGTCCGGGGATCATGTCCACCTCGCGGTCGAGCAGCAGCAGCGCGCCGCCCCGCGTGCGTACCGCGAGGTCGCCGGTGTTGAACCAGTCGCCGTGCGCCTTCTCCCGCCAGCGGTCGCCCTCGCCGAGGTAGCCGAGGCAGCGGGCCCTGGTGCGGGTCAGCACCAGGCCGGCCTGCCCGCGCGGCAGGGGCCGGAGGGTCTGCGGGTCCACCACCCGCAGGCCGACCCAACCGGGCACCGGGCGGCCGAGGTTGCGGGTGGTGGGGTGGCGCTCCGCGCGGCGGGCGAGCGCGCGGCGGGTGAGGAAGCGGAAGGTGAGCGGCCCGGTCTCGGTCTGCCCCCAGCCCTGCATCCACACCGGCCGGGCCCTACCGGTGGCGGTGAGGAAGGCCCGCACGGTGGGCGGGTGGATGGCGTCGAAGGTGGAGATGTACATGCGCACGGCGCGGAACGGGTTGTCCGGGCCGGTCGCCAGGCGCTGCCAGCGCACGTAGGTCGACGGCAGCGCCTCCAGGATCGTCGGCGGGTGGGCGCCCAGGGTGCGGCTCGCGGTGTCCGGGTCGGAGTCGGCGACGATCACGACCGCGCGGGGCCGGTGCCACAGGGTGCTGACCGTCCACGCCAGCGCGCGGCCGTGCACGAACGAGATGGCGCTCGCGACGGTGTCGGCGCGGCGCGCGGTGACCACCGGCCAGCGGCGCGCCTCGAATCCGGCGAGGCGGCGGATGAGCGTGGTGGTCGAGTGGACCACCAGCTTGGGCACGCCGGTGGTGCCTGAGGTGTGCAGGACCGCCAACGGGCCGTCGTCGGCGCGCTGTTGCGGCACGGCGGCGTCGGGACGTACGGGCAGGTCGTGGAAGGCGCGGACCTGGCGGGTGGCGGCGGGATCGGGGGCGGGGCGCCGGGAGTCGGCGCCGTGCTGGTCCAGCGTCACGGTGGCCGACGTGTGTCGGGTGAGGTCCACGCCCGCTTCCGCCGCGCCGCGCAGCACATGGTCCTGCGTGACGAGGACCGCGGGCCGCAGCCGCTCCAAAAGGGTGTCGAGGACCAGGGGTGCCAGGTGGTCGGACAGCAGCGCGGGGACCGCGCCGATCCGGGCCGCCGCGCAGGCGAGCAGCACGCAGTCCCAGTGGTTGCGCTTGACGACGGCGACGTGGTCGCCGCGGCCGGCGCCGGCGGCCGCGAGCCGGGCCGCGGTGTCGCGGACGAGGTCGGCCAGGCCGGGGATGTCCAGCCGGGTGCCCGCCTCGGGTGCCAGGTCGAGCGGGCGGCTGAGGTGGACCACGGTCGGTGAGCCGCGCCGGGCGAGGGCGTCGAAGACGACGCCGGGGTCGAGGGGTTTCACCGCCGGGTCACCGCCAGCAGCAGGTCGGCCGCGGCCATCAGCGCGGTGGCCAGGCGGTGCAGCCGGATGCCGCCGGTGCGGGCGGCCAGCACGTCGCCGCGCAGGTTGCCCTGGACCCACTGCCGGGCCCGCAGCGCCACCACGGGCGCCATGAGCACCGCGAACCACCACGGTGCGGTCCCGGTGCACGAGGGCACCACGATCAGCAGCGCCTCCAGCAGCGAAACCGCCGCGATGAAGGCGGAGTTGCCGCGTGCGGAGGCGACGGCGGCCACGGTGAGCCGGCCGACCGCGCGGTCCCCGGCCCGGTCGTTGATGTTGGAGTAGACGCCGAACAGCACCGGGCCGAGCCCGAAGACCAGCGCCTGCACCACCACGAACCCGGGGGCCCGCCCGGTCAGCAGCCCGAACAGCGGCAGCACATAGCCCCAGCCGAGCGCAGCGAGGAACAGCTCCTGGAAGCCGCGGTAGCTGAACTTCAGCCACCAGGAGTACTGGAACCCGAAGGCCACGCAGGCGGCCGTGCCGAGCACCGCCCACTTCGGCGACGCGGGCGCGGCGAGGATCGCGCCGCCCCAGAACAGCGCGCACAGCGCGACCGCCGCCGTGCCGAAGCGCAGGGCCTGCGGTTCGGTGAGGGTCCCGGCCACCAGCGGCTTGCGCGCGAGGCGGCGGGCGGCGGCGTCGGGACCGTAGTTGGCCGCGTCACTGCCGTCGCGGTAGCCGGTCACGTCGTCGAAGGCCACCATCCCGGCCACCATGGTGAGTTCGCCCAGGAAGAACAGGAGCAGCACCAGCGCGAGCCGGCCGGCGGACCCGGCGGAGGCCGCGGTCCCGTACGGGACGAACATCGCGGCGGCCAGCGGGATGCTCAGGTAGTAGTCGAGGATGTCGAGCTTGGCCAGCTTGGCGTAGGCGCGCCAGCTGCCGGGGGTGATCGGCGACGCTTCGGCGGCGGCCGGCACGGCTCTTTCCGGGACGGCCTGTTGGGGGACGGCCTGTTGGGGGACGGCTCGGTCCGTCGGCTGGGCCGCGGTGTCGAGTACGGGCGCGCGTTCCATGAGCGGGGTGGTCCTCCTGCGGTGCGGTACGACTTCGGTGCTGCTGAGTGCTGCTGGGTACTGCCGGGTGGTGCCGAGTGCTTTCGGGCGCCGCTACGCGCCTGCCGGGTACGGGCGTACGGCGGCCGGTCCGCCGCGGGCGGGCGGCTCGGCGAGGGCGGCGCGCGCGGCAACCGCCGCCTGCGCCGCGGCCGTCAGGGTGCGGCGGCAGACCTTTCCGGTGGCGCCGAGTGGCAACTGCTCCAGGTGCAGCACGAGTTCGGGCGCCTTGCGCCGGGCGAGGCCGCGCTCAACGGTCAGGTAGGCGGCCAGCGCGGCCGTGTCGAGCGGCACCGTGCCCGGGCGCTGCACCAGGCACGCGCACAGGCGTTCGCCCAGGTCCGGGTCGGGCACGGCCACGCACGCGGCCTCGGCGACGTACGGGTGCGCGTGCAGTTGCTCCTCCACCTCGGCGGGGCTGACGGTCCACCCGCCGCGGATCACCGTCTGCCGGAGCCGGTCCAGGACCCGCAGCGTGCCGTCCGGGTCGATCACGCCGAGGTCGCCGCTGCGCACCCAGCCGTCCGCGGTGCGGTAGCGGCGGTCCAGGTCGGGCGCGCCGACGTAGCACAGCGGGCTCATCGGGCCGCGGGCCTGGATCTCGCCGCGGTGCCCGTACGGCAGCGGCGTGTCGTCGCTGCCGCAGACGCGCAGTTCGGTGACGCGCGGGTCGGGGCGGCCCACGCGGCGCACGTCGTGGTCCGCGCCGGTCCATGTGGCGCGGCAGTTCACGCCGTCGCTGGAGCCGTAGACATTGGTGACCGGGCGGCCGAGCCGGGCCAGCGCGGCGGCGAGCACCGCGGAGGTGAGCTGGGCGCCGCTGGAGACGACGGCCCGCAGCGAGCTCAGGTCCTCCCCCGGCACGGGCAGGTGGCTCGCGATCCGGCCCAGCATCGTGGGCACCGCGAGCAGGTGGGTCGGGCGCCATTCGGTGACGGCGCGGAGGGCGGCGCCGGGGTCGAAGCGGTCCAGGAGGTGGAGGGTCGCGCCGCAGCGCGCGAGGGCGACCAGGGCGAGGGAGCCGTAGGAGGAGGCGAGCGGGGCGAGGACGAGGGCGGCCGGGACGCCGCGGGCAGGGGTGCCGTCGTCTTCGGGCGCGGGGCGGGGGCCGGGGGCTGGTCCGGATTCGGGGCCGGGTCCGGGGTCGGGGTCGCGCAGGACCGCGTCCACATAGGTGCCGCGGCCGCCGAGCAGTGCGTTGTGGCTGTAGGCGGCCATCTTCGGGGCCGCTTCGGAGCCCGAGGAGACCAGGATGCGCGCCGGGTCCTCCGGCTCGACCGCGGCCGGCACGAACCCGTCGGCGTCTCCCCCTTCGCGCAGCAACTCCTCGACGCTGACCTGGTGTTCGAGGTACGGCAGCGGGCCGTGCCGCAGGTCCGCCGGCGTGTCGGCGATCAGCAGCCGGGCCCGCGACCCGGCCAGCAGGGCGTGGCTCTCCCGGCTGCCCTGCCCGGCCGGCCAGGGCAGCGCCACCGCGCCGACGGCCGCCACGGCGAGGTCGGCGGCCAGCGCGGGCCAGCCGCTCGCCAGCCGGATGCCCACCACGTCGCCGGGCCCCGTGCCCAGCGCCCGCAGCCCGGACGCCATCTGCCGTGCCCGCGCGTCGAGTTCGCGGTAGTCGAGCACTGTGTCCGGGGTCCGTACGGCCGTCCGGCCGCCGTGCGCCCGTACCTGCGCGGCGAACGCCTCGTACACACCGCGGTCCGGGCAGTCGCCGCGCGCCACCCACTCCCGCCGTGTCCGCGCGGGCACCGCGTCGCGCAGGACCAGCCCGGCGCGGGACGTCCAGCTGCGGTGGCCGGTCTGCGGCGGTGTCGCCGTGCGGGCCGTCATCGGGCGAACTCCCAGGGGCCGCGCGGCCGTACGCACGGGCCGTGGTCGAGGACGGGCGCGAAGCGCGGGTCGGCGGCGAGGGCGGCCAGGTCGGTGCAGGCGGGCACGGTTGCCTCCTCGGGGGCGGTGCGGAACTCCGGGCGGCACAGCAGGCGGGCGGCCGAGAGCAGTGAGGTGGTGACGGCCCGCCCGCGTCCGGTCAGGCGGGCCGCGAGCAGCCCGGCGACGGCGCCTTCCGCGCAGGCGACGCCGCCCAGGACGTCGGTGAGGGTGAGCAGGGAGGGCGCCGGGGGCAGACCGGGCGGGGTGACGAGGGCGGCGAGCCCGGACCACGCCTGGACCGGGAAGTCGGTGCCGGTCGGCGGGCGCCGGCCGCGTTCGCCGCCCCAGCCGGACGCGGCGGCGTGCACCAAACCGGGCCGCAGCGCGATCAGCGACCGGGCGTCGAGGCCCGCCCGCAGGTCCTTCCCGGGGGCGAGGCTGTGCAGGAACACGTCGGCCGCCGCCACGCGTTCGCGTACCGCGGCGCGCCCGGCCGCCGTACCGAGGTCGGCCTCCAGGACGTCCTTGCCGTGGTTGAGTGCGGCGAAGCGGGCCGAGCAGTCGCCCGCGAGCGGCGGCATGCCGCGCATCGGGTCGCCGCCCGGCGGTTCGACGCGGACGACGCGCGCGCCCAGCAGCCGCAGCAGGTGGCCGGCCAGGGGGCCCTGGACCCGGCGGCACACCTCGACCACGCTCACCCCGTCCAGCGGTCCGGCCCCGCCGCGCCCCAACTCCGCGGGTGCCGGGCCGACTTCCCCGAGGGTGCGCAGCTGCCACGGCTGCTCGTCGGCGGCCTGCGCGGGCCGTGGCGCGACGGCCACGGCGGTGACGTCCACGCCCGTCCCGCGGGCCACGCGCCGCAGGTACGGCATCGCGTGGCGGGCGGTCGCCGCGAGCAGCGCGGGTGGGAGCGGGCACACGGCGGTGGCGTAGCGCTGCCCGAACGCGTGCCAGCCGTGCCCGGCGGCGGCGCGGTCCACGCCGAGCGCGGTCCAGAAGCGCAGCCACGCCCCCGGGTCCAGGGTCTCCAGCTCGAAGCGGCTGCCGTCGGCGGCCTGGAACGGCGGTCCGCCCGGCCCGGCGGGCTCGGTCCAGCCGTCGTCCCCGGCGGTCGCGGCGGCGAGGTACTGGCCGACGGACAGCAGCGCCGCCTCGGCGACCGACGTATGGACCGTGACCGCCGCGCGCGCACCCGTGCCCTTGCGGATCAGGTGTGTGCTGCCGCCGCGGCCTGCTGCGGCGGCCAGGGCGGCCAGTGTTCCGGTGGCGGCGAGCAGGCCGGCGACGCAGCTCGCGTAGGCGACGCCGAGGGCGGTGGGGCGGCCGTAGCGGCGGCCGTGGACGTGCGCCAGGCCGCAGGCGGCCTGTACGTCGGCCTCGCCGGCCAGCGGCAGGTCCACCGGTCCCGCCCAGCTCAGCACGCAGCTCGCCCGCGCCCCGCCGGCCCGGGCGGTGAACGCCGTACCGCTGCCGGGCGGCCCCGGTTCGACATGGCAGCCGGCCGCCCGCAGATGGGACGCCGCGAGCCGCAGCGCCGTGACCGGCGGCTCCTGCCGTCCACCAGCCGTACGGGCGGGCGGTGTTGGCGTGCCGGGAGCGGGCGCAACAGTGCCGCGCGTGGCGGCCGCGGCCGTCTCCGCGGGTCCGGGCGGCGCCCCGACCGTCACTCCCGTGGTCACTCCGGCCGCCTCGCCTGCACGCAGTACAGCACGCAGGACGCGGCCCGGAAGCCGGGATGCCGCATCGCGTCGCGCGCCGCGAGCAGCTCCTCCTCCGTCAGCCCGTGCTCCAGCAGCTGCGCGCGGAGGTGGTAGGTGTGGTGGAGCTGGAGTTGGAGCCCGGGCGAGTCCGCGCGCCAGGGCACGAGGTGGGGTACCGGGTCGATGGCGGTGAACCCGGCCGCGCGCAGGTCCTCCGCGCAGGTCCGCCCCCATGACGGGTCGGCGCCGGCTGCCCGCAGCGCGCGGCCCTTGGCGGCGCGGAACGCCTCGTAGCCGGCGCGGGTGCGCTCGTCGGGGGCGAGCAGCACCGGCGCGTAGTCGATGTCGAACTCCTCCAGTTGGAGGTGGCCGCCGGGGCGCAGCGCGCGCAGCAGGCGGCGCAGTACGGCCCGGCGTTCCGGCAGGTGGGTGAGGACCAGCCGGGAGTGCACGAGGTCGAACCCGCCGTCGGGCAGCGGGTCGCGCACGATGTCGTGGCGCCGCACCTCGAGGCCCGCCTGGGCGGGGATGTGCGCCGGCTTGACGTCCGTGGCGAGCACGCTGCCGCCCGGTGCGGTGCGCCGCGCCAGCCACCGGGCCACGCTGCCGCCGCCCGCGCCGGCTTCCAGGCAGTCCCAGCCCGGGCCGACCCCGGTCCGCGCGAGCGCGTCGGTGGTGATCCGGTCGTGTGCGGCGGCCAGGCAGCGGTGCTGCTCGGTCGCGTGGGGGCTGTCGTTGTCGAAGGCGTAGCCGCCTTCGGGGGCGGTGGCCGCCGCCGTCTCCTCGACGGTGGCGGTGGTGCTGCGGGTCGCGGCAGGCATGGGTTCTCCGGTACGGCGCGGTGGGGGCGGTGGGCCGCCGCCGGGGGCGGTGGCCCACCGGATGGTGGTGCGGGTCCGTCAGACGTCCCAGCTCACCGTGTAGACCGCGAGCGCGGTGTTGGTGAAGTGGGCCGCGCCGGTCAGGCCCTTGTAGGCGCCGGTGCCGCCGGTGACGACGCCGTCGAAGGACTGCGGGTAGGTCGCGGTGACCGGGTCCTGGATCGGGAAGACCACCGACAGCGCGACCTGGTCGCCGTTGTCGAAGACGACGTCGGCGTGGCAGAAGGCCGTGACCTGCTTGGCGCTGATGCCGTCCTTGTCGCACATGTCGTAGGCGGTGCCGACCGCCTTCCCGGCGGAGTCCGTGACCGTGGCGCTGCCGCCGAAGCCGGCGCCCAGGGCGTTGGCGGCGTTGGCCTCGTCGTTGTTCGCGCTGAAGTTGAGCGTCAGCGACGGCGGGGCGGTGGCCTCCTGGTGCGCGGCGGTGGCGGAACCGGTGGTGCCGGCCACGAGAGCGATCGCCGCGGCGCCGGTCGCGGTGGCGGCGACGGCCGCACGCTTCGCCGTGACAAAACGGGTCATGGATTCTCCTCGGACGGCCCGGGCCCACTGCCCGGGTTCGGACCGAAGTACACCATGTCCCCACATACTTCGCATCAACCCCATTCCGGTCATCACCCGACGGTGTCGCAGGGCGGCTCGGGCTGCCGAACCACCGCTCGGACCAGGGTTCTTGGGGCTGCCGGCGGTGCCGCGAACCCAACCCCGGCACGCGGTGCCGGACACGGGGCACGCGCCATTGGAGTGAAGAAATCACTCGCTTGAGCGCCGCGGTGCCGCGCCGTCCGCGGGCGGTCCGGGCCAATGGGCAGGATCGCTTCTGCGGCCCCGGGCGTTCCGGGCCGCCTTTCGCAACACGTGCCGCCCCAGGGGAGTTTCGGTCTGATGTCTTTCGATCTGCTGGTGGTCGGCCTGGGCTACGTGGGGCTGCCGCTGGCCCGCGCCGCGACCGGCGCCGGGCTCGCCGTGGCCGGCCTCGACATCGAGCCCTCCACCGTCGCCGCACTGCGCGCCGGCCGCTCCACCGTGCGGGACGTCAGCGACGCGGACGTGGCCGGGATGCTCGACGCCGGATTCACCGCCGGCACCGACCCCGAACTGGTCGCGCGGGCAAAGGCCGTGGCGATCTGCGTGCCCACCGGGCTCGCCGCGGACGGCCGGCCCGACCTCGGCCCGCTGCGCGCCGCGTGCCGCACCGTCGCCGGGCACCTGCGCGCCGGCATGCTGGTCGTCGTCGAGTCGACCTCCTTCCCGGGCACCACCGAGGAGTTGGCCGCGCCGCTGCTGGAGACCTCGGGGCTGGCCGCCGGGGTGGACTTCCACCTCGCCTACTCCCCCGAGCGGGTCGACCCGGGCAACACGCTCTACGGCATCGCCAACACGCCCAAGGTGGTCTCAGGGCTCACGCGGGTGTGCGCGAAGCAATGCGCGGCGCTGTACGAGCAGTTCGTGGACCACGTGGTGGTCGCGCGCGGCACCCGCGAGGCGGAGTTGGCCAAGCTGCTGGAGAACACCTACCGCAGCGTCAACATCGCCCTGGTCAACGAGTTCGCCCGGTACTGCCACCAGGTCGGCGCGGACATCTGGGACGTCGTCGCCTGCGCCGGGACGAAACCGTTCGGCTTCCAGTCCTTCCGGCCCGGTCCGGGCGTGGGCGGGCACTGCATCCCGGTCGACCCGGTCTACCTCCTGCACGGCGCGCCCGACGACGCCTTCCCGCTCGTCCGCGCCGCGCTGCACACCAACCGCGTCATGCCGGACCACGTGGTGGGGCGCGCGGCGCGCCTGCTGGCGGAGCAGGGGGTGGCGCTGCCCGGCGCCAGGATCACGCTGCTGGGCGTGTCGTACAAGCCCGACACCGAGGACGTACGCGAGTCGCCCGCCCTCCACGTGGCGCGCGGGCTGGCGGACTTGGGCGCCGAGGTCGGCTGGCACGACCCGCACGTGGCGGACCTGCCGCTGCACGGCGTACGGCTGCGGCGCCAGGCCGACCCGTACGCCGCCGCGGCCGACGCCGACCTGGTCGTGCTGCTCCAGGCGCACTCCGCTTACGACGTCGGGGCGTTGGCGAAGGGGGCGCGGCTGCTGTTCGACACGACCGGCCGGGCGAGCGGAGAGGGCGTCGTACGGCTCTGAGCGGCGGTGGTGCGGCTCTGAGCGGGGGGGACGGGTCGGGCGGTACGGTCGGGTCGGTCGGGCGGCGCGGTTCTGATGCGGGCGGTGGGGGCCGGTGCGGGGGCGGACGCTCAGGTGCCGACGGCGAACTCCCGTACCGCGTCGGCGATGTACTCCACCTGGTCGTCGGTGAGTTGGGGGTAGATCGGCAGGGACAGAATGCGCTCCCCGGCCCGTACGGCGGCCGGCCAGGAGTCGCCGGGCGCCGCGTACCGGGAGAAGGCCGGCTGGTGGGGCAGCGGCAGCGGGTAGTAGACGTGGCTGCCGATGCCGCGCTCGGCCAGGTGCGCCCGCAGCGCGTCGCGCCGGTCGGCCTGGAGCGTGTAGACGTAGAAGCAGCGTCCGTCGCGGCCGGGCGGCGGGGCGAGCACACCGCGCACGGCGAGGTCGGCGAAGCGCTCGGTGTAGCGGGCGGCGATGCGCGCGCGGCGTTCGAGGCGGTCGGCCAGCCCCGGCAGCCGGTGCAACTGGAAGGCCGCCAGGACCTCGTCGAAGCGGCTGTTCCAGCCGATCCGGTGGTGCACGAAGCGGTGCACGCCGTCCTGCCCGTGGTTGCGCAACATCCTCACCGTGCGGCCGAGTTCAGGGTCACGGGTGACCACCGCCCCGCCCTCGCCGGCCGTGCCGAAGGTCTTCACCTGCACGAAGGAGTAGACGCCCGCCTCGCCCGACAGCCCGGCCGGCACCCCGCGCAGCACACCGCCCTGGGCGACGGCCGAGTCCTCCACCAGCCGCAGCCCGCGGTCCCGGGCGAGCGCGGCGAACCGCGGCATGTCGGCCATCACCGAGAACATGTGCGCGGGCATCAGGGCTTTGGTGCGCGGGGTGATCCGGCGCTCCACGTCGTCGGGGTCCACCACCATCGTCCAGGGGTCGATGTCCGCGAAGACCGGCGCCGCGCCGAGCGCCACGGCCGAACTGGCCAGCGGCGCGCAGCCGAACGCGGGGACGACCACCTCGTCCCCCGCGCCGATCCCCATGGCCGCCAGCACCAGGGTGAGCGCGCTGGTGCCGCTGCCGCAGGCGACCACGTCCGCGGCGCCGAGCCGCTCGCGCAGCACGTGCTCGAAGCGGGCCGTCTGCTCGCCGAGGATGAACTTCTGGGCCGCTCCGGTGCCGGTCTCCCGCACCAGGCGCAGCAGGTGGGCGCTGTCGGCGCCGAACTGGTCCGGAGGGAAGAAGGGGAGGCGCGTGCCGTGCGCGGGCTGGGGTTGGGGTTGGGGCTGGGTGGTGGCGGTCGTCGTCACGGGCGGGCTCCGGCGTAGAAGTCCTGGATCACGTCGCAGACCCGGTCCACGGCGTCGGGCGGCAGGTCGGGGTAGAGGGGCAGCGCCAGGGTGCGCGTGCAGGCGGCCTCGGCCGCCGGGAAGTCGCCCGGGCGGTGGCCGAGTTCGGCGAAGCAGGGCTGGAGGTGCAGGGGGCTCGGGTAGTACGTCTCGGTCTGCACGCCGAAGTCGGCGAGGTGGCGGGCGAGTTCGTCGCGCCGCTCGAACTCGGCGACGTAGACGTAGAAGACCGGCTCGGCCCGCGCCCCGCGGTCCACCGCCGTCGGCAGCCGCAGCACTCCCGGCATCCCCGCCAGCCGCCGGTCGTACGCCGCGGCCAGTTCGGCGCGGCGGGCGATGTCCGCGTCCAGGCGGGTGAGCTTCGCCAGCAGCACGGCCGCCTGGATGTCGTCCATCTTGCTGTTGCACCCCGGCAGCGTGCTGCCGGTGTTGATCGTGGTGAAGTCCCCGAGGGTGCGCCCGAACCGGCCGTGGTGGCGCAGGGCGCCCGCCGTCTCCGCGATCCCGTCGTCGTCCGTGAGCACCGCCCCGGCGTCGCCGATCGCGCCGAGCGTCTTCGTCGGGAAGAACGACAGCACCCCGCCGGCGCCGAGCAGCCCGGCGTGAACTCCCCCCAGGCGCATCCCGATCGCCTCCGCGCTGTCCTCGACGACGGTGAGCCCGTGCCGCCCGGCCAGTTCGCCGAGCCGGGTCATGTCCGCCAGCTGGCAGAACAGGTGCACCGGCATCAGGAAGCGGCAGCGCGGGGTGAGCACCCGCTCCACCGACTCCGGGCACAGGGCGTACGTCACCGGGTCGATGTCCGCGAACACCGGCCGCCCGCCGGCCAATACCACCGACGAGGCGGTGGCGACGAAGCTGAACGCGGGGACGACGACCTCGTCCCCGGGCCGCAGTCCGGCCGCACGCAGCAGCAGGACCAGCGCGTCCGTACCGCTGTTGACGCCGATGACGTGCCGGGCGCCGGTGTACTCGGCGAGGGCGCGCTCCAGCTCTCCGACCTTGGCGCCGTGGGAGAACTTGCCGTCGGCGAGCACTTCGCCGAGGTGCTGCTCGATGCGCGGCCAGAGGGAGGTGAAGGAGGCGGCCTGGGTGAAGAAGGGTACGGGGTCGGCGTGTTGGGGGTCGGCTGGTCGGCGGTCGGCTGGTCGGTGTCCGGCTGCGGAGCGGGGCAGGCCCGCGGGCTGGTGCGGTGCTGGTTGCGGGGCCTGGTCCGGCGCCTGTCGCGGGTCCGCGGTCTGCTGGAGGTCCATCTCCGCCTTTCTGCCTTGTCGGCGCTGCCCCGGCACTTGGGCCGGGCGCACCGGGCGCACCTGGCGGATGGGTCAGGCGCTTGCGCCGGCGCGTGTTCGGCGCCCCGGACCTCGCGCCCCGGACGAACCGCTCCCGACGGTAGGGCAGCCGCTCCAACGAATCGCGGTGGACTGCGCGTTCGTTCGGGGTATTCACGCGAAAAGGGAGTGATCGGCGCGTTTCGTTGACTTCATCCGGTTCGTACGCGCAGGCTGACCGGCGTTGCCCCGCCCCCGCTTGATCCGTTTCCCGCACGAAACGTTCCCCCGCTGTCGACAGAAGGCTGATGCTGGAGATGCTGCGCACGTTGGTCGTCGGCCTCGGCCGGGCGGGGGCGGGTCTGCACCTGCCGGTCCTCGCCAAGGCCCGGGCGCGGCAGGATCGTTGCTTCGCCCCTGAACCGGTGGTCGGCTACGACCAGGACCCCGCCGCGCGGGCCCGGCAGGCCGGGGCGGGGCGGCACCTGGTGGCCTCGCTCGCGGCGGCCCGGCGGGAGCTGGACCCGGAGCGGACCGTCGTCCACGTCTGCACGCCTCCGGTCGCGCGGGTCGAGGTCGTATCGGAGCTGCTCCGACTCGGCTTCCGCAAGCTGCTGCTGGAGAAGCCGCTCGCCGCGGGACCGGACGACCTGGCACGGCTGCTGGCGTCGCTGCGGCAGGAGGGCCTCCGGCCGGACCTGCGAACGGCCGTGGTGGCACCGTGGTTGGCGAGCACCCTGACCGACCGGCTGGCCGCGCTCGTGGCGGGCCGAGGTGCCGAGGAGACGGAGGGCCACCGGTCTGCGGTGGGTGCCGCCGCGGGTGCGCTGGATACGCTGGGCGCGCTGCGGCAGATCTCCGTCGTCCAGGACAAGCCGCGTTTCCAGCGCTCGCTGGCCACCTCGGGGCACCCGACGGCGTTCGACGTGGAGGTCCCGCACGCGCTGGGCGTCCTGCTCAGGCTGGCCGGCGACGCCGAGGTGGTCTCCGCCGACTGTACCGACCTCCGGGTGGACGGGCGGTGCCTGCCCCGGCTCGGTGGCGCCACCCTCGCCCTCGCCCACCGCGGCGGCGTACGCAGCGTCGTACGCTCCGACCTCACCTCGCCGGTGCGGGAGCGGCGGATCACGCTGCTGTTCGAGCACGGCACCGCCGTCGGCCACTACCCGGCCGACTCCTACGACCGGTACGCCCAACTCCGGCTCACCGCCGCGGACTCGGCCACCGAGCGGCGGGAGGTGTTCCGCGACGAGGCCCTGACGGAGTTCATGCTGCGCGCCTACGCGTACTTCGGCGGCGACGGTCCCTGCCCCGCCACCGTCGAGCAGCAAGCACGGGTGGTCGAGCTGCTCGGCCGGGCGAAGGAGTTGGCCGCTGCCCCTGGCGCTGCCGCTTCCCCTTCCGCTGCCCCCTCCGTCGCCGCTGCCGCTGCCGCTGCCGCTGCGGAGATTCCGCTCCAGGGAAGGGAGTTGACCGGTGTCCGCTGAAGCCGTGCGCCCTGGGTCCGTGCCGCGCCCCGGGCCGCGCGTCGACATGTCCACCGCCACGTCCACTGCCGCGTCCGGCGGCGTCGCGCTGACCGGGATCGGCGACGAGGCCGCACTCGGCATCGAGGGCCAGATCGAGGCCGTCACCGCGCTCGGTTGGCGCTCGGTCGAGCTGCGGACCGTGGACGGGACACCGCTCGCCGAGCTGTCCGCGGCCGCGTTCGACCGGGCCGCCGGGGCGCTCCTGGACGCCGGGCTGTCCGTCGTCGCGGTGGACGCCCGGATCGGCGGCTGGGCCCGGCCGGTGACCGGCGACTTCGCCGCGGACCTGGCCGAACTCGACGTCCTGGCCCGGCGTTGCGCCCGCCTCGGCACCCGCTACGTGCGGGTGATGTCGTACCCGAACCCCGCCGACCCGTCCGACGGCGGCCTCGACGCCGCCGCGTGGGAACGGGAAGTGCTGTTTCGCGTACGGGAGTTGTCCGCCCGCGCGGCCGCCTCCGGGCTGACGCTGCTGCACGAGAACTGCGCCGGCTGGGCGGGCAGCGACCCGCACCGCATGGTCCGCCTGCTGGAGGCGGCCGGCCCGGGCCTCGCCCTGCTCTTCGACACCGGCAACGGTCCCGCCTACGGCTACGACGGCCACCGGCTGCTGACCGACCTGCTGCCGTACGCCGACCGGATTCACCACGTGCACATCAAGGACGCCGTCCTGTCCCCCGGCGGCGCCGTCCGCTACTGCGTGCCCGGCACCGGTGACCTGCGGGTCGCCGACAGCGTGCGGCTGCTGCTGGCCCACGGCTACCGGGGCGCGCTGTCGCTCGAACCGCACATCGCGGTGCGGCCGCACGAGGACCACCGCGACCCGGCCGAGGAGTGCCGCGCCGCGTTCGTCCGGTGCGGCCTTGCGCTGCGGCGCCTGCTCGACGAGGCCCTCGCGCCCCCGACCGCCGCCGTGGCGAAGGATCTTGAGCGGCAGGAGTCCGCCCGGTGAACCTGCTCAGCCCCGCCGACCATACCTTGCTGCTCGACCTGCTCGCCCTGCCCACGGCAGGCCCGCTCGAGTGCGGCCCCGGCGCGCCCGCCCCCGAGCTGTGGGCCGCGGGACGGCGCTACGCCGAGGCCGCCGCCGCGCTCGGCTTCCACGTGCTCCACCACGCCGCGGCGCCGCCCGACTGCCTTGCCCGCGACGACGTGCCGGTCCTCGTCCGCCGAACCGCCGCCGCGCAGCCGGAGTTCCTCGCCTGCCAGCCCAGCCTGGTGCTGGCGCTCGGCCCGGCGGACGCGCCGCACGAGCGCACCGTGATGTTCAACGTCCACCTCGACACCGTCGCCGGCGTCGAACCGGTCTCCTTCGACGGCGCGCGCTTCCACGGCCGCGGCGCCATCGACGCGAAGGGACCGGCCGTCGCGCTGCTGGCCGGACTGCGGCGCGCGCTCGGGGAGTTGCCCGGTCTCGCCCGGGACACCCGGGTGCTGATCCAGGCCGTCGCCGGCGAGGAGGGCGGCGCGCTCGGCACCTTCGGCACCCGCCCGCTGGTCGAAGCCGGGCACCACGGGCGGCTGAACGTCTTCTGCGAACCCACCGGCGGCCGCGCCCTGACGCGCTGCACCGCCGCGATGACCGCGCTCCTCAGCGTCCACGGCGACGACGCGATCGACGACCGCCCCGCGGCCGGCCACAACGCCACCGTCCTGCTCGGCTTCCTCGCCCAGCACCTCGCCGCCGTACTCGACCCGGAACTGGCCCCGGCCGACGGCCAGTTGTGTGTCGCCGGCCTGCACACCGGCACTCTCCACAATCGTGTGCACGGGCGCGGGCAGCTGCTCCTCAACCTCTCCTACGGTGCGCCCGCCACCGCGCGGCGGCTGGAGCGTTTGGTGCGCGAGGCCGTCGACGACGGCCTGCGCGCCTTCGCCGCCGTCTTCGGCCGGACCCGCCGGTTCGCCCGGACCGCCCGCGACGCGCCGGGCATCGTACGGCTGGAGTGGCTCAAGCGCGGCCTGCCCGTCCTCGGCGGCGACGCGTCCCCCTGGCTCGGGGCGCTCCTGGAGCGCGCCGCGATCCCGCCGTGGCCGGCCGAGGAGCCCGGGTTCACCTGCGACGCGATCTGGACGTCCGGTGTGGCGGGCGCGCACTGCGTCGTACTCGGCCCCGGGAGTCTCGACGCCAACCGGGCACACGCGGAAGGGGAGTTCGCGGACCTCGCGGAGCTGGAGGGGTTCGCGGCAACGGTGCCGCGGCTGCTCGGCGCCTTCCGTACGTCCGCGCCTCCCGCGCCGCCCGCTGCGTGCCCACCGCCGTCCGCCCCGTATGCCCCCTTCTCGTCCAGCCCGTCCAGCCCTTCCGCCCCGTCCAGCCTGTCAGGAGAAGACTTCCCGATGCCGTTGCCCAACCCACCGTTGTCCGGCTTCCCCGCGCAGGCACAAGCGCAGGCGCGGGCGCAGACGTCCGACGGCACGGTGCGCCTCGCGTACGACGACCTGCTGGCGTTCGTCACCGACGTGTTCGTACGCTGCGGCGTGCCCGCGCCGCGCGCCGCCACCGCCGCCGAAGCGCTGTGCTACGGCGACCTGTCGGGCATGGACTCCCATGGGCTGGCCAACCTCACCCGCCAGTACCTGCCGCTGTTCGAGCAGCGCCGGACCGATCCGGCGGCCGAACCGGAGCCCGTCACCGACCTCGGCGCCGCGCTGCGGGTGGACGCGCACCGGGCGCTCGGCCTGTGGGCGGCGGCGGAGGCGATGGACCTCGCCGTCGAGCGCGCCGAGCAGTTCGGCATCGGCCTGGTCAGCGTGTACGGCGCCACCCACTTCGGCTGCGCCGGCTATCACGCGGCGCGCGCGGCCCACCGCGGTCTGGTCGGCCTGGTGGCCTCCAACTGCGGCGGCCAGCGCATCGCCCGCCCGCCGGGCGGCCAGGTCACGATGCTCGGCACCAACCCGCTGGCCGTCGCCGCGCCCGCCGGGCCGCACCACCCGTTCGTCCTCGACATGAGCACCACCGTCGTGCCCACCGGCCGCGTCCGCGCCGCCGCTCGCGCCGGACGGCAGGTGCCGGAAGGCTGGCTGACCGGCGACGACGGCCTGCCCGTCACCGACCCCGCGGCCTTCGACCTCGGCCGCGCGCACCTCGGCTGGCTCGGCGGGACTGCCGAGACCGGCGTGTACAAGGGGTACGGGCTCGGGCTCGCGGTGGAGGTGCTGGCCGGGCTGGTGAGTGGTTCCGGCCTCGGTCCGGCGCCGGCGGCGCTGAACGGCGACGGCCGCCCGTCCGGCCGCGACGACGACATCGGCTACCTGGTCGCCGCGATCGCCCCCGCGCTGCTGCGCCCGAAGGAGGAGTTCGCGGCGGACGCGGGCGCGCTGTTCGGCAGCCTGCTGGACTGCCCGCCCCTCGATGTGGCTTCCCCCGTGCGCTACCCGGGGTGGCCCGAGGGCGAGCGGGCCCGCACCCGCCGCGCCACCGGGGTGCCGATCAGCTGCCGCCAGTACCGGGAACTCGCGGACGTGGCCGAGAAGTTCGGGCTGACCACGCCGGTGCCGCTGAACCGTACGGGTACGGGTACGGGTACGGACGAGCGCGCGGGCGCGGACGAGCGTGCCGGTGCGGACCGCGCCGCGCACCTGGACGGTGTGCGCTGATGGCCCGCCCCTCCGTCGCCGTGGTCGGCCTCGGCGTCATCTCCCGCTTCTACCTCGCCGCGCTCGACGCCTCCCCCGCCATGCAGCTCACCGCCGTCTGCGACCGCGACCCGGCCGCATTGGCGCCCTGGACGGCAACGGGTCCGGGAACGCGTACGGCCGAGGACCCGTCCGGCCCGGTCCTCGGCTACCGGGACCACCACGAACTCCTCGCCGCACACCCTTCCCTCGACGGCGTCATCGTCACCGTCCCCAACGACGCCCACGCCCCGGTCTGCGCCGACTTCCTCCGCGCGGGCGTGTCCGTCTGCGTGGAGAAGCCCCTCGCCCTGACCAGCACCGCGGGCGCCGAACTCACCGCCCTCGCCGGGGAGTACGGCGCCACACTCCTCACCGCCTTCCACCGGCGCTACAACTCCGCCGTCGGCGCGCTCGTCGTCCGGCTGCCGCGGAACGTGCCCGTCGAGCAGGTCACGGTCCGCTACCTCGAACGCATCGAGGAGCATGTCGGGCCCGACCGCTGGTATCTGGACCCGGTCCGGTGCGGCGGCGGATGCGTCGCCGACAACGGTCCCAACGCCTTCGACCTCGTCCGCCTCCTGCTGGGCGAGGTGACCGTCGAACGCTCCCGCATCCGCCGCGACGCCTCCGGACTGGACCGCCAGGCCACGATCGCGCTGCGCTCCCCAGACGGCACCGCCCGCGCAACCGTCGAGCTCGACTGGTCCTATCCCGGCGAACTCAAGGACATCCAGGTCACGTTGGCCGACGGCTCCGTCCACCACGCCGACATGCTCGCCGGCCACCACGGTTTCAAAGCCTCGCTCCACCACGAGTACGAGGCGATCGTCGCCGACTTCGCCCGCCGGCTCGACGCCCCGCCCCGCCCCGACCGCGGCGGCGCCGCCGCCCTGCACCTCGTCGAAGCCGCCTACGACCGCGCCGAACCCTGGCCCCCCGGGCCCGTACCCTCCCACCCCCGACCGGCAGAGGCACCCGCATGCTGACCCCAGCCCCCACCCCACCACCGAGGCCGGCCACCGCGCCGACGGCCCTTCGCGAGAACGGCGCCAAGCGGACCGTCCACGGCAGCCTCGTCAAGATCCTCCTCCACCGCCGCGACGACCGCGGCATGACCCTGGAACCCCACGCCAGCCGCTGCGTCCGCGCGGGCGAGGTACACGAACTGGTCACCACCGACCACACCGACCCCGCGCCCGGTGCCCGGATCGACCGCGTCGGCTTCCTCGGCTTCGTCGAGCTGGAGCGCGGCGGCGTCATCGACCGCGGCGACACCGTACGCATCGGAGACCACACCGTCGGCACCGTCCTCGGCTTCGACGCCTGCCACTTCCCCAACCACTACAACATCCTCATCCGCACCGGCACCCCCGTGACCGGGCCCGACCTGGGGCTCGCCCCGGAGCAGCGGGTGAGCTTCGAACAAGCTGCCCCTGACCACTGACCCCCACCGTGGAAGGCCCACCCCCATGTCGAACCTCAACCCCACCGCCGCCGCCCCCGACGCCCTCCAGGCGCTGACCGACCTCAGCCGGATCGCCGGCGACGGCCTCGCCCCCGACCTCGCCGAACTCGTCAGCCTGCACGTCTCCCAACTCAACGGCTGCACCTACTGCACCGGCCTCCACCGCAAGGGCGCCCTCGCCGCCGGACAGTCCTCGGCCAAGCTCGCGGCACTGGACGGGTGGGCCGACTCGGCCGAGTTCACCCCCGCCGAGCGCGCCGGGCTCGCCCTCGCCGAACACCTCACCCGGCCGGTCGGGGGCACCGTCCCCGCCGATGTCCACGCCGAGGCCGCCCGCCACCTCGGTGACACCGCGACCGTCCGCCTGACCTGGACGATCGCGGCCACCAACGCCTGGAACCGCATCGGCATCGCCGCCACGAGCCTCAACCAGTAGCCCTCCCCGCGGCCCGACCGACCTCCCGTCAGGCGCTCTGGTCCAGGTCCAGATCGCGCGGCGTGGTGCTCAGTTCGTCACCGAAGTAGGCGCCGACACCGCTGGTGCCCATGGTGACGGACCCAAAGTTGACGGTCCCGGTGCCGGTCAGCCCGGTACCGGTGCCGTGCAGCACCCACACCGCGCCGTTCCCGCCGTTCTCGTCCGGGTCGCCGATCACCACCTGGGCCGGGTCGGACGACTCCGCGGGTATCACCCCCGTCACCGCCCCGAACCGGTCCCCACTCTCGGACACCCCCGGCACCCCGGCGGAGTTCTGGCTGAACACCTGCGAACCGGCCCCCGTCACCCCCTTCGCCGTCCCGCGCAGCAGGACGAACGAGCCGGCATCCGTCAACCCGTCGTAGTCCTCCCCGGGTATGCCCGCCACGATGTCGGCATACCCGTCCCCGTTCACATCCCCGACCGCAACGGACGCCCCCATCCGGTCCCCGGTCTCACTCACACCGGGCACCCCCGCGGTGTCCTGGTTGATCCACTGCGGCGCCAGCGTGCTGCTCTGCCCACCGGGCCCGCCGTACGCGACCGCCACCGCGCCGCCCTTCACCGGCAGGTCCTCGTCGCTGTCGTAGAAGTCGGTGCTGTGGCCGAAGACGATGTCGCCGTAGCCGTCCCCGTTCACATCACCGATCGCCACGCTCTGGCCGGGCAGCCGCTCCCCGCCCGCCTGCCTGGCATAGCCGGCTGACGTGAAGCCGTTCGCGCCGCCCAGCAGGATGTACCCGCGATACGCGTCGGACTCGTCCGTGTCCGTCACCAGCGCCACCAGGTCGCTGATGCCGTCCCCGTTGACGTCCCCGGCCGCGATGCTGTGCAGGATCACCGTGATCCCGCTCGCCACTTTCCACAGGTCGAGGTCCGACACCGAGGCGACCTTGCCGTCCCTGCCGATCCCGGACAGCGTCCACAACGACTGGTCACCGTGGGACGTGACCAGCTCCGGCCGGCCGTCGCCGTCGAAGTCCCCGGCCTGGAGGAACCCACCGACTCCCGCGCGGGCCGTGGCACCGGTGTCAACAGCGGTGGCGTCCCTCAGACCGGACGGACCGCCCCACAACACCGTCACCATGCCCGCGTCGACACCCGACGCACCACTGCCGACGTCCTCGCCCGACGCACCGACGACCAGATCCGTGTAGCCGTCCCCGTCGAGGTCCACCGGGACCACCGTGGACCCGAAACGGTCGCCCGTCTCCGACGCACCCGGTATCCCCGGGCTGTCCTGGCCGAACAGATAGTGCTTCGCCTGATCCACACCCCCGGCCGCTCCATACACGACCGACACATAGCCCGCCGCTGCCTTCCCGCTCGCCGTGCCGTTCGGCGAACCGACCGCCATGTCGGCGTGGCCGTCCCCGTTGAAGTCGACCACCGGCACCTTCCGCGCCGTCCCCGCCTCCACTCCCACCGCACCGGCGGGCACGGCCACCGCACCGGCCGCTCCCGCGGCAACAGTCATGACAACGGCGACCGCCGACGCGACCTTGCGTCTGCCACCGGAGATGCGTCGAGACATATGAGCTCCGTTCCACCGCCACCGGACCGACCGCCGCCCGTACTCCAGGCGAACTCCCGGCGAACACCGCACCGTACGACTCGCCACCCGCGCCAACAGTTGTACGGCCCGCCCCCGACGCACCCGCCCTCCCCCGCACCTGCTTTCGCCGTTCGGGTACCCGAGATGCTTGGATGAAGGCAACGGCGTCAAGGGGAGGAAGCGTTGTCGGATGCAGCAGAGCCCGGGGAGACCAACGAGTTCGCAACACTGTTGCTCGAACTCAAGAACCGCTCCGGCCTGAGCTACGGAGCCCTCGCCAAGCGGCTGCACATGAGCACCTCCACCCTGCACCGCTACTGCAACGGGACCGCGATCCCCACCGAGTACGCCCCGGTGGAACGCCTCGCCCGCGCCTGCCGCGCCACCCCGCAGGAACTCGTCGAACTCCACCGCCGCTGGGTGCTGGCCGACGCCATCCGGCGGGCCAAAGCCGCGCAACCCGGCCCGCCCCCACCCCCGGCCCCGAGCGCCCCGATCCCGGCACCGGAGCACCCCGGCCCCGACAGCCCGGAAGGCTCGGACACGCCGGACGACTCGGACCGCCCTACCACCGGCACGACCACCGCCCCACCGGACCAGCCGGGCGAACCGGCCCACCTCGCGGCACCGACCGCTCCGGACGAGCCCGTCGTCTCCAGCCTCCCGAGCAGCCCCACCTCCCCGCGCCGACGCCGCACCGCTCTGATCGCGTCCGCCGCAGCCGCCGTCATCCTCGCCACTGCCACGCTTGTCACCCACCCGTGGAGCGGCAACGACCACGACTCCCGGGACCAACAGGCGGTCGGCGCCACGGCGAACAGCACCGCGAACGACGCCGCGCCACCCTCCCCCACCTCCTCCCCAACCAGCCCTCACCGCACCCCCACCTCCTCCCCGTCGACCAACGGCTCCGGCGCAACCGGCACTCCGCATCCCAGCTCCACCCCCACGACAACCGCTCCTCCCGACACCCTCGGCAACGCCACTCCTGTCACGGTCGGCGTCCGTCCCTACGTCTACGACAGCCCGTGCAGCCAGCACTTCCTCGTCGACAGCGAACCCGCCCAGGTCGGCCCGCCGGCGGGCGAACAGGACGCCACTCGCTGGGCCGCGGCCTACGGCGCCGTCTCCTCCGACGAGCAGCGCGTCGCCCTCACCGTCCAGGGCACAGGCTCGGAAACCGTCGTCCTGGAGGCCCTGCACGTCCGCGCCCTCACCAAGAGCGCACCGCTCGCCTGGAACGACTACTCCATGGGCGTCGGCTGCGGCGGCGGCGTCGACTCCAAGTCCTTCGACATCGACCTCGACAACGGCAGCCCCACCGTCACCGTCAAAAACGGCCAGCGCGACTTCCCCTACAAAGTCAGCGAGTCCGATCCCGAGGTCTTCTACGTCACCGCCCACACCAAGGCACACGATGTCCGCTGGGACCTCACCCTGGACTGGTCCAGTGGCAGCCACCACGGCACCGTCCACATCGACAACAACGGCTCCCCGTTCCGCACCAGCGCCGATGTCGACCGCCCCGGCTACGACTACCCACTCGGCAGCAGCGACTGGATCACCCGCGACAGCTGACCAGCGCCGACCCGTACGCCCTCCGGGACGCCGGGGAGCAGCGCCGTGCCGCTCACGGCATCCGGCCACCCCGCTCATCTCCCGTTCGCTCCCCATCTCGCCCCTCCCTTCTGCCGTTTCACACCCTCTCCGTAACCCCTGCACCACGGACAGCATCGGACACCACCGCGCGCACAACGGGCTCAATCCCACCTCTCACACCTCCCGACCACCACCGAGGATTGGTCTGGACTATTGACAGGTTCAGACCATTTCCGTTTGAGTGCTGCTCCCGGTCCCACTTCGCACCCCCCACTAGGAGTGGTCACGTGTCCAGACAACGGTTCATCGCCTTCCTCACCGCACTCGCGGTAGCGGTCGGCTTGGCTGTCCTGGTCCCCTTCGCATCCACCGCCTCGGCCGCCGACTGCGCGGCCGCTTGGAGCTCCTCCTCCGTCTACACCGGCGGCCAGACCGCCTCCTACAATGGGCACAACTGGTCGGCGAAGTGGTGGACCCAGGGCGAGACGCCCGGTGCCGCCGACGTCTGGGCCGACCAAGGCGGCTGTGGCAGTTCCTCCGGCGGCTCGACCGGCGGCAACGGCAGCTGCAGCTACCCCGCCTGGGTCGCCGGCCAGAACTACGTCACCGGCGACATCGTGCAGTACAGCAACGGCAGCGACTACATCGCCACCCACGACAACCCGGGCTACGACCCCACCATCAGCACCTGGTACTGGAGCCCCTACACCTGCTCCGGCGGCGGCACCACGCCCCCCAGCAGCGGCGGATTCGTGGTCAGTGAGGCCCAGTTCAACACGATGTTCCCGAACCGGAACCCCTTCTACACCTACGCTGGGCTGACCGCCGCCCTCAGCGCCTACCCGGGCTTCGCCACCACCGGCAGCGCAACCGTGCAGAAGCAGGAGGCCGCGGCCTTCCTCGCCAACGTCAGCCACGAGACCGGCGGCCTCGTCTACATCGTGGAACAGAACACCTCCAACTACTCGCACTACTGCGACACCAGCCAGTCGTACGGGTGCCCGGCCGGCCAGTCCGCCTACTACGGACGCGGCCCCATCCAGCTGAGCTGGAACTTCAACTACAAGGCTGCCGGCGACGCGCTCGGCATCGACCTCCTCGACAACCCCAACCTGGTGCAGACCGACGCGGCCGTCGCCTGGAAGACCGGCCTCTGGTACTGGGACACCCAGACCGGGCCCGGCACCATGACCGCGCACAACGCCATGGTCAACGGCGCCGGCTTCGGCGAGACCATCCGCAGCATCAACGGCAGCGTCGAGTGCAACGGCGGCAACCCGGCCGAGGTCCAGGACCGCGTCAACGCCTACGAGAACTTCACTTCCATCCTCGGCGTCCCCGCCGGAAGCAACCTCTCCTGCTGACCTGAGCCCAGCTCCACCCGCGCCCTGCGCACAGACGCGTCCCGCCCCAAGCGGGGCGCGTCGGCGCGTGGCAACGACGATCCTCCAGAACACACCGCCGCCGGAGCATCACCGGCCGCCGACCGCACTGGCCGCCAGGGCCACCGCAGGAGCAGCACCAAACGTCGCGCCCGCGCCGCCTGCCGCTATCTCCTGCGAGCCGGCGCCGCTCACCCGCTCACGAACTCCCTTCACGTAGAAGCGCGTGAACACCACCGGCAGCCCCAACCCCACTATCTGGGCGCCGACACACGACAGCATCCCGGAGTCCACGGCCTCGCAGGCGAGGGTGGCGACCGCGCTGAGCGCGAAGCCGACCGCCCACGCGCTGGTCAGCACCCCGCAGGTGCGGCGAAACACCGGAGACCCCCAAACCGCCGGCGGAGTACGGCGCTTGGCAATGCCCAGGACGAACGGCCGCCGAACGAGCAGCGTCACCGCCGCTATCAGCGCCAGCCACGCCGACGACAGCCCACTCGCATAGTCGCGCACGGGCGCGTGCGGGTCGACGAAGGCCACCGCGGTCAGCACGCCGAAGTAACCCACCGCGCCGAACTCCAATATTTGCGCGTCCGCGGGCACGCCGGCTCGGCGGTCCTTCGCCAGGAACAGCGCACCCAGCGCGAGTGAGAGGAGCGCCGCCCACGACCAGACGAGCCCCGATACAGCGGAGAACACGATCCAGGGGAAGAAGCCCCGCAACTGGCTCACGACAGCCGTCCTTTCCGTTAATATGCGAATTCACGGTCTCGCGGGATTTCCCGCTGCTCGAAAATTTACGGGCGAGACCGCGCCGTGTCGTCCACCCCAGGGTTGATTCGCAGGTGGAGAAATTTGTCCACCCTGGCTCCACCCGTGGGTTGACGACATATCGCGCAGCGCGTCGTAGCGTTGACCAAAACGAAGGCGAATCGCGCTTGTTCGGCACGGCCGTTCCCTCGTTTCCTTCCCACGGCTCGAACACGAGAATGCGAGGCCGCCATGTCCATGAATATCAACCAAATTCGCCGTCGGCTCCGAGGCCGGCGCGAACTCCCCACGATCACGCCGGAACCGCCCACGGACCGGCCTTCCCAGCCCCAGCCCGGACGATTCAACGAGCCGCGCGCACGCGCGATATAGCGGACAACCACGGGAGCCCACCACGCACCGCGGTCAGCGCGGTCAGCGCGGTCAGCGTCGCGCCCCACCGAGCTTCCACCGTTGCACGGCGCTGCCTCGCAGCGCTGCCTCAAGCGTCGTTGCGGCTCTTCCACCGGAAAGTGAACAGACACAGCAGCAGACCACCGACGCACCATGCGCCGAGAACGAGGGCGGTCCGGCCGAACTCCCAGGCGCCGGCCGGTTCGAGGGCGGCCGCGGCCTGCGGGAGGAAGACGCCGCGCAGACCCTGGCAGAGCCATTTGAGTGGAAAGAACGAACCGACCGTGAGCATCCAGTGCGGAATCGTGTCAATCAAGATGTAGACGCCGGAGATGAACTGGAGCACCAGGAAGGGGAGAACGACCACTGAGGTGGCACTGCGACCGGACCTCGGGACGCTGCTGATCGCGATGCCGAGAAGCGCACAGCCGGTGATGCCGAGGACGAACACCCAGCCGAGGGTCAGCCACTTGACGGGCGTGGCGGGCAGATCCACACCGTACACAGTGGTGCCGAAGACAAGAAGGATAGCCGTTTCGAGGATACCCGTGGTCAAGACCAGCCAGATCTTTCCGAGGAAGTACGCAGCCGGCGGCATGGGGGTGCCGCGCAGCCGCCGCAGGACTTTCTCGTCCCGCTCGATGGCGATCGAGATGCCCAACGACTGAAAGCTGGTCGACATGATGCCGGAGGCGATCATGGATGTGACGTAGTACTGGGAAGCGCTGGTGCCGGTGTTCTTCATGTTGTCGCTGAAGATCGAAGCGAAGAGGAAGAGGAAGATGATGGGGAAGGCGAAAGTGAAAACAACCTGCTCGCGCTGGCGGAAGAAGAGTTTGATCTCCATCGCGCCTCGCAGCAGGCCGAGTTGCCAGGCCCCGGGCAATCGCACACCGCCGGTGGCGCGGCCGGGCCCCGCGCCAGCACCGGCCTGCGGCCCAGGGCCGCCGACATCCGCCGGCCCGGCAACGGAAGTGGGCACGGTCTCGGACCCGGGAGCCGGCGCAGGACCAACGCCGGGCATGGGCACTGCCCCGGGGTCGGCCACGGACACCGGATCAGCGACGGACACAGAGTCGGACTCGAACGTGGGAGCGAGCCCGACGCCGAACCCGGACCCGGACCCGGCAGCGGGCTCAGCGGCGGCCACCGGCTCAGGGCCGCCCTCGGACGTGGGGCCCGCGCCAGCCCCAGGGCCGCCCTCGGACGTAGGGCCCGCGCCGACCCCAGGGGCACCCTCGGAAACAGGGCCCGCGCCGACCACGGCACCGCCCTCGGAACCGCCCACGGAAGCAGGACCACCCGACGCCCCTGGTTCAGCTGCGACCCCTGGCTCGGCCCCGGCCTCGGCCCCCGGTTCAGGACGGTTCTCGGTACCACCCTCGGGATCGTGCCCGGGACCACCCTTGGGGCGACCCTCGGGATCACGCTCGGGAGAAGGAACGGGAGCAGTCATCGCGGGGGCTCCTGTCCGATGAGGCGCAGGTAGACGTCCTCGAGGGACGGTCGGGTGACCCGTAGCCCGGGGATCTCGCCGTCGAAACGCCGGGCGAGTTCGGTGATGGTCCGGGTCGGGGTGTCGGTCTCTTCGGCGCGCGGGGTGCCGTCGGGTCCGGTCCAGTGCACGGTGGCGCGTGCGTCGGCTCGGCCGGCGAGGGTGCTGGGGGTGCCCACGGCGACGACGCGGCCCGCGGTGACCACGGCGAGCCGGTCGGCGAGGGCTTCGGCTTCTTCCAGGTAGTGGGTGGTGAGGATGATGGTGGTGCCCTCGTCGGCGAGGGAGCGGATGAGTTCCCAGAACTGGCGCCGGGCGGCGGGGTCGAAGCCGGTGGTGGGTTCGTCGAGGAGGAGGAGCCGGGGGTTGCCGATGACGCCGAGGGCGACGTCGAGGCGGCGGCGTTGGCCACCGGAGAGGGCCTTGACGCGGCTGGCGGTTTTGGGTTCGAGGCCGACCAGCGCGATCACCTCGGCCGGGTCGCGGGGGTGCGGGTAGTAGCGGGCGAAGTGCCGTACCGTCTCGCCGACGGTCAGTTCGCTGACTGCGGACTCGTCCTGCCAGACGATGCCGACCTGCGCTTTCCATGTGCGGTCGGCGGTGGCGGGGTCGGCGCCAAGGACGTTGACCTCGCCGCCGTCGCGGGGGCGGTGGCCCTGGAGGATCTCCACGGTGGTGCTTTTGCCGGCACCGTTGGGCCCGAGGATGCCGAACACCTCGCCGGTGCTGATGTCCAGGTCGAGCCCGTCGACGGCGAGTACGTCACCGTAGCGCTTGCGGAGCCCCCGTACGTGTACTGCGTCCCCCTTTGACATGTGAACAGTGTGCCGCGCGGCGGGAGTCCGGTGAACGGGATCGACGGAATGGCGTGAGGGCCGGTGTACGGGGGTGGCTGGTGGGGGTGGGCGGGTGGTTGAGGAGGGGGGGTGGGTCGGCGATGTGTCCCGGTTGGGTAACGGGCGGACGGTGCGCGGGGTTCGTCCTTACTCTGACTGTCCTACCGGGTTTGCCAGGGGGGCGCCCGGGTTCGATCTGGGGACGTCAGGGACATCATGAAGCGATTTCGCATGCTCGCCGCAGGGGCCGTGGCCGGGGCTGCTGTGGCCGGGGCGGTGCTGGTGCCGACGCCGGCGAGTGCGTCGGCCGGGTCCGTGCACCTGTACAAGATCTACTACAACAGCCCGGGGGTGGATCGGCGGACGAACGCCAGCTTGAACGCGGAGTATGTGCAGATAGCGAACACCACGAGCAAGGCGGCGAATCTGAAGGGGTGGACGCTGACGGATGCGTCGAAGCACAAGTACAGCTTCACGAATTACACACTTGGCGCACACAAAACCGTGACCATTCACACCGGTAAGGGGCGGAACACGGCGGCGAACCGGTATCAGGGGCGCTCGGCGTACGTCTGGAACAACGACAAGGACACGGCGACGCTGAGGTCGGTGAAGGGCGCCAAGGTCGACAGTTGCTCGTACAACTCGACGCGGGTGGCCTACAAAATGTGCTGACGCCGGTCGGGTGGGAGGGCGGTCGGCCGGAGGGACAGTTGGCCGCACTCCCACCGTTTTCGGGCGGGACCTTTGGTGGCCTTTGGCGGTCATGCCGCACCATTGCCGCATCAATGCCGCAAAGGCGAGCCGCGCGCGGGAGCACCTTGGCAGGTATTTGACACACCGTTAAATCCACTCGTAGAGTCATCCCCCGTCAACTCGGAGTAATTCCCCATGCCATGGGCGGCGCAGAGCGGAATTTCCGTTGTGGCGCATCCCAAGAGCCGTGACCACCCCCGCTCCGTGCGGGGAGACGGCTTGCCCCTCGGCCACGGGGATACGCGCCGACGATGGAGATCGAGGACGGGGATGCACGGTGATGGGCCGGCGCCAGCGCGAGCCACGAAAGAGATTACGGACCCCGTCCTTCGAGGGGCGGTACATCTGGCACTCCGCGGCCGACGACCGCCAGTTGGCCGACGCGTGTGTGGATGTGCAGGCCGGCCGTTATCTGAGCACGTCGGAGGTCCTGCGGGCGGCTAAGGACGACTTCGGGTTGCGCGCGCACCGCTCGCTGGTGCTCGCCGCCGAGGCATGGGACTCGGACCTGACGGAGCGTTGGGTCGCCGAGGAGCCGAACGCCGAGTCCGCGCTGTTATGGGCCCGGGTCGCGGTCCTGCGTGCGGTGCGCGCCACGGACACCAAGGATGACCGCGCTACCGCGCTGTACCGGATCGCCCACACCGCCTGCCAGCAGGCGGCGGAGCACGCGCCGGACGACCCGACACCGTGGGTGGCCCAGTTGTCACTGGCCCGCTTCCACCGGTCGTTCGACCCGGCCCCGCAGGGACTGTTGACCGCACCGCCCGGCCCCTGGCGGCTGCTGCACCACATCCTGCGGCTCGACCCCTGGAACCGCGAAGCCCACCACCGCTTCCTGTCCATCTACTTCCCCCGCAACGGCGGCAAGGCGTCCGAGGTCTGGGACGTGGCGGCCTTCCTCAGCCAGCGTGCCCCCAGCGGCTCGGCGCTGTCCCTGCTCCCGCTGGTGGCCCTGGTCGAGAACTACAACCCCTCGGCGCCGCTCGCCTACAAGCTGTGGGAGCAACCGCCCTGGAGCACAGCGGCTTTGGGCATCTACCACAAGTGGCTCCCCCACGTGCCCGAGTACCGCTTCACCCCGGTGGTGGACCTGTCCTACCTCGCACACGCGCTGGTGATGGCGCGCAAGGAGTTCGAGGCGCGGGCGGCCTTCATGCTGATGGGCCCGTACGCCTCACGCATGCCCTGGAGCGCGTTCGGCGCCCCGGAGGAACAGCTCACGAAGGCCCGCGAGGCGTGCGGCCTCACCGTGCCCGGCAGTCCGTGAGCCCGACCTGTACCGACCGATCGACCGAGACCCCCCACCAGAACGGATAGTTCGCATGTCCGACCCCGCACTGCACACCCGCTCCGGCAGGACAGACCAGGCGCCGCCGGCCGCCCTCGACGACGACGCCACGCTCCACGCGATGGGCTATCCGCGGAAACTGACCCGCCGATTCCGGGCATTCGACAATTTCGCCATCTCATTCACCATCATCAACATCATATCCGGCATCTTCTCCGCGTTCGGCATGGGTATGGCCGGCGGCGGGCCGCGCATCCTCGTCTTCGGCTGGATCGGCGTGTCGGTCATGGTGCTCTTCGTCGGCGCCGCCATGGGCGAGATCGCCTCGGCCTACCCGACCAGCGGCGCCCTCTACTTCTCCGCCGGCAAGCTGGCCAAGCGGCACAGCGGCGCCTGGTCCTGGTACACCGGCTGGCTCAACTTCATCGGCCAGGTCGCCGGCACCGCCGCCACCGACTACGCCGCCGCGACGTTCATCCAGTCCTACCTGGCCATGCAGTGGGACTACACCCCGACCCTGCACAGGACCGTCCTGATCACCGCGGTCATCCTGCTGGTGCACGCCCTGCTCAACACCTACACGGTGCGGTTGGTCGCCCTCATCAACCGGATCTCCGTGTGGTGGCTGATCGCCGGCCTGCTGATGATCGTGATCTCGCTGGTCACGGTGCCCTCCCACCACCAGCACCCGGGCTACGCGTTCCACTACGCCAACACCACCGGCTTCCACAGCGCGCTCTACGCCGGGCTGCTCGGCCTGCTGGTCACCAGCTGGACGTTCACCGGGTTCGACGGCAGCTTCCACATGTCCGAGGAGACCGTCCAGGCCACCGTCAACGCACCCAAGGGCATCGTGCGCGCCATCGGCTACTCGGCCCTCACCGGCCTGGTGCTCATGCTCGCCCTGGTCTACTCGATCCACGACTACGCCGGCGAGGTCTCGTCCTCCGCCCCGCCGGTGCAGATCCTGCTCGACGCCCTCGGCCAGGGCCTGTCCAAGGCGATCCTGATCGTCATCATCGGCGCGATGCTCTTCTGCGGTCTGGCCAACATGACCTCCAACACCCGGATGATCTTCGCCTTCTCACGGGACGGTGCCATGCCCGGCTCGCAGCTGTGGCACTCGGTCTCCCCGCGCACCCGCACCCCCGTCAAGGCGGTCTGGCTCGCCGCGGCCTCGTCGCTGGTGCTGGTCCTGCCGGGCTGGTGGTCGCACACCGCGTTCAGCGCCGTGGTCAGCGTCAACGTGGTGGGCCTGTTCCTCTCCTACGGCATTCCGATCTTCCTGCGGCTGCGGCTGAAGGACCAGTTCGAGGCCGGGCCGTGGCACCTGGGGCGCTGGAGCACACCGGTGGGCATCGTCGCCGTGGCGTGGATCATCACCAGCAACGTGCTGTTCATGCTGCCGCAGGCCACGCCGATCACGGCGACCACGTTCAACTACGCGCCGATCGCCCTCGCGGTGGTCCTGGTCATCGCCACGCTGTGGTGGTTCGCCACCGCCCGCAAGTCCTTCCACGGGCCGGTCAGTTACGGCGGCCCCGACGAAGTCGCCGCGATGGACCTGGTCTGAACGAGCCCACCCGGCGCCCAGCAGCCCGACGCAGGACCGGCCGGCACGCGCCGGCGGAAGGAGCAGCACGCATGCCGACCGACCTCATCGTCACCCAGGCGACCCCCGCCGAGTGGGACGAGATCGTGGCGTGGACCGCCGCCGAGGGCTGGAACCCCGGCCACGGCGACGCGGCCCACTTCCTGCCCAGCGATCCGGCCGGCTTCTTCGTCGGGCGGCTGGACGGACGCGTCGTGTCGGCCGTCTCTGTCGTCGTGTACTCCCCGCAGTACGCCTTCCTCGGCTACTACCTGGTCCACCCCGAACTCCGCGGCACCGGTCTGGGCCTCGCGACCTGGAACGCCGCCCTCCCCCATGCCGCCGGGCGGGTGATCGGACTCGACGGGGTACCGGCCCAGCAGGCCACGTACGCGCGTGCCGGGTTCGTCCCCGCCTACCGCAACGTCCGCCACACCGGCCGCCCCCGTCGGTCCGGTGCGACGCCGGACCCCGCCGCCCTCGCGGTGGCGCCGCACCACCACCCGGCGATCGCGGCGTACGACCGCGGCTGCTTCCCCGCCGCCCGGGCCGGCTTCGTCTCACGCTGGCTGGACGGCCCCGGGCACACCGCTCGGGTGCTGCTCGGCGCCGACGGCCGCGTCCGCGGGTACGGCGTGATCCGCCCGGCGCACCAAGGCCACCGCATCGGCCCGCTGTTCGCCGACAGCCCGGAAGACGCCGCGGTCCTCTTCGACGCGCTCGTCGCCACCCTGCCGCCCGGCGCCGAGGTGGCCATCGACGTGCCCGACCGCTATCCGGCCGCCGCCGAGCTCGCCACCGACCGCGGCCTGACCGCCACTTCGGAGTGCCTGCGGATGTACACCGGTCCGGCCCCGGCCAGCCGGGTCGAAGCGGTCTACGGCACCACGACCCTCGAACTGGGCTGAACCCAGGGCCGAACGGTGCCCCCGGACCCCGGCGGCTACGGGACGGCGCCGCGTGAGCGCACCACCACGAAGGCAACGGCCGAGGCGGCCACCACCGCGGCGGACGCGAGGAAGACCGAACCGGTGCCCGCGAGCCCGGCCAGCGCGCCCAGCGCCGCGGCATCCACCGCCTGGGACAGGTCCATCGCCATGAAGAACGTCGAGTTCGCCAGCCCGCGCCGCGACTTGTCGGCAGCCAGCACCGCCAGCGCGCTCATCCCGGGCTGCGCGGTGCCCATGCCCCAGCCGTAGAAGGCGCCGCCGGCCATCAGCACGCCCAGGTCCGGCGACCAGTAGACGAGCAGCAGTCCGGCCACCACCGCCAGGATGCCCGCGGCGATGGTCCGCGTCACACCGAACCGCCGTTGCAGCCGGCCCCCGCCGATCCGGGCCACCGCGAGCATCACACCGCTGGCGGTGAAGAACAGGCCGGAGTTGGCGATGCCGCGCCCGGTCGTATAGGCGGCCATGAACGTGTTGATCGCGGCCACGCCCGACATGATGAAGAACATGATGGCCGCCGGGCGGGCCGCGTCCCGGTCCACCAGCCGGCTCCACCACGGTGGCCGGGCGGCCTCGGCACCGGCACCGGATTCCCCACCGGTAGCGGGCGCCTTGCCGGCAGCCCCGCCCGCACTGGCACCGGCACCGGCACCCGAACGCGCGCCCCCGCCCGTACCCGAGCCGGTATCCGCGTCCGCCGCCGCACCCGAGCCCCCCGCCTCCCGCTCCCGCTCCCGCCGGTGCTGCGCGGCCACCCTCCCCAGCGGCAACCGCACCAGCAGGTTCACCCCCGCCAGCACGAACACCACCACGAACGCGGCCCGGTAGCCGTACGCGTCCACCAGCGTCAGCGCCAGCCACGGCGCGAAGATCTGCGCCACGGTCTGCTCGATGCCGAGGTACCCGATCCCCTCCGACATCCGGCTCTCGGGGATCAGGTCGGTGGCGAGGGTCATCACGGCGGTGCCGTTGAAGCTGAACCCCAGCCCCTGCAACGCGCGTACGGCCAGCAGCAGCCACACCGGCAGCGCCAGGACGTAGAGGCCGGTCGCGACGAAGTAGAGCACCGAGCCGACGAGCATGACGGCGAACCGGCCGCGCGCGTCCACCAGTTGCCCGGACAGCGGCCGGACCACGACCGCGGCGGCCATGTAGAACGTGGTGGTGAGCCCCGCCTCGGTCAGCGACACCCCGTTGTGGAGGGCGTACAGCGGGACGACCGTGATCAGCATGTACGTGCAGATCCGCAGCAGCCCGTTGGCCGTCATCAGGCTCACGAACGGCAGGGTGAAGATCGGTTCCTGCCCCCGCCCGGCCACCGCGACGGCGGCGGCCGGCTCCGCGCTCGCGTCACTCACGCGTCTCGCTGCCTCTCCTCGGTCTCCCCGCCCGCGGAAACGCGACTGCGCGGATTTTCTTACCGTCGGCAATTACCTTAGGTCATTAGTTTGACTAAGGACAGCCCGGACGGAGGTACGGCGGCAGAGACCGGTGGACCTACGGCGACGGTGGCCGCCGGCGACGGAGCCGGCGGCGAGCCCACTTCACGGCAGGGTCAGCACCCGCGGCCCCTCCTCCGTCACGGCGACGGTGTGCTCGATGTGCGCGGCGCGGCTGCCGTCGACGGTCCGCAGGGTCCACCCGTCGGGGTCGGTGACGTACGCGTCCCTCCCACCGGACATCAGCATCGGCTCGATCGCCAGCGCGAGGCCGTGCCGCAGCCGGTAGCCGCGGCCCGGGCGCCCGCGGCCCGGCACGGACGGGTCCTCGTGCATCTGCCGCCCGATGCCGTGGCCGCCGAAGTCCGCGGGCATGCCGCAGCCGACCGCGCGCGCCACCTCGCCGGTGGCGTGGCCGATGTCGCCGATGCGGTTGCCGACGACGGCGGCGGCGATGCCCGCGTCGAGCGCGCGCCGGGTGGCGTCGATCAGCTCGACGTCCTCGGGGCGGGGGGTGCCGACGATGAAGCTGATGGCGGCGTCACCGGTCCAGCCGTCGAGTCGGGCGCCGCAGTCGATGCTCACCAGGTCGCCGTCGCGCAGCCGGTAGCCGTCCGGGATGCCGTGCACGATGGCGTCGTTGACCGAGGCGCAGATCACCGCGGGGAACGGGGTGGGCGCGAAGGACGGCCGGTAGCCGAGGAAGGGCGACGTCGCGCCCGCCTCGGCCAGGACCGCGCGGGCGGCCTCGTCCAGTTCGATGAGTGACACGCCGACCGCGGCGGCCGACCGCGTGGCGCCCAGCGCGTTGGCGACCACCCGCCCCGCCTCGCGCATCGCGTCCAGCGCCTCGTCCGTCTTGATCTCGACCATGGGCCGTTCTCCCCATTCTCATACCGGATAAGTATCCCGGTATTAGTATCACGTCCATGGTGCGAACTCCCCTCACCCCCGAAGAGCGGGCCCGCGGCGAGCGCCTCGGCGCCCTGCTGCGCGCAGCCCGCGGCGACCGCAGCATGACCGCCGTCGCGGCGGCCGCCGGCATCTCCGCGGAGACGCTGCGCAAGATCGAGACCGGCCGCGCCCCGACCCCGGCGTTCTTCACGATCACCGCGCTCGCCGGCGCCCTCGGCCTGTCCGCCGACCGCCTCGCCGCGGAGTGCGCGGCGCCCGAACACGAGCCCCTGAGCGCGTAAGGGCTCGGCACCCCGCCCACCACGGCAACCGCCCGCCCGCACCGCCCGGCCGAAGCCGGACGACACGAGCGGGCGGTGCGCCGTGCCGCACCCCCCTCACGCCGCCGCGGCCGCCTCCGCGATCTGCTCCGCGCTCGGTGCCAACCGCGGCGACAGCGCGGTGACCGCGATCGCCACCACCATGAACGCCGCCGCCACCAGCAGGCCCCGGTGGAACCCGGCCACCAGCGCGTCGCTCTGCGCACTGCCGTGCGCCAGGTCGGAGGTGGTCTTGGAGGTGGACAGCGTGGTGACGACGGCGAGCCCGAGCGCACCGCCGACCTGGTTGAAGGCGGTGACCACACCGGAGGCGGCACCGGCCTCGTGGGCGGAGACGTCGGCGACCGCGGCGATCTGCGCCGGCACCGCCACCGACGTGATCCCCGCGCCGAACAGCAGCAGCCCGGGCAGGAGCTGGCCCGCGTACGGCCCGTCGGCGCCGGCCGTGGTGAGCAGCAGCAGCCCCGCGGTGCTCAGCAGCGCGCCGCCGATCTGCACCGGCCGGGTGCCGAACCGGGTGACCAGCGGGGTGGCCGCGACCGCGCCGAAGATCGCGGTGCCGCCCATCGGCAGGAACTCCACCCCGGCGTGCAGCGCGCTGCCGTGCCGGACCTGCTGGAGGAAGATCGCGGTGAGGAAGAACATCGACAGGAAGCCGGCGCCGTTGAGCGCCAGCGCGCCCCCGGCCGTGCTCAGCGCACGCGAGCGCAGCAGCCGCAGCGGGACCAGCGGCGCCACGGCGCGCGACTCGACCACAACGAAGCCCGCCAGCATGGCGGCCCCGGCGACCAGGCAGCCGATCACCTCGGGCGAGGACCAGCCGACCGGCTCGGCGCGCACCACGCCGTAGACGACCGCGAGCAGGCCGCCGGTGCCGAGCAGCGCGCCCGGCAGGTCGAACGACCGGGTGCCGGTGCGCGGCGGGAAGTGCCGGACGAACATCGGCGCGGCGACCACCAGGCCGATGACGATCGGCACGTTGACGATGAACACCCAGCGCCAGCTGAACGAGTCGACCAGCACGCCGCCCGCGACCACACCGAGAGTGCCGCCGAGGCCGGCGAGCCCGCCCCAGATGCCCATCGCGATGTTGCGGCGCCGGCCGTGCTCGAAGGTGACGGTGAGGATGGACAGCGCGGCCGGGGAGAGCAGCGCGCCGCCGAGCCCCTGCACCGCGCGGGCGGCGATCAGCAGTCCGGGCGAGCCGGCCAGGCCCCCGGCGAGCGACGTCAGGCCGAACAGCACGAGCCCGGCGACGAAGATCCGGCGTGCCCCGAGCAGGTCGGCCGCGCGCCCGCCGAGGAGCAGGAAACCGCCGAAGAGCAGGGTGTAGGCGCTGATCACCCATTGCAGGCCGTCGGTGCTGAAGCCGAGGTCGGAGCGGATGTCGGGGAGCGCGACGTTCACGATCGTCACGTCGAGCACCACGATGAACTGGGCGAGGGCCAGCACGGTGAGCGTGGCCCAGGGACTGCGTCGCATGGCGTCTCCGCAGGTAACTGGTGTGAGCAGATCCGGACAGCCCGGACCGGGCGGGCAGCCGTCGATGTGTACGACGTATGCTTACGGAGTCACCATACATGGAATGTGTACGCCGTAAACCATGGGCCCGACGCAACGGCCCCGAAGCACCGGAAACGACCGGGGAAGGCGGATGCCGGCGCTGCGTACGATGTACACCTACGAGCCGATCGGAAGGCGAGAGATGGCCGCGCACAAGCGACTCAACCGCGACGAGCTGATCGCGACGGCGCTGGCCGTGACCGATGCCGACGGACTGGACGCCGTCACGATCCGGCGGGTCGCGCAGCAGCACGACGTGACGCCGATGGCGCTCTACCGGCACTTCCCCGACAAGGACGGCCTGCTCGACGCGGTCGCGGAGAGCCTGCTCGCCTCGGTCGAGCTGCCCGAGCCGGACGACCGGCCGTGGTACGAGCAGCTGGAGGACACGCTGGCCGCCGTGCTCACGGCACTGGTGCCGCATCCGAACGCCGCCGTGCTGCTGCTCACCCGGATCACCGGGAGTGAGCCGGGCCTCGACCTCACCGAGCACGTGCTCGCGCAGCTCGACGCCGGGGGAATGAACGTCCAGCAGTCCGCCGACAGCGCCTGCCATGTGCTCGCGGCACTGATCACGCTGGTGGTCGGCGAGCCCGGGAAGACCTCCGGCGACGCGGAGGACCAGGAGGCCGCGGTGCGCGCCGACCGGGCCCGGCTCAGCTCCCTGTCGCCGCGCCGCTATCCGCACATCGTCGCCGCTGCCGAGCCGCTGTCGGCGTGCGTGAGCGCCGAGTCGTACTACCGGCGCGGCGTCGAACTGATCGTCACCGGCCTGCGCGGCCTGACCGGCGCCGCACGGCCGTCGGCAGGGTGACCACGGCGCGCCCCGGCCCCGACTCCCCGCCCCGGCCCGCCCCGTTCCGCCCGCTCCGCCCGCTCCGCCCGCTCCACCCGCTCCACCCCTTCCGGCCCGGTCCGCACCCCGGCGGAAGGCGGTGCGCACGCCTGCTGACGCGCCCCGCCCGCACCGCCCGTCCCGAACGCCCGCTCCGCACCAGGGACATGCGGCGCGACCCCGCCGGCAGCGGCGGGTACCGAGAATTAACTCCGAATACCTTCTGCGGTCAGATCTACGCGCGTATCTTGAGCGCGTTCGCGCGTGTCTCCTCCTCCCTCCCCGGGGGCGGTGCGCCCGCGGCACCGTAAATCGCCCACCGCACAAAGGAGATCCACTCCGGTGTCGCACTCCCCTGAGGGCGCCTCGCGCCCCGCGAGACCCGGTACGACCGGCCCGGCCGAACCGGCCGCGTCCGCCACGCCCGCGCCGCGCCCGGCCCTGCTGCGCAAGCGGGTCCTGCCGTTCGGCATAGCCGGCGCGGTGGTCCTGGCGGGGATCGGAGTCCACTCCGCCTTCGCCACGCCGTCCGCCGACGCGGTCGTCGCCGAGGTGTACGGCGGTGGCGGCAACTCCGGCGCCACGTACACCAACGACTTCGTCGAGCTGGCCAACTCCGGTGCCTCCGCGCTGGACCTGAGCGACTACAGCATCCAGTACCTGTCCGGCTCGCCGACCGCGACCTCCAAGTGGCAGACCACCGCGCTGACCGGCTCGCTGGCCGCAGGCGGCCGCTACCTGGTCGGCGAGGCCGCGGGCACCGGCGGCACCACCGCGCTGCCGACGCCGGACGCCACCGGCACCATCGCGATGTCCGGCACCTCCGGCACCATCGCCCTGGTGCAGGGCACCGACGCGCTGACCTGCGTGACGGCCGCCGACTGCGCCGCGGACTCCCGGGTGAAGGACCTCGTCGGCTACGGCACGGCCGTGGTCCACGAGGGCAGCGGCCCGGCCGCCGGCGCGAGCAACACCGCGTCGGTCGCGCGCGGCGCCGGCCTGGCCGACACCGACGACAACGCCGCCGACTTCACCGCGGGCGACCCGACCCCGCAGAACTCCGCGGGCACCGGCGGCAGCGACCCGACGTCGCCGCCCACCACGCCGCCCACCACGCCGCCGACCTCCCCGCCGGCCACGGTGAAGATCCACGACATCCAGGGCGACACCCGGGTGTCGCCGTACGAGGGCAAGGCGGTCAGCGGCGTGACCGGCATCGTCACCGGTGTCCGCGCCTACGGCTCGTCGCAGGGCTTCTGGTTCCAGGACCCGAACCCGGACAGCGACCCGCGCACCAGCGAGGGCATCTTCGTCTACACCAGCTCCACTCCCACGGTCTCGGTCGGCGACAGCGTCACCGTCGCCGGAACGGTCTCCGATTACTACCCCGGCGGCTCCACCGCCGGCGGCCAGGCCGTCACGGAGATCACCAAGCCCACGGTGGCCACGGTCTCCAGCAACAACCCGGTGCCCGCCCCGGTCGTGCTGGACGACAAGGAGGTGCCCGACTCCTTCGCACCCAGCGCGGGCGGCGGTTCCATCGAGAGCCTCCCCCTGCGCCCGTCCGAATACGCGCTCGATTTGTACGCTTCCCTCGAAGGGATGAACGTCCAGATCGGCAGCAGCCGGGTGGTCGGCGCCACCGACCCGTACTCCGAGCTGTGGGTCACGGTGAAGCCGAAGCAGAACCCGACCAAGCGCGGCGGCACCCTCTACACCGGCTACGACGCCCCCAACTCCGGCCGCCTGATGGTGCAGTCGCTCATCCCGACCTCCACCTCCGCGTTCCCGACCGCCAACGTCGGCGACACGCTGAAGGGCACCACTACCGGCCCGCTGGACTACAACCAGTTCGGCGGCACGTACGCACTCCAGGCCCGCACCCTCGGCACCGTCAAGAGCGGCGGGATCACCCCCGAGGTCACCGCGAAGGCGTCGTCGGACCAGGCGACCATCGCGACGTACAACGTGGAGAACCTCGCGCCGGACAACGACCAGTCGAAGTTCGACGCCCTGGCCAAGGGCCTGGTCACCAACCTGCGTTCGCCCGACGTGGTGGCGCTGGAGGAGATCCAGGACAACGACGGCGCCAAGGACGACGGCGTGGTCGCCGCCGACCAGACGCTGACGAAGCTCACCGCCGCGATCAAGGCGGCCGGCGGCCCGAGCTACCAGTGGCGTGAGATCGACCCGGTCAACGACAAGGACGGCGGCGAGCCCGGCGGCAACATCCGCTCGGTGTTCCTCTTCAACCCGGACCGGGTGAGCTTCGTCGACCGCGCCGGCGGCGACGCGACCACCGCGGTCGGCATCACCGGCACGGGCGACAAGACCGAACTCACCGCCTCCCCCGGCCGGATCGCGCCGAACGACTCCGCGTGGGACAGCAGCCGCAAGCCGCTGGCGGGCGAGTTCACCTTCCGCGGCAAGAAGTTGTTCGTGATCGCCAACCACTTCGACAGCAAGGGCGGCGACCAGGGCATCGACAGCCGCTTCCAGCCGCCGGTGCGCAGCTCCGAGGTGCAGCGGGTGCGCCAGGCCATCCTGGAGCACGACTTCGTGGCGCAGTTGGAGGCCGCCGACCCGAAGGCCGACGTCGTCGTCCTCGGCGACCTCAACGACTACCAGTTCTCGCCCGCGGTGACCTCCCTCACCGACAACGGCAAGGCGCTCACCGACCTGGTCAACACCCTTCCGGCCGCGGAGCGCTACTCCTACGTCTACGAGGGCAACTCCCAGGTGCTCGACCACATCCTGGTCAGCCCCGGCCTCGGCAAGCACGCGGACTACGACGTGGTCCACATCAACTCCGAGTTCGCGAACCAGACGAGCGACCACGACCCGCAGATCGTCCGGCTGAAGCCGTAACTCCCCACCGCACAGCAGTTCCCGGACGGCCGGCGGCGGCAACGGAAGTTGCCCCGCCGGCCGTTCGCCGTTCGCCGTCCGGGGGGCCGGCGATCCGGCGATCCGGCGACCACCCGCCGCGGATGAGCCGCCGCGGATCAGCCGCCGCGGACGAAGAGCGCGACCGCGTCGGCGATGATCGCGTCGACCTGGTCGGCCGGCATGCGGCGCGAGGTCACCAGCGCGGCGATGCCCTGGAAGGTGGCCAGGACGATCAGCAGCAGGCGCTCGGGGTCGCCGGGCCGCAGCCCGCCGGACGCGTGGCCGCGGCGGACCAGCTCGTCGATCAGCACATACGGGCGCTCGTACGTCTTCGTGTCCGGCCCCTCGTCCTGCTTGACCGACATCATCAGGCCGAGCAGCGCGGCGTGCTCGGTGGCGAAGCGGACGTAGCTCGTCGCCACCGCGCGGAGCTGCGCCCCGAAATCCTCTCCCGCGCCGTCCGCCCCGTCCCCCGCGTCCCCGGCCTCCGCCCCGCGCACCTTCCCGCGCGCCTTTCCGCGTACCTCGTCGACCGCCGCGGCGATGTCCGCGCCGAGCCGGGCGAAGCCGACCTCCGCGAGCGCGTCGAGCAGCGCCTGGCGGTCGCGGAAGTGGCGGCTGGGGGCGCCGTGGCTGACCCCCACCTGGCGCGCGAGGTCGCGGAGCGCGATCTGCTCGGCCCCGCTCTCACGAAGGGTGCGCTCGGCGGCCGCGAGCAGGGCGGCGCGCAGGTGTCCATGGTGGTACGGGCGGTCCGGCATGCTGCCAGCATACGACGATGTTGTCATTGACATCATTGTAGGCAGCGCCTACTTTGGAGGGCATGACGACATTCACCTCCTCGGACCTGCCGGACCTCGCCGGCGGCACGGCGATCGTGACCGGCGCGAACAGCGGCGTGGGCCGCGCCACCGCCCACGCGCTCGCCGGAGCCGGCGCCCGCGTCGTCCTCGCCGTGCGCGACATCGCGAAGGGCCGCGACGCGGCCGCCCGCATCCCGGGGACGACCGAGGTCCGCGAACTGGACCTCGCCGACCTCGCCTCCGTACGGGACTTCGCCGCGCGCTGGGAGGACCCGGTCGACCTCCTGGTCAACAACGCCGCCGCACCGCCGCCGTCCGGACTCCGGCACACCGCCGACGGGTTCGAGCTGCAGTTCGGCACCGGCCACCTCGGCCACTTCGCCCTGACCAACCTGCTGCTCCCCCACGTCACCGGCCGCGTGATCACGCTCGCCTCCCAGGCGGAACGGTTCGCGCACCTCGACCTCGCCGGACTCGACGCCCTGGCCGCGATGAACCGCGGCCCGGCGCAAGGGAGTCCGGCATCCGCCCCGTACAAGCCCTCGCGCGTCTACGGCCAGCTGAAACTGGCCAACCTCCTGTTCACCGCCGAGTTGCAGCGGCGCCTGACGGCCGCCGGGTCCGGCGTGCGCGCGCACGCGGCGCATCCCGGCTACGTCGACACCGCCATCTACCGCGAGAACGGGCGCGTGTCCAAGGTCATGCTGCGCCTGCTCGCGCAGAGCCCCGAACAGGGCGCCCTCCCCGTCCTGTACGCGGCCGTCGCCGACCTGCCCGGGAACAGCTTCACCGGCCCCCGCCACCTGGCCCACATGCGCGGGTCCGCCGAGCTGATCCGCCGCTCCGAGGCGGCGCAGGACGCCGAACTCGCCGGCCGGCTGTGGACCCTGTCGGAGCAACTGACCGGCGTCGGCTGGCCGCTGGGGTCCGACCGGGCCGGCTCCCCCGTGTGAACCGCCGGGCAGGGCAAGCTGGGGACCGACCGACCAGACCCCACCCGAAGGCGCGAACGATGACCCCACCGAGCCCGAGCCCCAACTCCAGCCCCGACCCCAACCCGGCCGCGTCCACGACCGCACCGCACCCGGTCGACCACGAACTGGTCCGCGCGGCCACGGCCCTCGCCGCCACCGCCTGCCGGGGCGACAACCACACGGTCGCGGCCGCGGCCCGCGCCCGGGACGGCCGCATCGTCACCGCCGTGAACGTCTACCACTTCACCGGCGGCCCCTGCGCCGAGCTGGTGACGATCGGCGCCGCCGCGACCCAGGGCATCGACGACCTCGTGGCGATGGTCGCCGTGGGCGACCGCGACCGCGGGGTGATCCCGCCGTGCGGCCGCTGCCGCCAGGTGCTGCTCGACTACTTCCCCGCGCTCCACATCGTCGTCGGCCCCGCGGACCGGCTGCGGTCCGTCCCAGTCGCCGAGTTGCTGCCCGAGAGCTACGTGTGGGCCGACCACCAACTCGACGCGTCCCAAGACGCGCCCGAATAAAGGGAGTTACGATCGAAAGGTGGCGCGCAGCAGCTCCCGGCCCCGCCGGCTCACCGTCGGTGACACGACGTTCCTGTGGTCCGTCCGGCACCGGCACGACGGCGAGCCCGGGCGCTGGACCGACTGCCGCGAAGTGCTCTGCGTGCGCCGGCTCGACACGCGCGGCGGGCTGCGGATCGTCTTCCGCGGCGGCCCCGGCCGGCTCGTCCCCGACGGCTACGCCCCCTCCGGCGCCGTCGGCACCGCGGACGGCCCCTGGCTCAACCTCCACGAACCGGGCACCGTAAGGGCGTTCCTCGACGAGGCCACCGCACGCGGCTGGGACCCCGCCGCCCCGGCGCCCCAACAAGTCGACGGCTGGCCCCTGTTCAGCGCCGCGGCCGCGCGCAGACGAAGCACGGCACCTGGTGCGGCCTCGGGTGCGCCGCCGCACCGATCCCCCTGAGGCCCGGCTCCGGGCGCGGCAGCCCGCACGCCACGCGCACCCCACGCGGGTTCATGACCGGGGTCGGGCCCTACGCGGACTCCAGCAGGTCGCGCAGCCGCTCCAGGTCGGCGGTGACCATCGCGGCGTCGCGCGCGAAGTCGGCGTCGCTCGTGCCCGGTTGGCGGCGCAGCGTGAAGACCACCACGCTGCCCACGCCGTCGGCGATCACCCGGACCGGGTTGTGGACGGTCTCCCCCGACGGCAGTGTCACGTCGTGGTCGAGCACACCCAGCTCGTTGTGCGGGGCGAAGGCCACCACGACCCGGCCCATCGGCGAGTCCGCCGCGACCCACTCGCCCCCGACCTGCTCGATCGATCCGCCCAGCCCGCGGGCCCAGGCGGGCAGGTTCGCCGGGTCGGACGCGTACGCGTAGACCTCGCCGACCGCGCGGTCGATGTACACCCCGATATTCCGTGACCCCGCACCGTCGTTCGCCATACACCCGATCCTAGGGCGGCCCGCCCTCCGCCGTCGCAGGCCGCGCGGAACACGCCGCCGCCCGCCGCACCCGGCGGGCGCGCCTCCGCCGGGGCACCCGGGCATCCCCGCCGCTCCGGCCCCGGAGGAGCCCGGCACCCCGGATGCGCGGGGCGGGAGTTGCGCAGGGTTTGTGTGGGACGCGCCTGGCGCCGGGGACACGGGTTGACGGGGCGAAACCGGGGCACTAGACCTTCTGTCTGACCAGAAGAGAGCGCTCTCACAGAGCGGTGCGGCCTGTACACGGTCCCCCACCCGGACAGGAGCAACTCATGGCAGCAATATGCCCGCGGCAGGCGCGGGAGCCGGGTCGCAAACGGTTCCGGCCGCCCCCGGCCCGCCGCGAACCGCACGCGTGGCCGGCCGCGCACCGGGCCGCGGCGCGCCCCGTGAACCGCGCACGCCTTCCGGTCACTTCGGCGCCGACGGGCGCTACCCCCCACATTTTCCGATCGGGACAGGAGACCACATGTCCAGCGGACCACTGCCAGAGCAGGAGATGACGCAGGGCGCCCCGCCGCTGACCGGCCGGGCCGCGCGGCGGCGCCGCAGGTCGCGGGCGCGGCTGGCGCTGACCGCGGTGGCCGTCGCCGCGCTGAGCCTCGCCGGGATGACCGCGGCGACGGGCACCGGCAGCGCGGCAGCCCCGGCCTCGCACGCCGCCGTCGCCGTCGCGCCCAGCGACGTGCCCGCGCCTCCGGCCGGCTTCACCACCACCTGGAGCGACGACTTCAACGGCGCCTCCGGCACCGGCGTGCCCTCCTCGGACTGGAAGTACGACACCGGCCCGGGCAGCAACTTCGGCACCGGTGAGATCGAGACGATGACCGACAGCACGTCGAACGTGTACGAGGACGGCAACGGCCACCTCGTGCTGAAGGCGCTGCACGACGGTTCGGACCCGGCCTCCGGCTGGACGTCGGGCCGGATCGAGACGCAGAGCGACAGCTTCGGCGCGCCCGCCGGCGGCGTGGTGATGATGCAGTCCTCGATCCAGCAGCCGGACCTGACCACGGCCAACGGCGCCGGCTACTGGCCGGCGTTCTGGATGCTCGGCTCGACGCTGCGCGACGGCGTGACCTGGCCGACCTCCGGCGAGGTGGACATCCTGGAGGACATCAACGCCCGCAGTTCGGTCTTCGGCACCCTGCACTGCGGCACCAACCCGGGCGGCCCGTGCAACGAGTCGACCGGCATCGGCTCCGGCGAGCGCGCCTGCTCCGGCTGCCAGACCGGCTACCACACGTACGCGGTGCAGATCGACCGCTCGACCTCGCCCGAGCAGATCCGCTGGTACCTCGACGGGCAGAACTACTTCACCGTCAACTCCACCCAGGTCGACGCCACCACGTGGGCGAACGCGGTGGACCACCCGTTCTTCATCATCTACGACCTGGCGATGGGCGGCGGCTTCCCTGACGCGTTCGGCGGCGGCCCCAACGCCTCGACCGTCTCCGGCGGCCAGATGAACATCGACTACGTGGCGGTCTACAACAAGGCCCCGTAAGGCCACCGGTCGCAAGTGCCACCGCACGGGACGCGGGTGGGCCGGGCTGACGAGCCCGGCCCACCCGCCGCGTTGGCCGCATCCGCCGTACGGCCGACGGTCACACGGTCACACGGTCACACGGTCAGGACGATCTTCCCGGTCGCGTGCCCGGCCTCGCTCTCCCGCTGTGCGTCGGCCGCCTGCGCGAGCGGGTACGTGCGGTGCACGGCGAGCCGGAGTTTCCCGGTCGCGAGCAGTTCCAGGGCCTCGGCGACCGCGGGCCGGCTGCGGTCGGCGTCACCGCCGCCGGTGAAGGCGACCCCGGACTCCTTCGCGGTCGCGGCGTTCGCCACGGTGATGACGCGCGCGGTGCCCCCGGTCAGCTCGACCGAGTCGGCGAGCGCCTGCGGCCGACCCGCGAGGTCGAACGCGGCGTCCACCCCGTCCGGCGCGACCTCCCGCACCCGCGCCACCAGCCCGTCGCCGTACACGACCGGTACGGCGCCCAGCGACCGCAGCCGGGCGTGGTTGGCCTCGCTCGCGGTGCCGATCACCTTCAGGCCGCGGCCGACCGCGAACTGGACGGCGACCGAGCCGACCCCGCCGGCCGCGCCGTGGATGAGCAGGGTCTCGCCGGGGTGCAGGTCGAGGCGTTCCAGGGCGCGGTAGGTGGTCTCGGCGGCGACCAGCAGGGAGGCCGCCTCGGCCCAGTCCAGGCCGGCGGGCTTGGGCAGGAGGGCGTCGGCGGACGCGAGCGCCTGCTCGGCGTAGGCGCCGGTGGCCACCCGGCCGAACACCTCGGTACCGACGGCGAGATGGGTGACGTCGGGGCCGACCGCCTCGATCACGCCGGCCGCCTCGACACCGGGGACGTAGGGGAAGGTCACCGGGAAGACCTCCTGCATGGCGCCCGACCTGATCTTGCTGTCGATCGGGTTGACGCCCGCGGCGCGTACGGCGAGGCGCACCTGTCCGGGCCCGGGCTCCGGCAGTTCGATGTCGGTGGCGTGCAGCACGTCCGCGCTGCCGAACTCGGTGAGGGCGATGGCCTTGGTCATGGCGGGTCCGTTCCTGGGTGGGCCGACTGCGGGGCGGCGTGCGGGGTACGGCGTTGCTGGTCGCGGTCGCGGTGATCGCGTACCGCCTTCCAGCATCCCTCACCGGCCCGGCCGACCCGTCCTGCCCCCGGGCGGATTCCGCGCGGGCGAAAGCCGGTTCGCCCGGCCGGCCGACCCGTGCCCGCCCGGTGGCGCGCTACGTCGCCAGCACCCTCGGCGCGCTGGGCGCGGGTTCGCGCGGGCAGGCGGTGGCGGCGGCCCACAGCACGGGGCCCGCCCCGGGCGCCGTGGCGGCGAGGGCGGCCGCGATCCGGGCGGCCCGCACCCCCCGCGCGGCGGGCCGGCCCGATCCGACCCGGACTCGGCCCCGGATGCGGGTACGGACCCGGATACGGGCCCAGGTGCGCGCTCCGGCTCCGGTCCGGGTCCGGGCGAAGACGTACCGCAGCAGCAGGAAGCGTGCGATGCCGGCGGCGCCGGAGGCAGCGAGGTAGACGCCCTGCCGCAGCAGGGCGCCGCCGCCGGTGTGCAGGGCGTCGTAGCCGAGCAGCGCGCCGGTGGTGAAGAGGTACGACAGCAGGACGGTCAGCCCGCTCGCGCAGTGGTCGCTCCAGCCGGCCCGGCCGCGCCGGAAGGTGAAGCGGGTGTGGAGTTCGGTGGCGAGCAGGGTGGTGGCGACGGTGACGACGGCGTTGGCGGCGGCGACCGGCGCCCGGTCGCCGACCAGCAGCAGCGCGGCGCTGCCGAGCAGGGTGACGCCGCCGCCGAAGACCACGAACCGCACGAACGCCGGCAGCGCGCGCACCGCCGCCGGGGCGGTACGCTCTTGCGCTGCTGCCATGCTGCCTGCCACGGGCTCTCCTCGTGTTGCCGACCGACCACCCGACCTTCTCGTGGCGGCGCGGCCCGGCCCATCCGGCACATCCCCGGACTTCCTCGGGGGCTTACCCCACCACCAGGTCAGGGACCGCCCCCTACAGGGTCTCACCAGTCACATAAGCATTCTCTATATGAAAAGGTCATGAGAGAGTTTAGCCATCATTTACAAGGTGGTGGCACATGTCACCCTTTCATCCCCAAGTAATATGCCCGGTTTGTGGCGAGTGACACGCTTGCCAAACTTGCTCTTGCACCCCGACCCGTGCCACAGTCGTAGACAACGGCCGCCACCGACCCGGGCTCGGCCGTTCCAGGACCGCCGCGGAACACCCCCCCTGCTTCGCGGCGATGTAGAAGAGGCCCCCCGCAGTCATCCCCCCCGACGCGCGGAGGGCCTCTTCCCTTTCAGATCCGGTCCATGACCCGCAGCTCGAACCATGTGGTCTTGCCGCGCGCATGGAGATCGACGCCCCACCGGTCGGAGAGCTTGTCGACCAGGAACAGTCCGCGCCCGCTGGTGTCCATCTCGCGCACCGGCAGCCGGCAGGGCAGCGCCCGCGACGGGTCCCGCACCTCCACCCGCACCCGCCCGCGCCGCCGGTGCATCCGCAGCCCGCAGGTGCGCGCGCCGGTGTGCCGTACCGCGTTGCCGACCAGCTCCGAGACGAGGAGCTCCACCGTGTCCGCGAGGTGCGGCAGCCCCCAGCCGCGCACCACCGACAGCGCCAGCCGACGGGCGAGGGCGGCCGACTCCGGCCGCGAGGTGAGGTGCACCTCCTTGACCGAGGGGTCGCCGAGCCGCTCCAGCGCCCGCGCGGCCGCGGCCGCCACGTCGTCGGGGTCGTCGTCCACCTCCGCGCGTCCGTCCGCGGCGCCGCAGGCCGGGCGGTCGCCGGCAGCGTCGGCCGCGGGGCGGGCCGGGGTCACCATGGCCGCCAGAGGTGCCGTGGCAACCTCCTGAGCCGCCTGCCGTGACTGCTCCGCTCCACCCCGTCCCGCCATGCCCTCATGATGGCCGTAACGGGACGGCTTCGCCCGGTAACCCGGCTAATTCATCTGAACCGGCGTCACCTCCGCCACCTGCGCCCCGCGCGGCGGCGGCCCGGCGGCCCGGGCGGACCGCCGCGGGATCAGGCGAACTCCGCCTTGCCCGGGCCGTTCTCGATGAAGCTGCGCATACCGGTCTCGCGGTCCTCGGTGGCGAACAGCGCGGCGAACAGGGTGCGTTCGAGGGTGAGCCCGCTGGACAGGTCGGTGTCGAGCCCGCCGTCCACGGCCTCCTTCGCGGCCCGCAGCGCGTACGCCGGGCCGCGCGCCAGCCGCCGCGCCCACTCCAGCGCCTGCGGGTACACCTCGTCGGCCGGCACCACCCGGTCGACCAGGCCGATCGCCAGCGCGTCGGCCGCGGTGACCATCCGGCCGGTGAAGATCAGGTCCTTCGCACGCGAGGGGCCCACCAGCCGGGCCAGCCGCTGGGTGCCCCCGGCGCCCGGGATCAGCCCGAGCAGGATCTCCGGCTGGCCCAGCTTGGCGTCCTCCGCGGCGATCCGGATGTCCGCGCACAGCGCCAGCTCGCAACCGCCGCCCAGCGCGTAGCCGTTGACGGCCGCGACCACCGGCTTGGGGATGCGGGCGACCGCGGTGAAGGCGTCCTGGAGGCCGCGCGAGCGGTCCACCATGTCCTGGTACGACATCGCCCGCATCTCCTTGATGTCCGCGCCCGCCGCGAACACCTCCGGGCCGCCCCACACCACCACCGACCGCACGTCCGCCCGCGCGGCCGCCTGCTCGGCCAGCTCCTTGAGCAGGTCCTGCATCGCCGCGTCCAGCGCGTTCATCGGCGGCCGGACCAGCCGGATGGTGCCGACGCCGTCTTCGACCTCAAGGGTCACCGGGGTATCAGTCATGCCCGGAGCGTACGACGACGGCCCGCCCCCGCGAAGGGACGGGCCGTACCTACCTCACCACGGTGAGCGAACACATCAGGCGGTCCACTCGCTCCAGGGCATGTTCCAGCCGTTGAGGCCGTTGTACCACTGGACGGTCTTGTCCTTGGAGTTGATCACCTGGACGACGTCCCCGATGATCGAGTTGTTGTAGAACCAGGCGGCCGGGGTGTCGGGGTCGCCCGCGCCGCGCACGTCGTGCAGGCCGACGCAGCCGTGGCTGGTGTTGCTGTGGCCGAAGACGGAGGTCGCGGCCCAGTAGTTGCCGTGGATGAAGGTGCCGGAGTTGGTCAGCCGCATCGCGTGCGGCACGTCCGGGATGTCGTACTCCCCGCCGAAGCCGACCGTGTCGCCGTTCATCCGGGTCTTGATGTACTTCTCCGAGATCACCATCTTGCCGTTGTAGGTGGTGTGGTCCGGAGCGCCCGAGGAGATCGGGATGGTCTTGAGCACCTTGTTGTCGCGGTAGACGGTCATCGTGTGCTTCGCCGCGTCCACCACGCTGACCTGGCGGCGGGCCACCGTGAAGTGCACCGACTTGTTCTGCTTGCCGTACACCCCGGGCGCGCCCTCGACCCCGTCGAGGTCCAGCTTGAGGGTGACCTTGGTGCCGGCCGCCCAGTAGTCCTGCGGGCGGAAGAACAGCTGGGTGTCGCCGTTCCAGTGGCCGGCGATCGGCACGGACGGCGAGGCGGTCACGCTCAGCCCGGCCTCGACGGCCTTCTTGTTGGTGATCGGCCGGTTGAAGTTGAGGTAGACCTCCATGCCGACCCCCACCGTGGAGTTGTCCTCGGGGGTGAAGAACCCGACGAAGGTGTCCTTCGGCACGACCGTGGTGAAGGTCGCGTGCTTGTCGGACTCGCGGCCCGAGGAGTCCTTCGCGGCGGCGTCCACCGTGTACTCGGTGGAGGTGTTCAGATGGCCGCTGGGCGCCCACGACAGGCCGTCGGCGGCGATGCTGCCGTCGACCGCGTTGCCCTTGTCGTCCTTCACGGTCACCGACGACAGCTTGCCGTTGGACGCCGACACCTTGAGCGCGCCGGTGGTCGCGACGTTGCTCGCACCGTCCTTGGGCGCGATGTCGACCACCGCCTTCGAGACGGTCGTGTCGGTGGCGCTGGTCGACGCGCCACCGCCCTTGCCGTCGTCGCTGCCGGAGCTCGCCTTGCTGCCGCCGTTCGGACCGCACGCGGTCACCACCAGCATCAGCGCGCCGAGCACCACAGCCGCGGCCGCGTGCCGTCTGGCACGCCGGGCCCCACCTATCGGCTTCACAGTTCCTGTTCCCCTATTCCCCATACCGCGACACACCCGAACTCCCCCTGCCAGCGCAAGAAAACCATACGAAGTAGGAGCACGCCGCCACGGGAATGTCACCGTTTCGTCCCAACTGCCATCAGGGCGTCTACCCCGGGGACACGGGCAGTCAACACGCGGTTCACCCGCACGGTTCCGTACGGCGCGGCGCAGGGCCGCGGCACCGGGTCACGGCACGGCGCCGCGGCTCAGAGCGCGGACCCGGCCGTCCACTCCGGCCAGCTCAGGTTCCAGCCGCTCATCCCGTTGTCCGGGGCGACCACGGCGTCCGGGGAGTTCACCACCTCCACGGTGTCACCGACCAGGGACTGCCCGTAGAACCACCCGGCGGGGGTGTCCGCGCCGCCGCCCTTGACGTCCCGCAGGCCCACGCAGCCGTGGCTGACGTTCGCCGTGCCGAACACGCCCGGCGGCGACCAGTAGTTGCCGTGTACGAAGGTGCCGGAGGCGGTCAGCCGCATCGCGTGCGGCACGTCCGGGATGTCGTACTCCCCGCCGAAGCCGACCGTGCTGCCGTTCATCCGGGTCACCGCGTACTTCTCGGAGATCATCATGATGCCGTTGTACGTGGTGTGCGCGTCGCTGCCCGCGGAGATCGGCAGCACCCGCAGCGGGCGGCCGTCGCGGACGACGGTCATGGTGTGGGCGAGCACGTCCACGGTGCTGTGCTGGTCGCGGCCGATGGCGAAGGACATGTCCTTGGACTGGGTGCCGCGCACACCCGGGGCGCCCTGCACACCGCGCAGCCGCAGGTGCAGGGTGACGCGGGTGCCCGCGCGCCAGAAGCGGGCCGGGCGCAGGTCCAGCCGCCGGTCGCCGAACCAGTGGCCGGTGACCTCGACCGGCGGCACGCTGGTGACGCTGACGCCGCGCTCGACCGCGGCCCGGTCGGTGATGTCCCGGGTGAAGTCCAGGGAGATGATCATCCCGGTGCCGACGGTGGTGCCCTGCTCCGGGGAGTAGATGCCCACGAACGTCGGCGGTTTCGTCGTCGGGTGCGGGCGGGCCGAGCCGTGCGGCTTGCCGTCGGAGCCGCCGCCCGAGCCGCAGCCGGCCACCAGCACGGCCAGCGCGGCCACCGAGGCGGCGAGCACCGCGAGCGGTCCCCGTGCCGTACGGCGGGCGCGCGGCACCCTGTACGGGACCGTGCCCGCCGTCCCGCCCGCTGGCCCGCGCGCCGTCCCGGCCCTCCCGCCGCCGGCTCCCGCGCCCGTCATGTCCCCCGCAGCATCACCCGTCACATCACGTGTCACGCAAGGTCAACGATGTCGTGCCGCGTTGGTGACTGCACGGCGGCGTCAGGGTGACGGCCCGGCCACGGGGGAACAATCCCTGCGAGGAGCGCGACGCGTGCGGGGACCGCGAAGGGTGCGCGGACTGCTCAGGGTCGGTCGGCCGCCGGGCACGGGACGCCCCGCGGCACCGGGGAGCCGCTGGAGGGCTGAGACATGTCCGAGACCCGTGAGTTCGACGCGGAACGGGCCGAGCCGTTCCCCGAGCCGGGACCGGGCGCCAGCCCCGGAAGCCGCCCGCCGGGCATACCCGGGGCCCCGGCCGCACCGCCGGGGCCGCGCACCGGCCGCCGTACGCCCCCGCCCGCCGGCCGCACACCGCCGTCCGCCACCACCACCGTCTGGCCCGGCTCCCCGCAGCCGCTCGGCGCCCGCTTCCACCCCGGCCCGGACGGCACGCCCGGCACCAACTTCGCGCTGTGGGCCGGCGGCGCGGAGTGGGTGGAGGTGTGCCTGTTCGCCGACGACGGCACCGAGACCCGCGCCCCGCTGACCGAGCTGACCCACGAGGTGTGGCACGGCTTCGTCCCCGGGGTGCGGCCCGGGCAGCGCTACGGCCTGCGGGTGGGCGGCCGTTGGGACCCGTGGACCGGCGCCCGCTGGAATCCGGCGAAGCTGCTGCTCGACCCGTACGCGCGGGCGGTCGACGGCAGCTTCGGCACCGCGGCCCCCGAGGTGTACGGCCATGTGCGCGACTGGCCGGAGGCGGGCCTCGCCGACACCGTGCGCGACGACCGGGACTCCGCGCCGTACGTCCCCAAGGGCGTGGTGGTCGAGGACGACGACGACTGGCGGGACGACCGCCGCCCCAAGACCCCCTGGTCGGACACGGTCATCTACGAACTGCACGTGCGCGGCTTCACCCGGCGGCACCCCGGCATCCCGCCGGAGCTGCGCGGCACCTACGCCGGGCTGGCCCACCCGGCCGCGATCGCGCACCTGACCCGGCTGGGCGTCACCGCGGTGGAGCTGCTGCCGGTGCACCAGTCCGCCGACGAGGAGCACCTGCTGCGCCGCGGGCTGAGCAACTACTGGGGCTACAACTCGATCGGCTACTTCGCCCCGCACGCCGCCTACAGCGCCAGCGGCAGCCGGGGCGGCCAGGTCGGGGAGTTCAAGCGGATGGTGCGCGCGCTGCACGCGGCGGGCATCGAGGTGCTGCTCGACGTGGTCTACAACCACACCGCCGAGGGCGGCCAGGGCGGCCCGACGCTGTCGCTGCGCGGCATCGACAACCGCGGCTACTACCGGCTGGGCGCCGACGGCCGCGGCTACACCGACTACACCGGCTGCGGCAACACCCTGGACGTCGTGCGGCCGCACGTGCTGCGGCTGATCACCGACAGCCTGCGCTACTGGGTCACCGAGATGGGCGTGGACGGCTTCCGCTTCGACCTCGCCGCCGCGCTCGCCCGTTCGCTGCACGACGTGGACATGCTCTCGCCGTTCCTCGCGGTGATCGCCCAGGACCCGGTGCTGCGCCGGGTGAAGCTGATCGCCGAGCCGTGGGACGTCGGCGCCGGCGGCTACCAGGTGGGCGCGTTCCCGCCGCTGTGGACCGAGTGGAACGACCGGTTCCGCGACACCGTACGGGACTTCTGGCGCGGCGCGACCACCGACGTGCGCGACCTCGGCTACCGCCTGTCGGGGTCGAGCGACCTCTACGACTGGGGCGGCCGCCGGCCGTACGCCTCCGTCAACTACGTCACCGCGCACGACGGTTTCACCCTGCGCGACCTGGTCAGCCACGACCGCAAGCACAACGCGGCCAACGGCGAGGACGGCCGGGACGGCAGCGACGACAACCGCTCCTGGAACTGCGGCGCCGAGGGCGACACCGACGACCCCGCCGTCCTGGCGCTGCGCCACCGCCAGCTGCGCAACCTGCTCGCCACCCTGCTGCTGTCCACCGGGGTGCCGATGCTGGTGGCCGGCGACGAGATGGGCCGCACCCAGCAGGGCAACAACAACGCCTACTGCCAGGACAACCCGACCGGCTGGGTCGACTGGTCGCTGCGCGAGGACCCGTCCTACGCGGCGCTGCTCGACCTGACGGCCCGCCTGATCGCGCTGCGCCGCGCGCACCCGGTGCTGCGCCGCGGCGGCTTCTTCTCCGGGCTGTCGCTGACGCCGGACGGGCTGCCGGACGTCACCTGGTTCGGGCCGGACGGGCGGGAGCTGGCCGAACGGGACTGGTTCGCGCCGTCCGCGACCCTGGGGATGCTGCTGTCCGGACGGGACATCCCGCAGCGGGACGCGCGCGGGGAGCCGGTGGTGGACGACAGCTTCCTGCTGATCGTGCACGCCGGTGCGCGGGAGCTGGAGTTCACGCTGCCCGGGGTGCCGTGGGCGGCGGGGTACGAGGCGGTGCTCGACACCGCGGCGGAGGGCGACGGGAGCGGCGGCGGTCAACTCCTTTCGGACGGCGGGAAGTTGACGGTCGCGGCCCGGTCGGTGCGGCTGCTGCGGGTACGGCCGGCCGAGCAGTGAGCCGGTCGGCCCGGGCGGGCTCGCGGAACCGGGCATCTCGCAGGTCAGAACCCTGTGGAAATCACCGAGTGGTCCAGTCCATATTGGCACCGTGAGCACTCCGCAACCCGGACCCGAAGTCACCGCCGCCGCTTCGGGGTTCACGGTACGCCCGGCCGCCGGCCCGCTGTGGTCGGCGAACTTCCGCGCCTTCTTCACCGCCCGCACGGTGGCGATGCTCGGCGACACCATGCTGCCCGTCGCGCTGTCGGCCGGTCTGCTGGGCTACGGCTACTCCGCCGGCGACATCGGGCTGGTGATGGCCGCGTCCACCGCGTGCTTCGCGGGGTTCGTGGTCTTCGGCGGGGTGTTCGCCGACCGGTTCGACGCCCGCGCGATGATGGTCGGCGCGGACCTGGTGCGGGTCTGCACGCAGTCCACCGCGGCGGTGCTCTTCGCCGTCCACCAGGTGCGGCTGTGGGAGGTGGCGCTGATCGCGGTGGTCAACGGCATCTGCGCGGCGATGTTCCAGCCGGGGGTGGCCAGCACGATCGTGCGCGTCGCGGACGACGTGCAGGGCGCCAACGCCGTCGTCCGCACCGCCGAGTCCGTCGCCGGGCTGGTCGGGCCGGGGCTGGCGGGGGTGCTCGTCGGGTTCACCTCCACCGGTGTGGTGTTCGCCGCGCACGCCGGTACGTACCTCGCCAGCGCGCTGTGCCTGCTCTCGCTCCGGCTGCCGCCCCCGCCGCCGCGGCTCGCCGCCGCCGTCTCGTCCTTCCGGGCCGATCTGGTCGAGGGCTGGCAGGAGTTCCGGGCCCGCACGTGGATGTGGTCGGTGATCCTCGTGTGGATGGTGTACATGGTGTGCACGGTCGGGCCGTACACGCCGCTCGCCGCCGCGCAGATCATCCCCGCGCACGGGGCGGGCGCGTACGGGCTGGTCAACTCCGCGCTCGGCGGGGGTACGGCGCTCGGGGCGCTGTGCGCGATGCGGCTGCGGTCCGCGCGGCCGCTGCGGGCGGGGTCGCTCGCGCTGTTCGGGGTGGCGCTGATGCCGACGTCGGTCGGTCTCGGCCTGCCGGTCTGGGCGATCGCCTGCTGCGTGCTGGTGGCGGGGGCGTGTTCGGCGTACTGGGGTGTCAATTGGGCGACCAGTGTGCAGACCCATGTGCCCGGGGACATCCTCAACCGCATCCACGCGTACGAAGTGGCCGGGTCCATTGCGATGGTGCCTGTCGGGCAGGCGCTGGCGGGGCCCGCGTCCGCGGTGTTCGGTGCGCGGGATGTTCTTCTTGTCGGCGGGGTGGTGCCGTTGGTCGTCGCGGCGACGCTTCTCGGGATTCGGTCCGTGCGGAGCCTCCCCGGCAGGTAGCTCCGCGGGTTCAGCCGCGCCCCCCGTTCGCGGGGTGCCCCCGCCGCCCGGGTCCGCGCCCCCGGTGGGGCTGCGGCGACCCGCCGCTACGGTGCACGAGCTTGCCCGGGCGCGCCCGGTGGGGCTGCGGCCAGCCGCCGCTGCGGTGCCCCTTCTCGCCCGGGTGCGCGCCGGGGGATGGCTGGGCGCGCAGTTCCCCGCGCCCCTACGCCGCCTCCGGCGGCACGGTCCCTGAACCCCGGTGGGGCTGCGGCCAGCCGCCGCTGCGGTGCCCCTCCTCGCCCGGGTGCGCGCCGGGGGGTGGCTGGGCGCGCAGTTCCCCGCGCCCCTACGCCGCCTCCGGCGGCACGGTCCCTGAACCCCGGTGGGGCTGCGGCCAGCCGCCGCTGCGGTGCCCCTTCTCGCCCGGGTGCGCGCCGGGGGGTGGCTGGGCGCGCAGTTCCCCGCGCCCCTACGCCGCCTCCGGCGGCACGGTTCCTGGGCCTCGGTGGGGGTGCGGCCAGCCGTTGCTGTGGGGCCGGCCGTTGGTTGGGGGGTGATGGCAGGGGGTGTCATGGGGTGTTAGGGTTGATGACAGTGGCTGACATCGGGGTGGCCGGATGGCTGGTCGCCCGTGTGCGAGGAGGTTGGGTCATGCGTGTGTTCGTTACGGGTGCGTCGGGTTGGATCGGGTCGGCGGTGGTGCCGGAGCTGCTGGGGGCGGGGCACCAGGTCGTGGGGCTGGCGCGGTCGGACGCGTCGGCGGAGGCGCTGGTGAAGGCGGGGGCCGAGGTGGTGCGGGGCACCCTCGACGACGTGGAGACGCTGAGGGAGGCGGCCGAGGGGGCGGACGGGGTCATCCACTTGGCGTTCAAGCACGACATCGCGTTCAGCGGCGGGTTCGAGGCGGCCGCGGACGCGGACCGGCTGGCCATCGACACGTTCGGCGACGCGCTCGCCGGGACGGGCAAGCCGCTGGTGATCGCGGGGGGCGTGCTCGGGCTGACCCCGGGCCGGGTGCTGACCGAGGAGGACGGGCTGACGGGCCTCGCGGACGACCACGGGGCGGGCCCGTCGAAGCGGATGGACAACGCCCGGGCCACCGTCGCCCTCGCCGACCGCGGGGTCCGCTCCTCCGTGGTGCGCCTGCCTCCGACCGTGCACGGCGACGGCGACCAGGGCTTCGTGCCCACCATCATCAGCGCCGCCCGCACCAACGGCCGCTCCGCCTACGTCGGCGACGGCACCAACCGCTGGCCGGCGGTCCATCGCTCCGACGCGGCGACCCTCTTCCGGCTGGCCGTGGAGTCCGCCCCCGCGGGGTCCGTGCTGCACGCGGTCGGCGAGGAGGGCGTGGCCCTGCGCGACGTGGCCGAGGTGATCGGCCGCCACCTGGACGTGCCCGTGGCGTCGATCTCCCCGGAGGACGCGCCCGCGCACTTCACCTGGATGGCGACCTTCGTCGGCCTGGACAGCCCCGCCGCCAGTACCCGCACCCGCGAACTGCTGGACTGGCGGCCGGCCGGCCCCGGCCTGCTCGAAGACCTCGACCAGGGCCACTACTTCACCGGCCCGGCCGCCTGAGACCCGGCTGCCCAAGGCCCCGCCGGGCTACACCAGGCTGTCCGCCCACGCCTGGTGCAGCCCGGCGAAGTCACCGTCGGCGGCGATGAGTTCGGCGGGGGCGCCGTCCTCGACGACGCGCCCGGCCCGCATCACCAGCACCCGGTCGGCGATCTCCACCGTGGACAGCCGGTGCGCGATGATCACCGCGGTGCGGCCGCGCAGCACCGTGTCCATGGCGTGCTGCACCGCCTGCTCGCCGGGGACGTCGAGCGAGGAGGTCGCCTCGTCGAGGATGAGGACCGCCGGGTCGGCGAGCAGCGCCCGGGCGAAGGCGACGAGTTGGCGCTGCCCCGCGGAGATCCGGCCGCCGCGCTTGCGGACGTCCGTGTCGTAGCCGTCGGGCAGCGCCGCGATGAAGTCGTGCGCGCCGATCGCCTTGGCCGCGGCCTCGACCTCCTCGCGGGTGGCGTCCGGCCGCCCGATGGTGATGTTCTCCGCCACGGTGCCGGAGAAGAGGAACGCCTCCTGGGTGACCATGATCACCCCGCGGTGCAGGTCCTCCCGGCCGAGGTCGCGCAGCGGTACCCCGTCGAGCAGCACCCGGCCGTCGGTCGGGTCGTAGAAGCGGGCCAGCAGCTTGGCGAGCGTGGACTTGCCGGCGCCGGTCGCGCCGACCACGGCGACGGTCTGCCCGGCCGGAATGCGCAGGTCGAAGGCGGGCAGCACCTCCCCGCCGGTCCGGTAGGCGAACCGCACGCCGTCGAAGACGACCTCCCGCCCGGGCAGCGCGCCCGCCGCGCGGGACGGCAGCGGCACCGGCTGCGCCGGCTCGGGCACCGTGGGCGCCTGCGCGAGCAGCCCGGCGATCTTCTCCAGCGAGGCGGCCGCGGACTGGTAGGAGTTGAGGAACATCCCGAGCCGGTCGATCGGGTCGTACAGCCGCCGCAGGTAGAGCACGAAGGCGGCGAGGACGCCCAGCGCCATGCTGCCGCCGGCCACCCGGTAGGCGCCCCACAGCACCATCCCGGCGATCGTGACGTTGGCGATCAGCCGGGAGCGGACGACGTAGCGCGCCATCTCCAGGATCGCGTCGCCGTTGGCCCGGTAGTGCCGCTCGTTGAGCTCGGCGAACGCCGTGTCGTTGGGCTGCTCGCGGCGGAACGCCTTGACCGGGCGGATGCCGTTCATCGTCTCGGTGAACTTCACGATCACCGCCGCGATCGCGGTGGAGCGCCTGCGGTACGCCTCGACCGCGCGCCGCTGGTAGCTGCGGATGGCCAGGTACAGCGGCCCGTACGACACCAGGGTCAGCAGGCCGAGCTTCCAGTCCAGGAAGAGCAGCAGGGCGGTGATGTACACCGCGGACAGCACGACCTCCACGAGTTCGTCGAGGCCGTCGTTGAGCAGTTCGCGGATCGACTCGACGTCGGAGGTGGCGCGGGCGATCAGCCGGCCGGAGGTGTACCGCTCGTGGAAGTCGAGGCTGAGGGTCTGGGCGTGCCGGAAGATCCGCCCGCGCAGGTCGACCAGGACGTCCTGGCTGACCCGGGCGGCGGTCCTGATGAAGACCCGTTGCAGCACGCCGGCCGCGACGCCGCAGCCGATGTAGCCGCAGGCCACCGCGACCAGCGGGCCGTGCCGCCCGTCGCGGACCGCGGGGATGGCGTGGTCGATGGCGTAGGCGACGAGCAGCGGGCCGACCTGGACGGCGGCCTGCTGCACCAGCAGGTAGATCGCGGCGGCCCACACCCGGGCGGAGTGCGGGCGCAGCAGCGAGCGCAGCAGGGTGAGCTGGGCGTTGCGCGGTGCCGGGAGGACGTCCCGGTCGAACGGGTCGGCGGTGTCGACGAGTTCGGCGGTCATCGGGCGTCGCTCCCTTCGAGGGCGGCGAGTCCGCCGGGCCGGTGCGCGGCGCCGGGGCCCGCGGGTGTTCCACGTGGTGGCCGGCCGGGTGCGGCGGCGCCGTCGGCCGGCGCGCCGGACATCAGGTAGCGGTACTCGGCGCTGTCGCGCAGCAGTTCCGCGTGGGTGCCGACCGCGGTGATCCGGCCGTCGGCGAGCAGGGCCACGCGGTCGGCGAGCATGACGGTGGAGGGCCGGTGGGCGACCACCAGCGCGGTGGTCGCCCGCAGCACGTCGCGCAGTGCGGCCTCGACCAGGGCCTCGGTGTGCACGTCGAGCGCGGAGAGCGGGTCGTCCAGTACGAGGAACTGCGGGCGGCCGACCACCGCACGGGCCAGCGCGAGGCGCTGCCGCTGGCCGCCGGACAGGCTCAGCCCCTGCTCGCCGACCTGGGTGTCCAGGCCCTGCGGCAGGGCGTCGACGAAGTCGCACTGGGCGACGGCCAGTGCCCGCCGGACGTCCTCCTCGTCGGCGCCCTGCGGCCCGGCGCCCATCTCCACGTTCTCCCGGACGGTGGCGGAGAAGAGGGTGGGTTCCTCGAAGGCGACGGCGACGAGTTCGCGCAGCCGGCCGGGGGCCAGGTCCGCGGTGTCGACGCCGTCCAGGGTGATCCGGCCGCCGGTGGCGCGGTGCAGCCGGGGCAGCAGCGCGGTGAGGGTGGTCTTGCCGCAGCCGGTGGCGCCGACCAGGGCCATGGTCTCGCCGGGGCGGATGTGCAGGTCGATGCCGCGCAGCAGTTCGGGGCTGTCCGGCGGCGCGTCGGGGTAGCGGAAGCGGACGCCGGCCAGCCGGATGCCGTCGGGGCGATCCCCGCGGTCGGCAGCGGCTGCGGCTGCTGCGTCGGCGGTACCGGGGGTGTCGGCGGCATCGGGTGTGTCGACGGTACCGGGGGTGTCGGCGGCGTCGGCGGTCCGCGGGGTGTCGCGGACCTCGAAGTAGCGGTCGGCGGCGGTGGCCGACTCGTTGCTCATCGCGAGCAGGAAGCCGATCGACTCCACCGGCCAGCGCAGGGTGAGCGCGGTGGACAGGAACGCCACCAGGGTGCCGGCCGACAGCCGGTCGTCGGCGACCCGCAGCGCCCCGACCACGAGGGCGGCGCCGAGGGCGATCTCCGGGAGCGTCATGATGACCGCCCAGATGTTGGAGAGCAGCCGCGCCTTGTCGATCTCGGTGTCCCACAGCGCGCGGGTCTGGCGGCGGAAGGACGCGGCCTGGCTGCGGTGCCGGCCGAACGCCTTGATGATGCGGATGCCGAGCACGGACTCCTCGACGAGGGTCGCGAGGTCGCCGGCCTGGTCCTGGGCCCGGCGGGCGGCGAGCGCGTAGCGGGTCTCGAAGTAGGAGCACAGGATCATCAGCGGCACGGCCGGGGCGAGCAGCAGCAGTCCCAGCAGCCACGACTGGGCGAAGAGGATCGCGAAGCCGATCAGCACCGTGGCGGCGTTGACCACCAGGAACACCAGCGGGAAGGCGAGGAACATCCGCAGGATCTGGAGGTCCATGGTGGCCCGGGAGAGCAGTTGGCCCGACGCCCAGCGGTCGTGGAAGTCGACCGGCAGCCGCTGCAGGTGCTCGTAGAGGTCCTTGCGCATGGCGGCCTCGACGCCGGCCAGCGGGCGGGCCACCAGCCAGCGGCGGACGCCGAACAGGCCCGCCTCCAGCAGCCCGAGCAGCAGGACGATGCCGCCGCCGAGCCACACCCCGCCCGGGTCCCGGTCCTGGACCGGGCCGTCGACCATCCACTTGAGCACCAGCGGGATGAACAGCGACATGCAGGACGCCACCACCGCCACGACCGCCGACAGGGCCAGTCTCGCCCGTACCGGTCTGACGTACGGCCACAGCCGGCGCAGGGAGCGGACGGTGGATCGGTGGCGGTGGTCGGGCGCGGTCGTGTCGCTGGTGGCAGAGGTCACTTGTCGACACTAGGCCCACCGTGTGACAGCGCTCATCCGGTTTTCCGGCCGGGGCCGGGGCGTGGACCGGCCTGCGCTCGGCCGGACTGGTTTTTGCCGTTTTCTACCGGTGTGGGGTGATCGGCACCCGGGGTCCGATTCCGTACAGTGCGGTGTTGGAAACCCGCAATACCCCGTAGGAGATGGATTATGGCAACCGGAACCGTGAAGTGGTTCAACTCGGAAAAGGGCTTCGGCTTCATCGAGCAGGACGGCGGCGGCTCCGACGTCTTCGCCCACTACTCCAACATCCAGGCCACCGGCTACCGTGAGCTGCTGGAGGGCCAGAAGGTGGAGTTCGACGTCACGCAGGGCAACAAGGGACCGCAGGCGGAGAACATCCGCATGCTCAACGGCGCGGTCTGAGGACGGCCGCCGGCTCCGGCCCCCGTGGCTGAGCTCAGGCCCGCACCGACCAGCTCGGTGCGGGCCTTCCCCGTCTCCCCTAGCGCAGCACTCCCGCGGTCATGCCCTCGGTCTCCGGCGGCACCGCGACCAGGCCCGGTTCGGCCGGGTCGGCGAGCAGCGGGTGCGCCGGCAGCACCCGCGCGGTGTAGCCGAACGCGCCGGTACGGTCCAAGGTGAGCGACCCCTCGAAGGCGCAGCGGCCCGCCACGTCGGGCCGCGCCACCGGTTTGAGGGACTGCGCGACGGGCGCGGTCAGCCGGTCGGCGGCGTCCACCGGCCCGGACAGCAGCTGCACGTCCACGTCCGACGGGTCGAGTCCGCCCAGTGCGACCTGCACCCGCAGGGTGAGGGTGGCGCCCAGCTCCGCGTCCTCGCCGACCGCGCCGGCCGCCGCCACGGCCTCCACCTCGTCGACCGCGACCCGCGGCCACTCCTGGCGCACCCGGCGCTTCCATCCGGCCAGTTCGGCGGCGGCCGGGCCCTGGACCGCGCGGTGCGAGCGGGCCGCCGGGGCGTAGAGCTGTTCGACGTAGTCCCGGACCATCCGCCCGGCGAGCACCTTCGGGCCCAGCACGGTCAGGGTGTGCCGGACCATCTCGATCCAGCGGCTCGGCAGGCCGTCGCGGTCCTGGTCGTAGAAGCGCGGGGCGACCTGGTGCTCCAGCAGGTCGTAGAGCCCGGCCGCCTCCAGCGCGTCGCGCCGGTCCTCGTCGGCGACGCCGTCGGCGGTGGGGATCGCCCAGCCGTTCTCGCCGTCGTACCACTCGTCCCACCAGCCGTCGCGGACCGACAGGTTGAGGCAGCCGTTGAGGGCGGCCTTCATCCCGGAGGTGCCGCACGCCTCCAGCGGGCGCAGCGGGTTGTTGAGCCAGACGTCGCAGCCGGGGTAGAGGGTGCGGGCCATCCGCATGTCGTAGTCCGGCAGGAAGACGATGCGGTGCCGCACCCGCGGGTCGTCGGTGAACCGCACCAGTTCCTGCACCAGCCGCTTGCCGCCCTCGTCGGCGGGGTGCGCCTTGCCGGCCACCACGATCTGGATCGGCCGCTCCGGGTGCAGCAGCAGCGCCGCCAGCCGCTCCTTGTCGCGCAGCATCAAGGTCAGCCGCTTGTAGGACGGCACCCGGCGGGCGAAGCCGATGGTCAGCACGTCCGGGTCGAGGACCTGGCCGGTCCAGCCCAGCTCGGCGTCGTCGGCGCCGCGCTGCCGCCAGGACGCGCGCAGCCGGTCCCGTACGTCCGCCACCAGGCGTTCGCGCAGGGTGCGGCGCAGCTCCCAGACGGCGGCGTCCGGCACTCCGGCGACCGCCTCCCAGCGCTCGGCGCCGCCGACGGTCAGGGCGTCCTCGGCGCGGGAGGCGCCGAACTGGCGGCTGCCGAGCCGCAGCACCTCCGGCGCCACCCAGGTCGGGGCGTGCACGCCGTTGGTGATGGAGGTGATCGGCACGTCCTGCGGGTCGAAGCCGGGCCACAGCCCGGCGAACATCTCCCGGCTGACCGCGCCGTGCAGGGTGGACACGCCGTTGGCGCGCTGGGCCAGCCGCAGGCCCATCACGGCCATGTTGAACAGGTCCGGGTCGCCGCCGGGGTAGGTCTCCCGGCCCAGTTCCAGGACGCGGGCGACGTCCACGCCGGGCAGTTCGCCGCCGTCGCCGAGGTGGCGGGCGACCAGGTCGCGGGTGAAGCGGTCGATGCCGGCCGGGACCGGGGTGTGGGTGGTGAACACGGTGCCGGCCCGTACGGTCTCCAGGGCCGCGTCGAAGTCGAGGCCGTCCAGGGAGAGTTCCCTGATGCGCTCCAGGCCGAGGAAGCCGGCGTGGCCTTCGTTGGTATGGAAGACCTCCGGCTGCGGGTGGCCGGTGATCCGGCAGTAGGCGCGGACCGCGCGGACCCCGCCGATGCCCAGCAGCATCTCCTGGAGCAGCCGGTGCTCGCTGCCGCCGCCGTAGAGCCGGTCGGTGACGTCGCGTTCGGCCGGCTGGTTGGGTTCGGTGTCGGAGTCGAGCAGCAGCAGCGGCACCCGGCCGACCCGCACCAGCCAGATCCGGGCGGCCAGGGTGCGGCCGCCGGGCAGCGCCAGGGTGATGCGGGCGGTGCTGCCGTCGGCCTCCCGCAGCGGACTGATCGGCAGCGAGTCCCGGTCCAGCACCGGGTAGTGCTCCTGCTGCCATCCGTCGCGGGACAGGCTCTGCCGGAAGTAGCCGTGCCGGTAGAGCAGGCCGACCCCGACCAGCGGCACGCCCAGGTCGCTGGCGGCCTTGAGGTGGTCGCCGGCGAGGATGCCCAGGCCGCCGCTGTACTGCGGCAGCGCCGAGGTGATGCCGAACTCGGGTGAGAAGTAGGCGACGGCGGCGGGCAGGTCGGTCTGCTCCTGGTACCAGCGGGGGGCGGTGGTGTAGTCCGCGAGCTCCTCGGCGGCGGCGGACAGCCGGCGCAGGAAGCGGCGGTCGGCGGCGAGGGCGGCCAGCCGCTGTTCGGAGACGGCGGCGAGCAGCCGGACGGGGTCGCCCTGGGCGGTCTGCCAGCCGGCGGGGTCGATGCTGCGGAACAGCTCCCTGGTCTCCTCGTGCCAGGACCAGCGTAGGTTCGAGGCCAGTTCCCCCAGCGGGCGCAGAGGTTCCGGCAGGACGGTGCGCACGGTGAATCGACGGATTGCCTTCACGTCTTCGACCGTAGCCCGGGTGCCGGGGGGCCGGGGGGGTTGTCCACGATCTCCGGGGCCAAACGCCCGAACGGCGGCTCACCGGGGCGAAGCGGCCCCGGGGCCGGGCGCGGGCGCACCCGGGTGGGCCCGCCCGCCGTCCGGGTGCGGCCGCCGCCGGGGCGGCGGACGGCCCGGGGGCACGGCGGTGCCCGGGCGGTGCGGCGCCGCCGGCCGGGCACGACGGCGTGCGAGCGGTGCTCCGGCGGCGTGCTGCCCCGGCAGGCGTACGCGGGGGCGCGCCGCGGGGCGCAGATCCCCGGTGACGAGCGCGGGTAAGGGGCGCGGCCGCTTGGCGGATCGGTCACCCCGAACGCGCGCACTTCGCGCCGCGCTACCGAAACGCCGTCAGGTGGTGCGTTCAGGCCGGGAAGCGTGGGCAGGCTCGCACATGTGACGTCCCGCACCGGCGGCCACCCGGGTGAACCCCTCCTGGAGCGACCTCGCGGGCGAGCCGGTTCGGCCAAGAGCAGTTAAAAAGTAGCGAGGCTCCCTACCGGGCGGCCCCGCCGTCCCGTCCCCCGCAGCCGACCCCAGAACGTCCCGTCAGATCCGGTCAGCCGGCCCCGCCGGCCCCGCCGTCCGCACGTCAGTCGAGCAGTCCCGTCCCGAGCTGTCAGGTGAGGAAATGATCGGTCGTATCCCCGTCGTCGACGTCGAGCCGAGTGTGGACTGCGGCCGCAGGCCCGCCAAGGCGGTGGTCGGCGAACGGTTCCAGGTGACCGCCACCGTCTTCCGCGAGGGCCATGACGCGGTGGCGGCGAACGTGGTGCTGCGCGACAGCTCGGGCCGCTCGGGGCCGTGGACGCCGATGCGGGAGCTGGCGCCGGGCACCGACCGGTGGGGGGCGCACATCACCCCGACGGCCGAAGGGCGCTGGACGTACACGGTCGAGGCGTGGTCGGACCCGGTGGCGACCTGGCGGCACACCGCGGGCATCAAGGTCCCGGCCGGGATGGACACCGAGCTGGTGCTGGCCGAGGGCGCGCGGCTGCACGAGCGGGCCGCGGCCGGGGTGCCCAAGGGCGACGGGCGGCCCGCGGTCCTGGCGGCGGTGGACGCGCTGCGCGACGCCTCCCTGGCGCCGGCCGCCCGGCACGCCGCGGCGCTGGCCCCGGAGGTGGTCGCGGCGCTGGACCGCTTCCCGCTGCGGGAGCTGGTCAGCGCCTCCCGGCCGATGCCGCTGCACGTCGAGCGCGAGCGGGCGCTGTTCGGGTCCTGGTACGAGCTGTTCCCGCGCTCGGAGGGCGCGAGCGCCGGGCCGGACGGGCGGCTGCGCTCGGGCACCTTCCGCACCGCCGCCGAACGGCTGCCCGCGGTGGCCGCAATGGGCTTCGACGTGGTGTACCTGCCGCCGATCCACCCGATCGGCACCTCCTTCCGCAAGGGCCGGGACAACAGCCTGACCGCCGGGCCGGACGACGTCGGCTCGCCGTGGGCGATCGGCTCGCCCGAGGGCGGCCACGACGCGGTCCACCCGGACCTGGGCACCCTCGCCGACTTCGACCACTTCGTGGCGCGCGCCCGCGACCTGCGCATGGAGGTCGCGCTCGACTTCGCCCTCCAGTGCTCGCCGGACCACCCCTGGGTCAAGGAGCACCCGGAGTGGTTCACGCACCGCCCCGACGGCAGCATCGCCTACGCGGAGAACCCGCCGAAGAAGTACCAGGACATCTACCCGATCGCCTTCGACCGGGACTTCGCGGGCATCGTGCGGGAGACGCTGCGGGTGCTGCGGCACTGGATGGCGCACGGGGTGCGGATCTTCCGGGTGGACAACCCGCACACCAAGCCGGTGGTGTTCTGGGAGAAGGTGATCGCCGACATCAACCGGACCGACCCCGACGTGATCTTCCTCGCCGAGGCGTTCACCCGCCCGGCGATGATGGCCACCCTCGGCAAGATCGGCTTCCAGCAGTCCTACACCTACTTCACCTGGCGCAACACCCGCGACGAACTCACCTCGTACGCGACCGAGTTGAGCGGCGACAGCGCCGCCTACATGCGGCCGAACCTGTTCGTGAACACCCCCGACATCCTGCACGCCTACCTCCAGCACGGCGGCCGGCCGGCCTTCGCCGCCCGCGCGGTGCTCGCCGCCACCCTCTCCCCGACCTGGGGGGTCTACGCCGGCTACGAGCTGTGCGAGGGCGAGCCGGCGCACCCCGGCAGCGAGGAGTACGCCCACTCCGAGAAGTACGAGCTGCGGCCGCGCGACTGGGCCCGGGCGGAGGCCGAGGGCCGCTCGCTGGCGCCGCTGCTCACCACGCTCAACCGGCTGCGCCGCCGGCACCCGGCGCTGCGGCAGCTGCGGGACATCACGTTCCACCCGGTGGACAACGAGGCCCTGCTCGCCTACTCCAAGCGGCACGGCGACGACGTGGTCCTGACGGTCGTCAACCTCGACCCCTTCCACACCCAGGAGGCGACCGTGTCGTTGAACATGGCGGCGCTCGGCCTCTCCTGGCACGAGTCGTTCCCGGTACGCGACGAGCTGACCGGCCAGACCTACCACTGGGGCAGGGACAACTATGTGCGGCTCGATCCGGGCCACGCGCCCGCGCACGTGCTGTCGCTGCGACCGTCTCCATCGATCGGAGGGTCACTCAGTTGATCGTCAACGAACCCGTTCCTGACACCTTCGAGGACACCCCTGCCAAGGACCGTGATCCCGAGTGGTTCAAACGGGCGGTGTTCTACGAAGTCCTCGTCCGCTCCTTCCAGGACAGCAACGGCGACGGCGTCGGCGACCTCAAGGGGATCACCGCCAAACTCGACTACCTGCAATGGCTGGGCGTGGACTGCCTGTGGCTGCCGCCGTTCTTCGCCTCCCCACTGCGGGACGGCGGGTACGACGTCGCGGACTACACCGCGGTGCTCCCGGAGTTCGGCGACCTCGCCGACTTCGTGGAGTTCGTGGACGCCACCCACCAGCGCGGCATGCGCGTCATCATCGACTTCGTCATGAACCACACCAGCGACCAGCACCCGTGGTTCCAGGCCTCCCGCAGCGACCCGGACGGGCCGTACGGCGACTACTACACCTGGGCCGACGACGACAAGCAGTTCTCCGACGCCCGGATCATCTTCGTGGACACCGAGACGTCGAACTGGACCTTCGACCCGGTCCGCAAGCAGTACTACTGGCACCGCTTCTTCTCCCACCAGCCGGATCTGAACTACGAGAACCCGGCCGTGCAGGAGGAGATCCTCGCCGCCCTGAAGTTCTGGCTGGACCTGGGCATCGACGGCTTCCGGCTGGACGCGGTGCCCTACCTGTACCAGGAGGAGGGCACCAACTGCGAGAACCTGCCGCGCACCCACGGCTTCCTGAAGAAGGTGCGCGCCGAGATCGACGCGCACTACCCGGACACCGTGCTGCTCGCCGAGGCCAACCAGTGGCCCGAGGACGTGGTCGACTACTTCGGCGACTTCCCGGCCGGCGGCGACGAGTGCCACATGGCGTTCCACTTCCCGGTGATGCCGCGGATCTTCATGGCGGTGCGCCGCGAGTCGCGCTACCCGGTCTCCGAGGTGCTGGCCAAGACCCCGGCGATCCCGGCGAACTGCCAGTGGGGCATCTTCCTGCGCAACCACGACGAGTTGACGCTGGAGATGGTCACCGACGAAGAGCGCGACTACATGTACGCGGAGTACGCCAAGGACCCGCGGATGCGCGCCAACATCGGCATCCGCCGCCGGCTGGCCCCGCTGCTGGACAACGACCGCAACCAGATCGAGCTGTTCACCGCGCTGCTGCTGTCGCTGCCCGGCTCGCCGATCCTCTACTACGGCGACGAGATCGGCATGGGCGACAACATCTGGCTCGGCGACCGCGACGGGGTGCGCACCCCGATGCAGTGGACCCCCGACCGCAACGCCGGGTTCTCCTCCTCCGACCCCGGCCGCCTCTACCTGCCGACGATCATGGACCCGGTCTACGGCTACCAGGTCACCAACGTCGAGGCGCAGATGAGCTCCCCCAGCTCGCTGCTGCACTGGACCCGGCGGATGATCGAGATCCGCAAGCAGAACCGGGCGTTCGGCGTCGGCTCCTTCACCGAGCTGTCGTCGAGCAACCCGGCGGTGCTCGCCTTCCTGCGCGAGGACGGCGACGACCTGGTGCTGTGCGTGAACAACTTCTCCCGCTTCGCCCAGCCCACCGAGCTGGACCTGCGGCAGTTCGCGGGCCGGCACCCGGTGGAGCTGATCGGCGGGGTGCGCTTCCCGGCGATCGGCCAGCTGCCGTACCTGCTCACGCTCGCCGGGCACGGCTTCTACTGGTTCCGGCTGCGCCGCGACCCGTCCTGACGGCGGGGGGCCGGCCGGACCGGCCCCTCGGCCTGACCCGCCGTCCGAGGTGCGCGGGCACCGCACCTTTGGGACGATCGAGCGAAACCCGCAGCAGCCCGTACGGCGGTTTCCTGTCACCCGCCCGGGGCAGGCTCCCCGTGTCGCCGGACAGCCCGTACCCGTCATCCGGGAGGCTGGCGCATCCGCCGCTCCACCACCGCGGCCGGTGCGCGACTCCCCGGGGAAAGGACGTCATGTCGGACAGCTCCTGGACCCGTGTTCCCGCCACCACCGGCCGCGCTCTCGTGCCGGGGCTGCTGCGCTCCCTCGATCCGCTGCTGCGGCGCTGGCTGCCGCGGCAGCGCTGGTTCGCCGGCAAGGGCCTGCCGATCGGCGACTTCCGGCTGGCGGCGGCGACCGAGCTGGTTCCCCCGGGTGGCCGACTCGGCCCGCTCGGCCTGCTGCACGTCCTGGTCGACGTCGAGCAGCCCGGGCGGCCGCCGGACTGCTACCAACTGCTGCTCGGCGCGCATCCGCTGCTGCCGTCCGCACTGGTGCGCGCCGCGCTCGGCCCGGCCGTCGGCGGCCCCTACGACGGGCTGACCCTCTACGACGCGCCGCACGACCCCCGGATGGCGGCACTGCTGCTGGAACGCCTCAAGCTCCCCGGCCGCAGCGGGAACCTGCGCTTCACCACCGAGCCGTCCGCGCAGTTCCCGCCCGGGCTGACCCCGCGGGTGTCCACCGCGGAGCAGTCCAACACCTCCGTGGTGTACGGCGACCGGTACATCCTCAAGCTCTTCCGCCGGGTCTCGCCCGGCAGCAACCCGGACCTGGAGCTGTCGCTCGCGCTGGCCCGGGCCGGGTCCCGCCGGGTGGCGGAGCCGGTGGCGTGGTTCGAGGCGCTGGACGCCGACACCGCCGACGCCATGGACGCCATGGACCCCAAGGACGCCGCCGGCACCGCCGGCCCGGCCGCCGCGCCGCCGGGCGGCCGGGAGCCGATCACCCTCGGGGTGCTCCAGCGCTTCCTGCCCGGCTCCAGCGACGGTTGGGCGCTCGCCCTGGCGTCCGTGGCCGAGGACGGCGACTTCCGCGCCGAGGCCGCGGCGCTGGGCCGGGCCACCGCCGAGGTGCACCGCGCGCTGGCCGACGCGCTGCCGGTGCGCCGGCTGGACGGCGGCACCCTGGAGCGGGTCGCCGCGGCGATGACGCGCCGGCTGGAGGAGACCGCCGCCGAGGTGCCCGGGGTCCGCCCGTTCACCGGTGCGCTGCGCGCCGCCTACGACGACCTCGCCAAGCTCGGCGCGGGCACCGGGCCCGGCGGGGCGGTGTTCGCCCAGCGCATCCACGGCGACCTCCACCTCGGGCAGGCGCTGCGCGGGCCGGACGGCGCGTGGGTGCTGATCGACTTCGAGGGCGAGCCGGCCCGCCCGCTCGCCGACCGGCGCCGCCCCGCGCCGCCGGTCCAGGACGTCGCGGGCATGCTGCGCTCCTTCGACTACGCCGCCCACCACAGCGGCAACGGCCCCTGGGCCGCCCGGCACCGCGCCGCCTTCTGCACCGGGTACGCCGCGGTGGCGGGCACCGACCCCCGTGAACAGCCCGTGCTGATACGGGCCTTCGAAACCGACAAGGCGGTGTACGAAGCCCGGTACGAGGCCCGCCACCGCCCGGCCTGGCTGCCCATCCCGCTGTCCGCCCTCGCCCGCCTGTCCACGACCCCCTGACGAGACCCCGAGGAGTGCTTGCCGTGACCCCCGCCGCACAGCCACCGCGCCAACCGTCACCCGGTGACGGCGCCCTCCCGGAAGCCGCCGCCCGCGGCTACGACGCGACGACGCCGCACCCGGCGGCCTCGGGTACGGCGCCCAAGGAGCGCGATGCGCCCCACGCCGCGCCGGTGGTGCGGGGCGAACCAGGCGGCCCCGCCCGGCCGGTGACGGACCGCGGCGCCGTCGCGGCCGGTCGCGCGGTTCTTCCCCCAGAGCCTGGCCTGGGAGGTGCCCTCAGCGCCCCTGGGTCTTCCGGGGACGCCCCCGGACGCAGCGGCGGCCGCAACTGCGGGGGGACCGGGCTCAGCGCCGAGGAGCGGGGGCGGCTGGTGGGGGGCACCCATCACGACCCGCACGCGCTGCTCGGCGCGCACCGCGAGGCGGAGGGCGTACGGGTGCGGGCGCTGCGCCCGTTCGCCCGCGCCGTGGCGGTCGTGCTGGACGGCGAGCGCACCGAACTGGCGCCGGAGGGCGACGGGTTGTTCTCCGCGCTGCTCCCGCTGACCGAGATCCCCGCGCGGTACCGGCTGGCGGTGTCCTACGACGCGGGCGAGACGGTGGTCGACGACCCGTACCGCTTCCTGCCGACGCTGGGGGAACTGGACCTGCACCTGATCGGCGAGGGGCGGCACGAGCAGCTGTGGAAGGTGCTCGGCTCGCACCCGATGACGCACGGCGGGGTGCCCGGCACGCGCTTCGCGGTGTGGGCGCCGAACGCGCGCGGGGTGCGGCTGGCCGCGGACTTCACGTACTGGGACGGCTCCGGGCTGCCGATGCGCTCGCTCGGCTCGTCCGGGGTGTGGGAGCTGTTCGTCCCCGGGGTCGGCCCGGGCACGGCGTACAAGTACGAGATCATCCGGCCCGACGGCTCGCGCGGCATGAAGGCCGACCCGATGGCGCGCGCCACCGAGGTCCCGCCGGCCACCGCGTCGATCGTCACCGAGTCGTCGTACGCGTGGGGCGACGCGCAGTGGATGGCGCACCGCGCGGACGTCCCCGTGCACCGCGCGCCGCTGTCGGTGTACGAGGTGCACCTGCCGTCCTGGCGGCCGGGCCTGGACTACCGGGGCCTGGCCGAGCAGTTGCCCGCCTACGTGCAGGAACTGGGCTTCACCCACGTGGAGTTGATGCCGGTCGCGGAACACCCGTTCGGCGGCTCGTGGGGCTACCAGGTCACGTCGTACTACGCGCCGACCTCGCGGCTGGGCTCGCCGGACGACTTCCGGTACCTGGTGGACGCGCTGCACCGCGCGGGCATCGGCGTGATCATGGACTGGGTGCCGGCGCACTTCCCGAAGGACGAGTGGGCGCTGGCCCGGTTCGACGGCGAGCCGCTGTACGAGCCGGCCGACCCGCGCCGCGCCGAGCACCCGGACTGGGGCACCCTGGAGTTCGACTTCGGCCGCACCGAGGTCCGCAACTTCCTGGTGGCCAACGCGGTGTACTGGTGCGAGGAGTTCCACATCGACGGCCTGCGGGTCGACGCGGTCGCCTCGATGCTCTACCTCGACTACTCCCGTGAGCACGGGCAGTGGCTGCCGAACGCGTACGGCGGCCGGGAGAACCTGGACGCGGTGGCCTTCCTCCAGGAGATGAACGCCACCGTCTACCGGCGCTGCCCGGGCGTGGTCACCATCGCCGAGGAGTCCACCGCGTGGGACGGGGTGACCCGGCCCACCCACCAGGCCGGCCCGACCGGCTTCGGCGGCCTCGGCTTCGGCCTGAAGTGGAACATGGGCTGGATGCACGACACGCTCCAGTACATGGCGCACGAGCCGGTGCACCGCAAGTACCACCACGACGAGCTGACGTTCTCGATGGTGTACGCGTACAGCGAGAACTACGTGCTGCCCATCTCGCACGACGAGGTGGTGCACGGCAAGCGGTCGCTGGTGGAGAAGATGCCCGGCGACTGGTGGCAGCGGCGGGCCGGCGCCCGCGCGTACCTGGGCTACATGTGGGCCCACCCGGGCAAGCAGCTGCTGTTCATGGGGCAGGAGTTCGCGCAGGGCGCGGAGTGGTCGCACGACAGCGGCCCGGACTGGTGGCTGCTCGCGCCGGACTACCCCGCGGCCGGCGACCACCGCGGGGTGCGCGACTGGGTGCGCGACCTGAACGCGGTGTACGGCGCGACGCCCGCGCTGTGGCAGCGCGACACCGACCCGGGCGGCTTCGAGTGGATCGACGGCGGCGCCGCCGAGGACAACACGCTGTCCTTCCTGCGCCACGACACCGCGGGCAACCCGCTGATGTGCGTCAGCAACTTCTCCCCCGTGGTGCGCCGGGACTACCGGATCGGCTGCCCCGAGGGGGTGTGGGTCCAGGTGCTCAACAGCGACGAGACCCGCTACGGCGGCAGCGGCGTGTCGGTCGGGGGGCCGGTCAAGAGCGAGCCGACGCCCTGGCACGGCCGCCGGCACAGCATCACGCTGACCGTGCCGCCGCTGGCCACGGTCTGGCTGCGGCCGGCCGCGGGCTGAGCCGCGGCGGCCGGTCGCGGCTCGGCCCGCGACCGGCCGGGCGGGGCTCTCAGAAGACCGACTCGGCTTCCTCCATCCGGTCCTCGGGCACCGTCTTGAGGTGGGTGACGGCGTCGGCGAGCGGCACCATCACCACGCGGGTGCCGTGCAGCGCCGTCATCTGCCCGAAGGAGCCGGCGTGCGCGGCCTCCACGGCGTGCCAGCCGAACCGGGTCGCCAGCACCCGGTCGTAGGCGGTGGGGACGCCGCCGCGCTGGACGTGGCCGAGGATGACCGGGCGGGCCTCCTTGCCCAGCCGCCGTTCCAGCTCGCGGGCGAGCGTGGTGCCGATGCCGTTGAACCGCTCGTGGCCGTACTTGTCGATCGCGCCGACGCCGTACTCCATGGTGTCCTTCGCCGGGTGGGCGCCCTCGGCGACGCAGACCACCGCGAAGCGCTTGCCGCGGGCGAAGCGCTTCTCGACCATGTCCACCAGGTCGGCCGGGTCGAAGGGCCGCTCGGGCACGCAGATGCCGTGCGCGCCGCTGGCCATGCCCGCCTCCAGGGCGATCCAGCCCGCGTGGCGGCCCATCACCTCCACCACCATGACCCGCTGGTGCGACTCGGCGGTGGTCTGGAGCCGGTCGATCGCCTCGGTGGCGACGGTGACGGCGGTGTCGAAGCCGAAGGTGCGGTCGGTGCCGTTGATGTCGTTGTCGATGGTCTTGGGCACGCCGACCACCGGCATGCCGGCGTCGGAGAGCATCCGGGCGGCGGTCAGGGTCCCCTCGCCGCCGATCGGGATGAGGACGTCGATCCCGTACTGGGCGCACAGCTCGTCGGCGTTGTCGGCGGCCTCGCGCAGCCGGGCCCGCTCCAGCCGGGCCGAGCCGAGGATGGTGCCGCCGCGGGCCAGGATGCCGCTGACGGAGTTGAGGTCGAGTTCGCGGAAGCGGCCTTCCAGCAGCCCGACGAAGCCGTCCTCAAAACCGATCACCTCGTCGGTGTGGCCGGTCAGCGCGCGGTGGACGACCGAGCGGATGACGGCGTTGAGGCCGGGGCAGTCGCCGCCGGCGGTGAGCACTCCGATACGCATGGCGATCTCCAGGAGACACGGGTAGCGGGTCGCGGACCGGGTGCGGGTCCGCGCCGCCGCACGGGCCGGGCGGGCCGGGCCCCCGGTGTCACGGGGACTTCGGGATCAGCGTGCACTCAGTGATCCGCCCCGCGAGGTAGTCGTCCACATTGCGGACGGTGGCCGTGACGATCTCCTCGACCGCGTCCACCGTGAAGTACGCCTGGTGCGAGGTGATCAGCACGTTGGCGAAGGTCAGCAGCCGGGCCAGGGTGTCGTCGGTCATCACCTCCAGCGACTTGTCGTAGAAGAAGACCCCGGCCTCCTCCTCGTACACGTCCAGGCCGACGCCGCCGAGTCGGCCCTCGCGCAGCGTGGCCACCAGCGCGTCGGCGTCGATCAGCGCGCCGCGGCCGGTGTTGACCACGATCGCGTCGTCCTTCAGCTCCGCCAGCCGCCGCGCGCCGAGCAGGTGGTGGGTGGAGGGCATCAGCGGCACGTGCAGGCTGATCAGGTCGGACTCGCGCAGCAGCCGGTCGAGTTCGACGTACTCCAGGCCCATCTCCTGGCACTGCGGGTTGACCGAGATGTCCCAGCCGAGCAGCCGCATGCCGAAGCCGCGGGCGATCGCGGTGAAGGCCGCGCCGATCCGCCCGGTGCCCACGATCCCGGCGGTGCGGCCGTGGAAGTCGCGGCCGAGCAGCCCGTCCAGCCGGAAGTCGAAGTCGCGGGTGCGCGAAGCGGCCCGCACGATACGGCGGTTGAGCGCCATCGCCAGCGCCCACGCGAACTCCGCCACCGCGTACGGGGAGTAGCGGGCCACCCGGGCCACGGTCAGCCCGAGCCGCTCGGCGTGCGCGAGGTCGATGTTGTTGTAGCCGGTGGAGCGCTGGGTGATCAGCCGGGTGCCGCCGCGCACCAGCGCCTCCAGCGCGGGCGCGTCCAGGGCCGCGTTGACGCTGGTGGACACCGCTTCGTAGCCCGCGGCCAGCGGCAGCGTGTCGGCGGTCAGGACGGTCTCCAGGCAGCGCACGTCGTGCCGCGGCGCGAACGCGCGCTCCAGCAGGGGCCGTTCGTCACGCTGCACTCCGGTAGCCAGGACCTCCATGGCACCGCCCTCCGTCTCCGATCTGCCCTCACTGTACGGGTACGGCCGGTTTCGTCCGGTGGACCCGCCGAACCGGCCGCGCCGGGCCTGCCGCGCGCTGCCCGAACGGCCCAGAAACGCATCCCGCGCACCGCGTGTCCGCCGACGCGACGTCGGCACGCCCCGCCCTCGTCGGGCATTCGCCCGGTTGGCGCGTTAGCGTCTGCTGTGCGCACGCACGTACGCACTTCCCGCGCCCCGCGGGCCGGCAGCGGTCCGCGGCACGGGTTCGGCAGCACAGGAACGGAGCACAGGGGTGACGCGCAGCGTCTATGTCACGGGCATCGGCCGTGGCGACGGCCGTCAGGTCGTGGAACTCGGAATGATGGAGCTGCTGACCCGCCAGGTGGACCGGGTCGGCCTCTACCGCCCGCTGGTCCACGACGCCCCGGACCGGATCTTCGAGTTGCTGCGCGGCCGCTACCGGCTCGCCCAGGACCCGGCGACGTACTTCGGCCTGGGGTACGAGGAGGCTGCCGCGCTCCAGGCCGAGCAGGGCGAGGCGGCGCTGATCGGGCGGCTCGTCGAGGGCTATCTGCGGGTCGCGGAGAGCTTCGAGACGGTGCTGATCCTCGGCTCGGACTTCGCCGCCACGAACCTGCCGGCCGAGTTGGGGGTCAACGCCCGGCTGGCGAACGAGTGCGGCGCCTCGGTGCTGCCGGTGGTCGGCGGCCGGGACCAGAACGCCGAGTCGGTGGTCGCGGAGGTCCGCAACGCCCACCACGCCTACACCAACCTCGGCTGCGACGTCATCGCGATGGTCGCCAACCGGGTGGCCCCGGACCAACTGGAGGCGTCCACCGAGCAGTTGCGGCGCAGCCTGGACGTGCCGGTGTATGTGCTGCCGGACGAGCCCGCGCTGTCGGCGCCGACGGTCCGGCAGATCGTGCAGACGCTCGGCGCGGAGGTGCTGCTCGGCGACGACGCGGGGCTGGCCCGCGACGCGCTGGACTTCGTCTTCGGCGGCGCGATGCTGCCGACGTTCCTGCCCGCGCTGACCCCCGGGTGCGTGGTGGTCACCCCGGGCGACCGCGCCGACCTGATCATAGGAGCGCTGGCCGCGCACTCGGCCGGGTCGCCGCCGATCGCGGGCGTGCTGCTCACGCTGGGCGAGAAGCCCGGCCAGGACATCCTGCAACTGGCCGAGCGGCTGGCCCCGGGCACCCCGGTGGTGGCGGTGCCGACCGGCTCGTTCCTCACCGCCACCGAACTGTTCGGGCTGGACGGCAAGCTGGGCGCGGGCACCCCGCGCAAGGCGGAGACCGCGCTCGGCCTGTTCGAGACGCACGTGGACACCACCGAGCTGACCGAGCGGCTGTCGGTGGCCCGCTCGGCCCGGGTCACCCCGATGATGTTCGAGCACGCGCTGCTGGAGCGGGCCCGGAGCAACAAGCGGCGGATCGTGCTGCCCGAGGGCGCCGAGGAGCGCATCCTGCGGGCGGCGGAGGTGCTGCTGCGCCGGGGCGTGTGCGAGCTGACCCTGCTCGGCGAGGAGGACGCGGTCCGCAAGAAGGCGGGCGACCTCGGCATCGCGCTGGACGACCCGGCGCTGGACATCCTGGACCCGCACACCTCACCGCTGCGGGACCGTTTCGCCGCCCTGTACGCCAAGCTCCGCGCGCACAAGGGCGTCAGCTACGAGCTGGCCTACGACGTGGTCGCCGACGTGTCGTACTTCGGCACGCTGATGGTCCAGGAGGGCCTGGCCGACGGCATGGTGTCGGGCGCGGTGCACTCCACGGCGGCCACGATCCGCCCGGCGTTCGAGATCATCAAGACCCGGCCGGGCGCGGCCATCGTCTCCTCGGTGTTCTTCATGTGCCTGGCCGACCGGGTGCTGGTCTACGGCGACTGCGCGGTCAACCCGGACCCGGACGCCGAGCAGCTCGCGGACATCGCGATCCAGGCGGCGGGCACCGCGGCCCGCTTCGACGTGCAGCCGCGGGTGGCGATGCTGTCGTACTCCACCGGCACCTCCGGCTCGGGCGCGGACGTGGACAAGGTGCGGGCGGCCACCGAGCTGGTCCGGCAGCGCCGGCCCGACCTGCTGGTGGAGGGCCCGATCCAGTACGACGCGGCGGTCTCCCCGGTCGTCGCCGCCGCGAAACTGCCGGGTTCGGCGGTGGCCGGGCGGGCCACGGTGCTGGTCTTCCCGGACCTGAACACCGGCAACAACACCTACAAGGCAGTCCAGCGCTCGGCGGGCGCGGTCGCGGTCGGCCCGGTCCTGCAAGGACTGCGCAAGCCCGTCAACGACCTGTCGCGCGGCGCGCTGGTGCAGGACATCGTCAACACGGTCGCGATCACCGCGATCCAGGCCCAGGGGGACCCACGGTGACCGCCGCGACCCATGTACTCGTGCTCAACTCCGGCTCCTCGTCGGTGAAGTACCAGCTGCTCGACATGGCCGACGGGGCCCGCCCCGCGTCCGGGGTGGTGGAGCGGATCGGCGAGGAGGGCGGCGTCGCCGACCACGCCGAGGCGCTGCGCCAGGTCGCCCGTGAACTGGACGGGCAGGGCCTGGGCCTGGACTCGCCGCGGCTGGCGGCGGTCGGGCACCGGGTGGTGCACGGCGGCACCCGCTTCACCGAGCCGACCCTGATCACCGACGAGGTGGTCGCGGAGATCGAGAAGCTGGTGCCGCTCGCCCCGCTGCACAACCCGGCGAACATCACCGGCATCAAGGTCGCCCGCCAGTTGCGCCCGGACCTGCCGCAGGTGGCGGTCTTCGACACCGCCTTCCACGCGAGCATCCCGGAGGCGGCCGCCCGCTACGCGATCGACGCGGCCACCGCCGAGCGGTACGGCATCCGCCGCTACGGCTTCCACGGCACCTCGCACGCCTACGTCTCCCGGGCGACGGCCGCGCTGCTCGGCAAGGAGCCCGCCGAGGCCAACGTGATCGTGCTGCACCTGGGCAACGGCGCCTCGGCGTCGGCGGTGCGCGGCGGGGTGTGCGTGGACACCTCGATGGGGCTGACCCCGCTGGAGGGGCTGGTGATGGGCACCCGCTCCGGCGACATCGACCCGGCGGTGGTCTTCCACCTCCAGCGGGTGGCCGGGATGCCCACCGACGAGATCGACACGCTGCTCAACAAGCGGTCCGGGCTGCTGGGCCTGTGCGGCGCCAACGACATGCGGGAGATCGGCCGCCGGATGGGCGCGGGCGACAAGGACGCGCAGCTGGCCTTCGACGTCTACGTGCACCGGCTGCGCCGCTACATCGGCGCGTTCACCGCGGTGCTGGGCCGGGTGGACGCGGTGGCGTTCACCGCGGGCGTGGGCGAGAACTCCGCCGCGGTGCGCGCCGCTGCGCTGGACGGGCTGGCGGGTCTGGGCATCGAGCTGGACCCGGTGCGCAACGCGGTGCGCGCCTCGGGCGGCCGGCTCGTCTCGGCCGCGACCAGCCGGGTGGCGGTGGCGGTGGTCCCCACTGATGAGGAGTTCGAGATCGCACGGGATACTTATGCCTTGGCGCGCGCTTAAGGACCTGACGCCGAAGGCACCAGCAACGCAGCCCCACATTATTCCGGAGCGGAACAAACCGATAGGATAGTGCCCATGCGCCGAGCCAAGATCGTCTGCACCCTGGGTCCCGCCGTCGACTCGTACGACCAGCTCAAGACGCTGGTCGACGCCGGTATGAACGTGGCCCGCCTCAACTTCAGCCACGGCAGCCACGCCGAGCACGAGAGCCGCTACCAGCGCGTGCGCAAGGTCGCCGAGGAGACTGGCCGCGCGGTCGGTATCCTCGCCGACCTCCAGGGGCCGAAGATCCGGCTGGCCACCTTCGCCGACGGGCCGGTGGAGCTGGTGGCCGGCGACGAGTTCGTCATCACCACCGAGGACGTGCCCGGTGACCGCACCATCTGCGGCACCACCTACAAGGGCCTGCCCGGCGACGTCTCGCAGGGCGACCCGATCCTCATCAACGACGGCAACGTGGCGCTGCGCGTCATCGAGGTCGAGGGCGCCCGGGTCCGCTCGCTGGTGGTCGAGGGCGGTGTGATCTCCGACCACAAGGGCATCAACCTGCCCGGCGCCTCGGTGAACGTGCCCGCGCTGTCCGAGAAGGACATCGAGGACCTGCGCTTCGCGCTGCAGATGGGCGTCGACATGGTCGCGCTGTCCTTCGTCCGGGACGCCAAGGACGTGCGCGACGTGCACCGGGTGATGGACGAGGAGGGCCGCCGGGTCCCGGTCATCGCCAAGGTGGAGAAGCCGCAGGCGGTGGAGAACATGGAGGACGTCGTCATGGCGTTCGACGCCGTGATGGTCGCCCGCGGCGACCTCGCGGTGGAGTACCCGCTGGAGAAGGTGCCGGTGGTGCAGAAGCGGCTGATCGAGCTGTGCCGCCGCAACGCCAAGCCGGTGATCGTGGCGACCCAGATGATGGAGTCGATGATCACCAACTCCCGGCCGACCCGCGCCGAGGCGTCCGACGTGGCCAACGCGATCCTGGACGGCGCGGACGCGGTCATGCTCTCGGCGGAGTCCTCGGTCGGCAAGTACCCGATCGAGACGGTCAAGACGATGGCGCGGATCGTGGAGGCGGCCGAGCAGGAGCTGCTCTGCCGGGGCCTCCAGCCGCTGGCGCCGGGCAAGAAGCCCCGCACCCAGGGCGGCGCGGTGGCCCGTGCGGCCGCCGAACTGGCCGACTTCCTCGACGCGCGCACCCTGGTGGCGTTCACCAAGTCCGGTGACACCGCCCGCCGGCTGGCCCGCTACCGCGTGCCCGAGCCGGTGGTGGCCTTCACCACCGACCCCGCCACCCGCAACCAGCTGGCGCTGACCTGGGGTGTGGAGACGTTCGTGGTCGAGCACGTGGACAACACCGACGCGATGGTGGAGCTGGTCGACCGGGAGATGCTCAAGCTCTCGGAGTACGCCAAGGGCGACACCGTGATCATCACGGCCGGCTCCCCGCCCGGCGTGCCCGGCACCACCAACCTGGTCCGGGTGCACCACCTGGGGAACTGACCCGCCCCGCACGACCAGCGGCCACGTACCCCTGTGGGAGGGGGTGCGTGGCCGCTTCGTGCCTCCTGCCGCGCGGCCGGGGCCGCGCGCGGGGTGCGGTCAGGGCTGGCCGGGCAGCACCTGCATGCCCGGCACGTGCAGGTTGCCGCCGAACTGGCCGGCGTTGATGACCGTCACGTTGGTGAAGAACAGCTCCGGCAGCGTCAGCGGCGGCGGGGACTTCGGCGTGAAGGTGATCGGGATCAGGCCGAGCAGGTTGCCGCTGAGCGACTCGGTGTAGAGCGTCGTGGTGCCGCCGGTGATCGTGGACGTGGAGCCCTTGGCGGCCTTGACCTCGGTGTGGCCCTTGCCGCCCGGGCCGACCACGAACTGGTCGAGGTCGCCGATGTCGATGCCGGTGGTGGTGAACTTCAGGACGTCCTTGACCTCGCCGCTGGCGGTCTTCACCTGCACGATGCCGTCGTAGTTCAGGCCGTGCAGGGTCAGGATGCTGCTCTTGAGGGTCCACGGCTCGTCGGGCAGCAGCGGTATGCCGCCCTCGGTCTTCGCGTCCGCGAGCGCCTTGGCGTCGTAGGTCGGGCAGGGGTAGCCCTGCTTGCCGTCGGAGGCCGTGGTGGACGGCGACGGGGTGGCCGTCGCCTTCGGGGTCGCCGTGGCGTCCGTGAGGCCCTTGACGGCCTTCTCGGCAGTGGACTTGGTGTCCTTGCTGTCCTTGGTGCCCGTGCTGCTCTTGCTGCTCGTCGTGCCGCTGCCGGACGTCTTGGACGTGGACGCCGGGTCGGGGGCCGGCGTGGTGGCGCTCGCCGTCGGCGTGGGGTCGGCCGTGGTGGGCGTCGCCGTCGGCGTCGGGTCGCTCTTCTTGCCGCCGAGCAGCCCGCTCAGCAGGTCGCCCAGCCCCAGCGGGTCGAGCGGGTTGTACGACGAGGTCGCCGTCGGCGTCGGGCTCGCGGTGGCGGTAGGCGTGGACTTCTTGGCCGAGTCGCCGGACGTGGCGGTCGGGCTCGGGCTCGCGGTCGCGGCCGGCCGGTCGCCCTCGGGGCTGGCCGTCGGCGTCGGGGTGGCGGTACCGGACGTGCTGTCCTGGTCCGCCTTCTTGGTGCTCTTCGCGCTGTCCTTGGCGCTGCTCTTCGAGCTGTCCTTCGTGTCCTGCCCGGAAGCCGTCGGGGACGGCGTCTCGGACTGGGAGACGCAGGCGCCGGGCGCGAACGACGGCGTCGAGGGCTCGTCGGCCTGCGCGAGATGCGGGGTCAGGCCCATGCCCATCAGCACCGCCGTGGGCATCGCGGCGAGCGCCACCGCCTTGCCGGCGGGGACATGCAGCTTGGTCAGCAGCGACTTGCGCGGAGCCGCGTGGCGCGGCCCCGAGGTCGCCCTGGCGCGTGGCCCGTCGCTCGTGGCCGGCTGAGCGTCGTCACCCAGCACGGTGCCTCCCGTTCTTCTCCTTGGTGGTCTCTTCGTCGCCGCGTCCGCCGGCCAGTACCGGCTCCTCGGCGCGTTGCGGCGTCTCGCCCCGCGGCTGGGCGGGCACGAACGGGTCGTCCGGACGCGCGCCGCCGGGGGCGCCCTCGTCCTCGCCGGCCGGTCCCGGGTCGCCGTCGGGCAGTTCCGCCTTCTCACCGGGCTCGTCCGCCGCCGGGACGCCGGGCGCCCAGGAGACCGCGAGCGCACCGCCGAGCAACGCGAGCACGAAGCCCATCAGGAAGCCGCCGACGTTGGAGACCGGCAGCGACACCAGCGCGAGCAGGATCGAGGCGACCCCGGCGAAGATCCGTACCGCGGACTGGAACCACATGGTCAGCCCCAGCACGAACAGCAGCACGCCGATGATCAGCGAGGCGGACCCGGTGGTGGTGGACATCCGCACGGTCAACTGGCCGAGCGTGAGGTTCTCGTACGGGAAGTACGCGATGGGCAGGCCCGCGATGAGGGTCAGCAGTCCGGCCCAGAAGGGGCGTTGCCACCTCCAGTGACGGAACGCCAGACGTCCTTTCCGGAACCCGGCACGCAGTCCTGTCGACTCGGCGCTCATCGAAAACAGCTCCCTGGGACTGGCTTGGTGCGGTGGAAATACGTACGGCGGCCTGGGCGAGCCGCGTCCCGCGCGACTCGCCCGCGGCCACACGGCGCGGCTCTCGCCTGATCGCCTAGTAGCACTCGACTCCGGAACCGGAGCCCTTCTTCACGCTCATGCTCAGCCCGGCGAGCTTGAAGGTGCCCGCGCTGGTCGCCCAGGCGGTCTGGTCCACGTTCGTCAGGACGGCCCGGTCGGCCTCCTGCGCGAACGACCCCGGGTCGGCCTTGTCGCCCGCCGCGACGCCGGGGCCCTTCTGGCTGTCACCCGCCGCGACACCGATGTTGATGTCGTAGAAGGTGGCGTCGGCGTTGAGCTGGTTCAGGTCGATGTAGAGGTTGCTGGCCTTGACCTTCTTGCCGTTGTTGCCGGCCGTCAGCTTCAGCGTCACGTCGCCGACCAGCGGGATCTTCGGCAGGACCACCGACTGGCACAGCCCGGTGATGGTCGCCGACTTGAAGGCCGAGACCGCGACCGGCTGCGCGGTGCCGCCGTGCTGGACGTCGACCGCGCCGTACTGGATGAACCCGGTGCCGTTCAAGGTGTCGGCGTGCACCTTGAACTCCTGGCCCGACACGCTGAAGGACGCGGCCAGCGCCCCCTGGGCCAGCGCCACGCCTATCGCCGCGGTGGCCGCGACGCTCGGCACCATGACGACGGCGAACCGCCGCCATCTGGTACCGCCACGAACGATCGACTCCATACTTCCTCCTTCTCGGACGTACATCTCCGGCCGGGTCGTTCGGGCCCGGCCCGGGATGGGAGAAGTGCTACGTCCTCGGGAAGGAGAGCGCCGGTGGTCGGGAGGCCGTCCCCTCCCGGGGGAGTCGCGGACGGCGCTGTCCGAACGTCGGCGATCACCCCCGAGCGACAACCACTGGCCACGCTCTCGCGCAACCTTGGGGACAGGCTCCATCCGGTTCCATCCGTGGACGGAGACCCCCCTGTCCCGGGGCGACGGCGGTCACCGCGCACCCCGCCCGGCGGGGACCCGCGGCCGTCGCACCGGCTGGCGGCCGGACGCACGGTTACGGGACCGAGCTTGGCCGATCGTGGTCCATTCGGGGGCTGTGCACAAGGGGGTTCGTTACCAGCGGGTAACGGCAGAGCGTCACCAACATGATCGCCACAGCGCCTTTTCTGACGCAGAGTGACCGAAATCCGGGGGCGCGAATCCGGCACCCCGGGACAATGGCCCCCAAACGGGGGCGGGCTTCCTACCGGAAGTAACAGCGGCCGCGCATTGTCACGGTTTGATAAAGTGCGGCCGCCGTATCGCTAAATCCGTGAGTGCCCGCAGGTCCGCGCGCGGGTCACGCGCGGGTCAGAAGAGCACCCGGGCCAGCGCGGTGCGCGCCGCGACCACCCGCGGGTCGTCCGGGCCGATCACCTCGAACAGCTCCAGCAGCCGCAGCCGGACCCGGTCGCGGTCCTCGCCCGCGGTGCGCCGCACCACGTCCACCAGCCGGCCGAAGGCGTCCTCCACATGACCGCCGACCAGGTCGAGGTCGGCGGCGGCCAGTTGGGCGTCGACGTCGGCAGGGGCGTCGGCGGCCGCCTTGCGCACCTGCTGCGGGTCCGCGCCCTCCACCCGCTGGAGCAGCTCCGCCTGCGCCAGGCCGAGCTTCGCCTCGGCGTTGCCCGGCTCGTCGGACAGCACGTTGCGGTACGCCTGGATCGCACCGGCCAGGTCGCCCGCGTCCAGCGCCTCGTGCGCCGAGGTCAGCGCGAGCTCCTGCGGGGTGGCGGGGCGCGGCGGGGCCTGCTCGGCGGGCTCCGCGGCCGCGTCGGCCGGGTCCACCTCGGCGCCGACGATGCCGAACCGCTGCTCGGCGACGGCGATCACCTGGTCGAGCACCTCGGTGATCTGCTCCTCGGGCGCGGCGCCCTGGAAGAGCGGCATCGCCTGCCCGGCCAGCACCGCGAAGACCGCGGGCACCCCCTGCACGCCGAACTGCTGGAAGAGCAGCTGGTTGGCGTAGACATCGGCGGTGGCGAGGACGAAGCGCCCCCGGTACTGGCCGGCCAGCCGCTCCAGCACCGTGTTGAGCTGCTTGCTCTGCTCGGCCTGATCGGCCCAGAAGCTGATGACGACCGGGACCTCGGCGGAGCGCTGGAGGACGTCGCTCTCGAAGGTCGCCTCGGTCACCTCGATGACGAGCGGGGCGGCGGGGGCGGCGCCGGGTCCGGCCTCCTGGCGCTGGGCGCGGGCCTGTTCGGCCTTCGCCTTGGCCTCGGTGGCCGCCTTCACCGCGGCGAGGTCGACCACGCCGCTCATGGACATGTTCCGTGGCTGCATGAGGCAATCCTCCCCCGTCGCGGAGCAAAGCGTGTACAGACCCCGATACCCGCCGGATTGCGGGAGGGGCCGGTGGCCGGTCGCGGCGGGGAACGCCGCCGCGGGTGTCCTCGGTACGGAATCCCCGTCCGTACGGTGTGGCTGTCGCGTCGGCGGGCTCGCAGGCCCACCCTTTCGCTACGAGTCGTAGCGTAACTGCCGGGCGCGGGGCGCGCAGTGGCGCCTGGTGTGACAACGATCACGCGCGCCGCGGTGGCTACCGGCGGGTAAGGTCCGGCCTATGTCCCCCACTCCGCCGGCCGGCCCGAGCAGGCGCACCGGTCGGCCCAGAAGCGCCGAGGCGGACCGCGCCATCCTGGACGCGACCCGCGCGGCGCTGGTGGAGCTGGGCTACGGCGGGTTGACGCTCGGCGACGTGGCGGCCCGCGCGGGCGTGGCCAAGACCACCTTGTACCGGCGCTGGGCGGGCAAGAACGAGTTGGTGGTGGACGCGCTCGCGGCGCTCTTCGACGAGCAGCTCGAACTGCCCGACCTCGGCAGCCTCCAGGCCGACATCGAGGGCGTGGTGCTGCGCTTCGCCGAGGTGCTCGACCGCCCGGAGACCCGCACCTCGCTGATGGCGGTGGTCGCGGAGGCGGGGCACGACGAGGCGCTGCGCGCCCGCATCCGGGAGGCGATCGTCGACCGGCAGAAGCACCTGGTGCTGCTCGGCCGGGCCCGCGCCCAGCTGCGCGGCGAGCTGCCCCCGGACGAGGGCGCCGCCGACCCGGCCCGGGACGACCTGATCTTCGACGTGGTGGCCGGGGCGGTGGTGCACCGGGTGATGGTCAGCTCCGAGCAGGTGGACCGGGAGTGGGCCGACCGGCTGGCCCGGCTGCTGGTGAGCGGGCTGACCGCGGCGCCGGACCGCTGAGCCCGGCCGGCGGGCGGCCCGGCCGTCAGCCCGTCTCCGTCGCCCGGCCCGCGCCGGCCCCCTCCCCCGGGTCCGTGTCCGATTCCGCGTCCGTGTCCGTCTCCGCCTCCGTCGCGAAGTGGTCGAACTCCCCGGCCTTGACGCCCTTCACGAACGCCTCCCACTTCGCGGGCGTGGTCACCGCGACCACGTCGGGCCGCCGCGTCTCCCGGATGTAGATCATCCCGTCGTCACCGACGGTCGCTTCGAGGGCCACGCGGTTCCTTCCGCAGGGTTGCCGGGCTGGGTGCGTATGAGACTAAGGGCGCAGCCAGTAGCATCCCGTGGCCAACTCGGCTTCAGGAAGGGGGCGTTGGTCCGATCAGGTGACGGAAGATCAGAATCGGGCCGGTTCGGTGTACGAACCCCACTCCTCCCGCAGCACCCCGCAGACCTCGCCGAGCGTGGCCTCGGCCCGGATCGCGGTGAGCATCGGCTCGATCATGTTGGAGCCGTCGCGGGCGGCGGCGGTCATCGCCTCGAGCGCGGCGCGCACCGCGGCGCCGTCCCGCGCGGCCTTGCGGTCGGCCAGCACCCGCACCTGCTCGCGCTCCACCTCGTGGCTGACCCGCAGGATCTCCAGGTCGCCGGTGACCGAGCCGGTGTGGCAGTTGACGCCCACCGCCTTCTTCTCGCCCTTCTCCAGCGCCCGCTGGTACTGGAAGGCGGACTCGGCGATCTCCCCGGTGAAGTAGCCGTCCTCGATGCCGCGCAGGATGCCCGAGGTGATCGGGCCGATCGGGTGCTCACCGGTCGGCACCGCCCTGGCGCCCAGCTCCCTGATCCGCTCGAAGATCTGCTCCGCGTCGGCCTCGATCCGGTCGGTGAGCGCCTCGACGTACCAGGAGCCGCCGAGCGGGTCGGCCACGTTGGCCACCCCGGTCTCCTCCATCAGCACCTGCTGGGTGCGCAGCGCGATCTCCGCGGCCTGGGCGCTGGGCAGCGCCAGCGTCTCGTCCAGTGCGTTGGTGTGCAGGGAGTTGGTGCCGCCGAGCACCGCCGACAGCGCCTCGACCGCGGTGCGCACCACGTTGTTGTACGGCTGCTGGGCGGTGAGCGAGACCCCGGCGGTCTGGGTGTGGAAGCGCAGCCACTGCGCCTTGTCGGAGGTGGCCCCGTACACGTCGCGCATCCAGCGGGCCCAGATCCGGCGGGCGGCGCGGAACTTGGCGATCTCCTCGAAGAAGTCCAGGTGCGCGTCGAAGAAGAAGGAGAGCCCCGGCGCGAAGGTGTTGACGTCCAGGCCGCGGGACAGGCCCAGCTCCACGTATCCGAAGCCGTCGGCGAGGGTGTACGCCAGCTCCTGCGCGGCCGTCGCGCCCGCCTCGCGGATGTGGTAGCCGGAGACCGACAGCGGCTTGTAGGCGGGCACCGAGCGGGCGCAGTGCTCCATCAGGTCGCCGATCAGCCGCAGGTGCGGGTCGGGCGCGAAGAGCCACTCCTTCTGCGCGATGTACTCCTTGAAGATGTCGGTCTGGAGCGTGCCGTTGAGTACCGCGGGGTCGACACCCTGGCGCTCGGCGGCGACCAGGTACATGCAGAAGACCGGCACCGCAGGGCCGGAGATCGTCATCGAGGTGGTGACGTCGCCGAGCGGGATGCCGCCGAAGAGGACCTCCATGTCGGCCGCGGAGTCGATCGCGACCCCGCAGTGGCCGACCTCGCCGAGCGAGCGGGGGTCGTCGGAGTCGCGGCCCATCAGCGTCGGCATGTCGAACGCGACGGACAGTCCGCCGCCGCCGGCCTGGAGGATCATCTTGTACCGCTCGTTGGTCTGCTCGGCGTTGCCGAAGCCGGCGAACTGGCGGATGGTCCAGGTCCGGCCGCGGTAGCCGGTGGCGTGCAGGCCGCGGGTGAAGGGGTACTCCCCCGGCCAGCCGATGCGGTCGAAGCCGGGTACGTCGGCGCCGGGCGGTGGCCCGTAGACCGGCTGTACGGGGTCACCGGAGAGGGTGGTGAAGTCGGCGTCCCGGGTGCGCGCGGAGTCGTAGCGCGCCTGCCAGCGCCGGCGGCCTGTCTCGATCTCGTGGGCGTCCATGCCTCAAATTTACTTGGACGTCCTAGTAAATGTCGACGGCAGTCGGCCCGCACCCGGGTGATTCCGGGGTGGACGGCGCCGACCTGCGGCGGAGCGGCAGATCCTGGGGCTTTCTTTACCGGGCGGCGCCCCGGGTCAGACCTCGACCGGCTCGGCGGCCTGCTCGGCGCGGACCACCTTCGGGGCCAGCTCGCGGGTGACGCGGCGCTCGACGAAGAAGGCGGCGGTCGGCACGGTGCCGGCCAGCAGCACCCAGGCCATCCGGCTCAGCGGCCACTTCGCCTTGGTGCTCAGGTCGAAGGCGAAGACGAGGTAGACCACGTAGAGCCAGCCGTGGGCGAAGCCCACGATGCCGGTCGCGGTGCTCGCGCCGTCGATGTGGAGCACGTACTCGGCGATGACGCTGAGGGTGAGCACGATCAGCAGCACACCCGTCACATAGGCCATCACCCGGTAGCGGGTCAACACGCTGGATTTCATGGGACGAGCGTAAACCGCCCCGAACCTCCCCCCGAATCCGGGGCGGGCCAGGCCCGTCAGCCCTCGAAGTCCCCTGCCGCTATCCGCAAGGGGCGCAGGAGCGCGAAGATCTCGCCGCACTCCTCCTTGTCGTACACGCCCAGGCCGAAGTCCATGGCCATCAGGTCGCGGGTGGCCGCCTCGACGATCTCGCGGCCCTTGGGGGTGATGGAGGCCAGCGTGCCGCGCCCGTCGTTGGGGTTGGGGCGCTTGGCGACCAGACCCGCCGAGACCAGGCGGTCGACGGTGTTCGTCACCGAGGTCGGGTGGACCATCAGCCGCTCGCCGATCTTGGACATCGGCAGCTCGCCCTCCTGGGAGAAGGTGAGCAGCACCAGCGCCTCGTAGCGGGCGAAGGTGAGGCCGTACGGCTTGACCACCGCGTCGACCTGGCCGAGCAGGATCTGCTGGGCGCGCATGATGGAGGTGATCGCGGACATCGAGGGCACACCGCCCCAGTGCCGCGTCCACAGCTCGTCGGCGCGGGCGATGGGGTCGAAGGGCAGGCTCAACGGCTTTGGCACGGCCCCGAGCCTACCCGCCGGTCACATACTGGGCACAAGTGTCCATCGTGTGGGCGCTTTCCCCGCCGCCCGGCTACCGGGGGCGCTCGGCCCGCAGGTGGTCGGCCACCGGCTGGAGCGCCTCGCGGTAGGCGGTCAGCGACCCGGGCGTCAGCATGTCGATGAAGTGCCGGCGGACCGAGGAGACATGGCGCGGGGCCACCTCGCTCATGGTCTCCCAGCCCTGGTCGGTGAGGACCGCGTACAGCCCGCGGCGGTCGGACTCGCAGTCCTCCCGGCGTACCAGCCCGGTGCTCTCCATCCTGGTGATCTGGTGGGAGAGCCGGCTCTTCGACTGGAGCGTGGACTTCGCCAGGTCGCTCATCCGCATCCGCCGGTCGGGAGCCTCGGAGAGGTTGACCAGGATCTCGTAGTCGTTGTTGGTCAGGCCGAACGGCTGGAGGTCGCGCTCGAGTTGGTGCATCAGCAGGCGGCTGACGTCCAAGTGGAGTCGCCAGGCGCTCTGTTCTGCCTCGCTGAGCCAGGTGGTGGGGGCATCCTCGGTCTCGGTCTCCATGCCGCCATGTTACCGGGGATCGCACCCCGCGACGGCTGCCAGGGTAGCCGCCCGGTCACCCTGTGGAACGAGCCCGGGGGCGTGCGGGTTACGTGCCGGGCGCCGGTTCCGCGCCGGTCGCGCGCTGCGCGAGCACCGACTCGGTGGACTGGAGCAGCACCTGCCCGGCGCCGACGAACTCGTACTGGTGCTCCTCGCCCGAGGCGCCCCCGATCCCGGTGAGCGCCCGGATGCCGCCGAGCACGCCGCGCAGGTACGCGTGGTCGTAGTGGTGGCAGGGCGAGGGGCAGTCGGCCCAGCCGACGAGCGCCTGGGGGTCCACCCGGATCGGCGGCTCCACGAAGTGCACGGCGCCGTTGGAGGCGGCCACGAACGTGCCGGTGCCGATCAGGGTGAGGAAGCCGGGGATGATCGACTGCTTCAGCGACAGCCCGGGCTGGAAGGCGAGCAGGTTGCCCGAGCGGATGGTGAGGTTGCCGTTGTCGAGGTCGTAGGAGTTGATGTCGTACGACCGGTCGGCGAGCAGCATCTTGCCACGGCCCTGGGCGACGACCCAGTCCGCGGCGTGCGTCGGGGAGTGGAAGTTCGCCGCGATGAGGTGGTCGAGCGGCCCGGCGCCGATCCCCTGGAAGTCGATCTGCCCGTAGTAGGCGATCATCTTCCCCTTCTGCAGGAACCACTGGCCGTCCAGGGCCACGCTGAAGGCATAGGGGTTGACGTTGTCGCCGGAGGGCAGCGTCCACGCGTCGTGGACGACCGGTCCGGACGGCGGTGTGCCCGGCAGCGGCGGCCGGGACGGGGGCGAGGGGGGCGGGGGCGGGTAGCTCACAGTTTCTCCTCCGACGCCTGCACGTAGACCGTTCCGCTGCCGGACAGCTCCAGTTGGAACGCCTCGCCCGAGCCGCGGCCGACCATCTCCCGCCAGCCGATCGCCGCGGTGAGCTTGTTGCGGACGTCGCCGCGGTGCGCGACGTACGCCTGCGGGTCGACGTGCACCGGGCCGCGCGCGGTGATCGGCAGCTCGATGACGCCGCCGTGCGCCATGAACGCCACCGAGCCCTTGCCCGCCAGCGTGGTGGTGAACAGGCCCTGCCCGGTGACCTGGCCGCGTATCACGCCCATCACGCCGCCCTGCGAGCCCATGAACATGGTGCCCTGCTGGAGCGAGCCGTCGAAGGCGAGCAGCCGGTCGGCCTCCACGTAGAGCGTCTCGCCGGCGAGGTCCACGGTGTGGATGTGGTGGCCGCCGTGCCCGAACATCACCGAGCCCGAGCCCTCGACGGTCATCAGCGGGGTCGCCTCGCCCGCGACGCGGCGGCCGATCATCGACATGACCCCGCCCTGGCCGCCGACGATGCTGGGGGTGAAGGTGACCTGGCCGCGGTAGGCGAGCATGGCGCCGCGCTGGCTGAACAGCCGCTGCCCGGGCGCCACGGCCGCCTCGACCATCTTGGAGTTGATCCGGGTGAACGGCACTACAGCTGCCCTCCCACGGTGTCGCGTTCGCTGGGCTGCACGTAGACCAGGCCCTCGCCCTCGAAGCGGAGCTGGAAGCTCTCGCCGGAGCCCTCCCCGACCAGGGTGCGCCAGCCGACCGCCGTCTGGAGCTGCTGGCGCAGGCCGCCGGTGTGCGCGACGTACGCGCCGGGGTCCACCACGAGCGGGGTCTGCGCGGTGACCCGCAGCACGATCGCGGGCCCGTCGGACAGGATGGCGGCCTGCCCGGTGCCCTCGACGGTGGTGGTGAACAGGCCGTTGCCCTGGGAGGCGCCCCGCAGCCCGGTGAAGGTGGTGCCGGTGCGCAGCGACGGCTCGGTGACCAGCAGGTTGGACGCCTCGACGTAGAGCTTCTCGCCGCCCAGCCGCACCAGGTTGATCTCGGTGGCCCGGTCGGCGAAGTAGCAGGTGCCGTGGCCCTTGACCTCCATGACGGCCATCGACTCGCCGGTGATCCGGCGGGTCATCAGGCCGCGCAGGCCCTCGCCGCCGCCGGTCATCTTCTTGAAGGTCATCTCGCCGTCGTAGGCGACCATGGCGCCGTTCTTCGCCTTGACCGCCTCACCCGCCAGGTCCACGGCGAGCACACGGGTGCCCTGGAGCCGGAAGTTCGCCATGGCTCACACGGTATCGGCCGACGAGGCCGGCGAGGCCGGGGAAGGCGAGGAAGCCGAGGCCGGGCCCGGGGAGGCGCCGGGGTGCCGGACCGGCAGCGGCGGCTTGGCGGCGCCGCCCGGCAGCCCGGCACCGGCCCTGGCGGCGGGCGTACGGGCGGGGTTGCCCGCGGGAGTGCCCGCGGTGTCGACCGCGCCGGCCGCCGCCTCGACCTCCAGCAGCGACTCCTCGCGCCGGGACGCCTCGAACGCCGCGTGGCCGCCGCGCAGCCCGAACAGCCGCTTGCCGACGAGGATGTAGAGGACCGCGACGATGTTCAGCGCCAGGGTGCCGACCTTGAACCAGCTCATCTTCTCGGTCAGTTCGTAGACCTCGATCGGCAGGAAGGCGGCGGTGGCGACCACCGCCAGGTACTCCGCCCAGCGCTTGCCGAACCACAGCCCGACGCCCTCGACCGTCTCGATCAGCGCGTAGCCGAGCAGACCGCCGGCCACCACGTGCAGCGTCGACTTCTTGTAGTCGAAGGTCTTCTGGATGGTGTCGACGACCGGCGAGTGGTCCAGGTCGTAGCCGAAGTGGTTCGCGACCGGGCGGAAGACGGTGAGGTCCTGCTCGAAGAGGCGGCGCACCGCGTCCTGGGAGTTGGAGAACTTCCACACCGCCCAGGCGGCCAGGATCACCAGCACCCCGCGCAGTACCCGCTCGACGGCGAGGAAGCGCAGGATGAACAGGTCGCGCAGCGCCCGGCCGCGCGGCACCAGCGGCGCCCGGTCGGCCGGCCCGGAGCCGTGGGGCTCGCCGAGGACGAAGTCCCCGCAGCGCAGGCAGCGCCACACGGTGCCCAGCGCGGTCGGCGCCTGGAGCAGTTCGCGCAAGGCCGGCTCGTCGGGTGCGTAGGTGATGTGTCCCTTGCTGGCGCAGTGCCTGCGGTTCCAGTCTCTGCTCATTGGTGTCGGTCCCCGTGGGTCGTCGCTCGGCAACGGAAGGTGGGCGGAAAGGTCCAGGCAGGAGGGCCGCCCGGGCGGTGCGCCGGGGCTCCGGCCCGGCCGCGCTCCCTGGACTGGGACGTTATCGCCCGCCGTACGGTTGCCGACCCCGGCCACCGGTCATCGATACGGTCCGGTGATAATGGAAACGCCTTTGTGATCGCCTTCACAAGAGCTACGCATCCGCCCCGGCCGCCCGGCGGCGGCCCCGCACGACCGTCCCGACAGCGAGGTTCCCGTGGAACTCAAGACCGCCGCCGCTCTGCGCAGGCTGCGCCTGATCTCCGCCCCGGAGGCGGCGTCCTTCGTGATCCTGCTGGTGTGCGTGGTGCTCAAGAGCACCACGGACTTCAACGCCGTGCCCGTGATGGGCATGGTGCACGGCATCCTCTTCATCATCTACGTGCTGTTCTGGGCCGACGCCTGGAACCGGGCCCGCTGGCCGCTGGGCCGCTCGGCGCTCTACCTGGTGCTGTCGGTGCTGCCGACCGGCGGGTTCTTCGCGGAGCGGATGCTCGCGAAGGAGAGCGAGCGCGCGGTGGCGGTGGCCCGGGCCGCGCAGCAGCAGGGCGCGGCCGGCCCGGACGCGTCCGACGCCTCGGACGCCGAGGCGGTGACCTCCGCGTGATCGTCGCCTTCTCCGTGACCCCGCTCGGCGTCGGCGAGGACGTCGGGGAGTACGTCGCGGACGCGGTGCGCGTGGTCCGCGAGTCCGGGCTGCCGAACCGCACCGACGCGATGTTCACCTCGATCGAGGGCGAGTGGGAGGAAGTGATGGACGTGGTGCGGCGCGCGGTGGCCGCCGTCGAGGCCCGCGCGCCCCGGGTGTCCCTGGTGCTCAAGGCCGACATCCGGCCCTCGGTGACCGACGGGCTCACCTCCAAGGTGGAGACGGTGGAGCGCTTCCTCGCGCAGTGAGGGCGCGGCGGGGCTCGCCGTACGTACGGCCCGGTCGTACGCCGGGCGGTACGGGTGCGGGTGCGGGCAGTAGTACGGCTACAGCAGGCCGCCGGTCGCCATCGCGATGCCCAGCGGGGTGCGCTCGTAGAGCACCTGGTGGCCGTAGCGGCGGGATCTGAGCAGCCCGGCGTCACGCAGCACCGCCAGATGGGCGGAGACCGAGGACATCGCCAACTCGTGCCGGTGGGCGAGGGCGGTGGTGGTGGTCGGGGCGTCGAGCCCGGTGAGGATCGCCGCCCGGTTGGCGCCCAGCAGCCGGACCAGCGCGGCGGACGCGCTGGGCCCGCTGCGCGCCCACAGGCCGCCGACCCCGCGGGCGGGATACACCACGGTCGGCTGCCACGGCGGGTCGAACGCGCTGCCCGCCTCGGGCCAGAAGAAGACGCTCGGCACCAGCACCAGGCCGCCCTCGGTCGCCGGCTGCCGTGTCTCGGGCAGCGCCCCGCCCACCGCCAGCGCCCCGTCCGACCAACTGAGCAGCGGGTGCAGCCCGGTGAACAGCCGCTGCATGCCGCCGTCGGTCAACCGCCGTGCGTGGTAGGCGACATCGGCCTCCAGGACGGCCCGCAGCCGCGGCCAGTGCGGCGCGAGCAGCGCGGTCCACACGTGTTCGTAGAGCGCCGCCAACTGCCCCACGGTGCCGGCCGGGTCGGCGAGCATGGCGCGGCCGCGCCGGGTGCCGGCCGCACCCGGGGTCTGGGCCAGCGCCTCGGCGATCTGCTGCCGGGCGAGGTCGGGGCCGGTGGCCCTGATCGCGGCGGTCTCGTCCTCCAGCGCGGCCAACGGCAGTGCCGGCACCGGGTGGAGGAAGCCCGGGCCGTGGCCGCCCACCGGGGCGAGCAGCCGGAAGGCGCTCAGATCCAGGCCCGCGACTGCCGTGCGGACCTGGCGCAGCCACGGCAGGTGGTAGCCGTTGCGGTCGGGGTGGGAGAGGGTCCGGATCGCTCCCTGCACCTCGCGCAGCGGCGAGATCGCGAAGCGGCAGCGCAGCAGTTCGTCGGCGGTGAACCGCAGGCGCGACGACACCACACCCCCCAAGATTCGGCAGCAGCCGAAAGACTACGACGGGTGGGGCCCCTGCCACCAGTGTGATGTCATGACAACGGACAGCGAGCACCCGTCGCACGGGGAGCACCCCTCCCCGTCGGCGGACTCGGGCCACTCCTCCGGCACCACGGAGCGGGAGAACGAAAGCGCCGGCTACGGCGCGGTGTTCGCGGTCCGGGAGTTCCGGGCGATGTTCGCCGCCCATGTGCTCTCCATGCTCGGCACCGTCTTCTGCGAAGTGGCCCTGGCGGTCCTGGTGTTCCGGCAGACCGGCTCGGCGCTGCTGACCGCGCTGGTCTTCGCGCTGACCACGCTGCCGTACGCGCTGAGCGGGCTGCTGCTGTCGGGCATCACCGACCGCGCCCCGGCCCGCCGGGTGCTGGTCACCTGCGACCTGCTGTCGGCGTCCTGCGTCGGGCTGATGGTGATCCCGGGGATGCCGGTCGCCGCGCTGCTGGTGCTGCGGATGGGCGTCTCGATCATCTCGCCGCTGTTCACCGGCACCCGCGGCGCGAGCCTGTCGGAGATCCTGACCGGGGACCTGTTCGTGCTGGGCCGCTCGCTGATCTCGATGGTCTCCCAGTCCTCGCAGATCGTCGGCTTCGGGGTGGCCGGCGCGGTCGTGGCGTGGCTGTCCCCGCGCGAGACGCTCTATGTGACGGTGTGCACGTTCCTGTGCTCGGCGCTGCTGCTGCGGTTCGGCACGCTGCGCCGGCCCGCGCGCGGCGGCCCGGGCACGGCGCTGATGCGCGAGTCGCTCGCCGCCAGCGGCCGGCTGTTGTCGCACCCGCGGATCAGGGCGCTGCTGCTGATGTGGTGGGTGCCGCCGATGTTCTTCGGGGTCGCCGAGGGCGTGGCGGTGCCGTTCGCGTCCGACGCCGGGGCCGGCTCGGTCGGCTACGGCATCTTCCTGGCGGCGATGCCCGTCGGGACCGTCGTCGGGCAGATGGTGGCCGGTTCGCTGCTCGGCCCGGCGACCAGGGACCGGATCACGGTGCCGCTGGCGGGCGTCGCCCTGCTGCCGCTGGCCGCGTTCGCGTTCCACCCGCCGCTGCCGGTGGCGGTCGGGCTGCTGATGGTCACCGGGCTGTGCGGGGCCTACGCGCTGGGCATGGACCGGTGGTTCGTGGAGGCGGTGCCCCCGCAGATGCGCGGCCGCGCCATGACGCTGCTGGGCACCGGCCTGATGACCCTTCAGGGGGTCGGGATGACCGCCGCGGGCGCCGTCGCCGAGGCGCTGCCGCCGTACGCGGTGGTCTGCGGCGGCGGGCTGGTCGGGACGGCGGGGGTGCTGCTGGTGCTGCGGGCGGTGCGCCGGACCGTCCCGCCGGTGGAGGCATCCGCCCCGCAGGGCGAACCCGCGTGAACTTACGGGCGTACAGCTACGGCCGCAAGCGTACGCCCGGTAGCCGTACGACCCGTGACCTTACGGGCGTAAGTTTCCGCGCGTACAGGCGTTTCGCTACGCCTCGGTGAGGCCCGCGACGAGGTCGTCCGCCGCCGCGTAAGGGTCCAGGGCGCCGCCGGTGACCTTCGCGGCGAGGGCGGAGAGGCGGGCGTCGCCGTGCAGGGTGCCGATGCGGCGGCGCAGCGCGGTCACCGCGATGGTCTCGATCTCGCGGGCAGCGCGCTCGAGGCGCCGGTCGGCGAGGGCGCCGCGCTCCTCGGCCCAGCCGCGGTGCTTGTCGAGCGCGTCGAGGAGTTCGTCGACGCCCTCGCCGCGGCTGGCGACGGTCCGGACGATCGGCGGCCGCCAGTCGCCGGGTGCGCGGGCCTCGCCCAGGCCCAGCATGTGGTTCAGCTCGCGGGCGGTGGCGTCGGCGCCGTCGCGGTCGGCCTTGTTCACCACGTACACGTCGCCGATCTCCAGGATGCCGGCCTTGGCGGCCTGGATGCCGTCGCCCATGCCGGGGGCGAGCAGCACCACGGAGGTGTCGGCCTGGGCGGCGATCTCCACCTCGGACTGGCCGACGCCGACGGTCTCCACCAGCACCACGTCGCACCCGGCGGCGTCCAGCACCCGGATGGCCTGCGGGGCGGCCCAGGCCAGGCCGCCGAGGTGGCCGCGGGTGGCCATCGAGCGGATGTAGACGCCGGGGTCGGAGGCGTGCTCGGACATCCGCACCCGGTCGCCGAGCAGGGCGCCGCCGGAGAACGGCGAGGACGGGTCCACCGCGAGCACGCCGACCCGGCGGCCGGACCTGCGGTACGCGCTGACCAGTGCCGAGGTCGTGGTGGACTTGCCGACGCCGGGCGAGCCGGTCAGCCCGACGACGTAGGCGCCGCCGGTGAGCGGGGCGAGCGCGGCCATCACCTCGCGCAGCTGCGGGGAGTCGCCCTCCACCAGCGAGATCAGCCGCGCCACCGCGCGCGGCCGCCCCGCCCGTGCCTGCTCGACCAGCGTCCCGACGTCCTGTCCGTGGCTCACCGCGCGTGCTCTCCCTCTCGACCCGGCGCGCCCCGCGGCGCCCCGTGCGACGTCAGTTGCCCGGCACCCGGATGATCAGGGCGTCGCCCTGCCCGCCGCCGCCGCACAGGGCCGCCGCACCGGTGCCGCCGCCGCGCCGCTTCAGTTCGAGTGCCAGGTGCAGCACGATACGGGCGCCGGACATGCCGATGGGGTGGCCCAGCGCGATCGCGCCGCCGTTGACGTTCACCTTTTCCGGTGTCACGCCCAGGTCCTTCATGGACTGCACGGCCACCGCGGCGAACGCTTCGTTGATCTCGATGAGGTCGAGGTCGGCGACGGTCAGCCCGGCCTTGCCGAGGGCGTGCTCGATCGCGTGGGAGGGCTGGGACTGGAGCGAGTTGTCCGGCCCCGCCACGTTGCCGTGCGCGCCGATCTCCGCGATCCAGGGCAGCCCCAGTTCCTCGGCCCTGGCGCGGCTCATCACGACGACCGCGGCGGCCCCGTCGGAGATCTGCGAGGAGGTGCCGGCGGTGATGGTGCCGGCCCCGTCGGCGCCGGCGAAGGCGGGCCGCAGCCGGCTCAGCGACTCCGCGGTGGTCTCCGGGCGGATGCCCTCGTCCTGCGAGAAGACCACCGGCTCGCCCTTGCGCTGCGGGATCTCCACCGGGGTGATCTCCGCGTCGAACAGGCCGTTCTTCCGGGCGGCCGCGGCCCGCTGGTGCGACAGCGCGGCGAACTCGTCCTGCGGGGCGCGCTCGATGCCCAGCCGGGTGTTGTGCCGCTCGGTGGAGGCGCCCATCGCGATCTCGTCGTAGGCGTCGGTCAGCCCGTCGTACGCCATGGAGTCGAGCATCTCGATCGCGCCGTACTTGTGGCCCTCGCGGGACTTGGGCAGCAGGTGCGGCGCGTTGGTCATCGACTCCTGGCCGCCGGCCACCACGACGTCGAACTCGCCGGCCCGGATCAGCTGGTCGGCCAGCGCGATCGCGTCCAGGCCCGACAGGCACACCTTGTTCACCGTGAGCGCGGGCACGCTCATCGGGATGCCGCCCTTGACCGCCGCCTGCCGGGCCGGGATCTGGCCGGCGCCGGCCTGGAGCACCTGCCCCATGATCACGTACTCGACCTGGTCGCCGGCGATGCCGGCCCGGTCCAGCGCGGCCTTGATCGCGATGCCGCCGAGCTCCGCGCCGGAGAAGGCGCGCAGGCTGCCGAGCAGCCGCCCCATCGGGGTGCGGGCGCCGGCGACGATCACGGAGGTGCGGGCTTCCTGACTGCTCATGGTGCGGCCCCTTCGACAGAAGAGAGGTTAACGAGGGTTACCGTCAATGTACTGAGCGGTAGCCTCCGGGTCACGAGGCGGAACGTGTGATGGCGCGCACGTTGCGTGACCATGCGCGCGTACGGTCAACTGGTCGCATGCTGACGCGCATCGACCACATCGGGATCGCCTGTTTCGACCTGGACGCGACCGTCGAGTTCTACCGTGCCACCTATGGCTTCGAGGTGGAGCACACCGAGGTCAACGAGGAGCAGGGCGTTCGCGAGGCCATGATCAGGATCAGTGGGACGGACGACGGAGGGGCCTCCTACCTGCAACTGCTGGAGCCGACCCGGGAGGATTCCGCGGTCGGGAAGTGGCTGGCGAAGAACGGCGAGGGCGTGCACCACATCGCCTTCGGCACCGACGACGTCGACACCGACTCCGAGGCCGTCCGCGACAAGGGCGTCCGCGTGCTCTACAAGGAGCCGCGGCACGGCACCTCCGGCTCGCGGATCACCTTCCTGCACCCGAAGGACTGCCACGGGGTCCTCACCGAGCTGGTCACCTCCGCCCCGGGCACCCCCGCGGCCCACGACGAGCACTAGCGATCCCGCCTGCGGACCGCCGAACAGGCCCGAGACCACTGACCCAACCCCGGTGCCGCCCGGTAGAGTGACCGGAGGCCGACCGGGGTGGGCGGCCGGGAGCACGCTCCTGGGTACGCTCCCGCTCCGCGACGCTGATCTGACACCATTCTCCGTACGGCTCCGTTCTTTCGAAACGGAGCTGCGGAGAATCTCACCCGGTTGGCGGGTGAGGACGCCAGGAGACCGATGGGACCGCGGAGTGCGGGGCAACGACAGCTACCGGGCTGACGACCAGCTCTCTCGACTCGACGCCGAGATGGACCGGCTGCGTACCGAGCGCGGCAAGGCCGTCGATCACGCCGACGACCTCGGCTACCAGGTCGAGGTGCTGCGCGCCAAGCTGCACGAGGCGCGCCGCAACCTCGCCTCCCGTCCCGCCTACGACAACATCGGCCACCAGGCCGACCAGCTGCTGCGCAACGCCCAGATCCAGGCCGACCAGCTGCGGGCCGACGCCGAGCGGGAGCTGCGCGAGGCCCGCGCCCAGACCCAGCGGCTGCTCCAGGAGCAGGCCGAGCACCAGGCGCGGTTCGAGTCCGACTGGCACGCCGAGGCGATCGCCCGCCGCCGCCAGCTCGACGAGGAGCTGGCCGAGCGGCGCGCCACCGTCGAGACCCACGTCAACGAGAACGTGGCCTGGGCCGAGCAGCTGCGCGCCCGCAGCGAGTCGCAGGCCCGGCGGCTGATGGACGAGACCCGCGCGGAGGCCGAGGCGGCCCTTTCCGCCGCCCGCGCGGAGGCCGCCCGGATCACCGAGCAGACCGGCCAGCGGCTGGCCGGGGAGGCCGAGACGGCCCGCGCCGAGGCCGAGCAACTGCTGCGCCGGGCGCGCGCGGACGCCGAGCGGCTGCTGGCCGGCGCCACCGCGCAGGCCGCCGAGGCGGCCAGCGAGGCCGAGCAGCTGCGCACCACCTCCCGCAGCGAGTCCGACGAGGCGCGCTCGCGCGCCACCGAGCTGTCCCGGCTCGCCGACGAGCGGGCCCGCAGCGCCGAGGAGACGCTGCGGCAGGCCCGCGCCGAGGCCGAGAAGCTGCGCGAGGAGGCCGCGGCAGGGGCCGCGAAGCGGCTGGCGGCCACCGAGACGGAGAACGAGCAGCGCACCAAGACTGCGCGCGCCGAGATCGCCCGCATGGTCGCCGAGGCCACCAAGGAGGCCGAGGCGGCCAAGGCGGAGGCCGAGCAGACCATCGCCGACGCCCGCGCCGAGGCCGACCGGATCAGGACCGAGACGCAGGAGAGCGCCCGCGCCAAGGCCACCGAGGACGCGGCCGCGCAGCTCGCCCAGGCGGCCCGGTCCGCCGAGGAGATCCTCACCAAGGCATCGGAGGACGCCCGCTCCGCCACGAAGGCCGCCGCCGAGGAGGCCGAGCGCATCCGGCGCGAGGCCGACGCGGAGGCCGAGCGGCTGCGGGCCGAGGCGGAGGCGTCCGCGCAGGAGCTGCGCGGCGCCGCGCAGGACGACACCGAGGAGTACCGCGCCAGGACCGTCGAGCTCCAGGAGGAGGCCCGGCGGCTGCGCGGCGAGGCCGAGCAGCTGCGGGCCGACGCGGTCGCCGAGGGCGAGCGCATCCGCGGCGAGGCGCGGCGCGAGGCGGTCGGGCAGATCGAGGAGGCGGCGAGCAAGGCCGAGGAGCTGCTCGCCAAGGCCAAGGCCGACGGCGACGAGGTGCGCCAGAGCGCGGCCACCGAGGCCGACCGGATGCGCACCGAGTCCGTGGAGCGGGCCTCGGCGCTGAACGCCAAGGCCGAGGAGGCGCTGCGGCAGGCCCGCGAGGAGGCCGAGGAGCTGCACGCGGAGTCGGTCCGCCAGGCCGAGGCGGCCAGGGCGGCGGCCGAGCAGACCCTCGCCGACGCCCGTACCGAGGCCGAGGCGGCCGCGGCCCGGCTGCACGCGGAGGCCGAGGAGGACCTGACCCGGCTGCGCACGGAGGCCGAGGCGCGGGTGGCCGCGGCCGAGGAGGCGCTGCGCGAGGCGGCGGCGGAGGCCGACCGGCTGCGCGCGGAGGCCGCCGAGGAGGCCGAGCGGCTGCGGGCGGAGACCGCCGAGCGGGTGCGCGCGCTCCAGGAGCAGGCCGAGGCGGAGGCGGTGCGCCTGCGCGACGAGGCGGCCTCGGACGCGGCGCAGACCCGCGCGGAGGGCGAGTCCGTCGCCGTACGCCTGCAGGCCGACGCGGCCGCCGACGCCGAGCAGCGCAGGACCGAGGCGCAGGAGACCGCGAACCGGCTGCGCGCGGAGGCCGCGGCCGCGGCCGAGCGGATCGGGGTGGAGGCCGCCGAGGCGCTGAGCGCCGCGCAGGAGGAGGCGGCCCGCCGCCGCAGGGAGGCCGAGGAGGTGCTGGGCGCTGCCCGCACCGAGGCCGAGCAGGAGCGCACCCAGGCCCGCCGGGAGAGCGAGGAGTTGCTCGCCGCGGCCCGCAAGCGGGTGGAGGACGCCGGTACCGAGGCGGACCGGCTGGTCGCCGAGGCGGAGCAGCGGGCCGCGGAGCTGGTGGGTGCGGCCGAGAGCACCGCGCAGCAGGTGCGCGACTCGGTCGCGGGGCTGCGGCAGGAGGCCGAGGAGGAGATCGCCGGGCTGCGGTCGGCCGCGGAGCACGCCGCGCAGCGGCTGCGGGCCGAGGCGCAGGGCGAGGCGGACCGGCTGCACGCCGACGCCAACTCCGAGCGGGAGCGCGCCGGTGAGGACGCCGCACGGGTACGCCGGGAGGCGAACGAGGAGGCCGACGCGGCCCGCGCGCTGGCCGAACGCACCGTCGGCGAGGCGATCGAGGAGGCCGACCGGCTGCGGTCGGAGGCCCGCGGTGACGCGAACCGGATGCGCACCGACGCGGCGAACCAGGCCGACCAGCTGGTCGGCAAGGCCCGGGAGGAGGCCGAACGCCTCGGCGCCCAGGCCCGGGAGGCGCTGGCGAGCGCCGAGCAGAACGCCGAGGACTCGCGTGCGCAGGCGCAGCGGGTGCTGGACGAGGCGCGCGAGGCGGCGAACAAGCGGCGCAGCGAAGCCGCCGAGCAGGCCGACGAGTTGATCGGCAAGGCGCAGGCGGAGGCGGTCAAGACGCAGGCCGCGGCGGAGCAGCATGCCGACGCGATGGTGGGCGCCGCCCGCGGCGAGGCGGAGCGGATCGTCGCCGACGCCACCAACGAGGGCAACGCGATGGTGGAGCGGGCCCGTACCGACGCCGATAACCTGTTGGCCGAGGCGCGCAACGACGCCACCAACACCCGTAACCGCACCGCCGAGTTGCGGCAGCGGGTGGAGTCCGAGGTGGAGGAGCTGCACGAGCGGGCCCGCAAGGAGGCCGCCGAGGCCATGAAGGTGGTCGGGGAGCGCGTCGACAAGCTGGTGGCCGCCGCGACCGAGCAGTTGGGGGAAGCGGAAGCGAAGGCCGCCGAGATCAAGAGCACCGCGACGTCCGAGGCGAGCAAGGTGCGGATCGCCGCGGTGAAGAAGGTCGAGGGCCTGCTCAAGGAGGCGGAGGCGAAGAAGGCCGCGGCCGAACGCGAGGCGGAGCGGGTCAGGAGCGAGGCCCGTGCCGAGGCCGAGCGGATCGTGTCCGAGGGCAGACGAGAGCTGGAAGTCCTGGTGCGCCGCCGGGAGGACATCAACGCGGAGATCTCCCGTGTCCAGGACGTGCTGGAGGCGTTGGAGTCGTTCGAGGCACCCGGCAGCGGGGGCGGCAAGAACGCGGTCGCGGCCGGCGCGGGCATTCCCGCCACCCGTACCGGCGGCAAGCGTGCCGACGAGGCGCCACTCGATTGAGCGGACATTCTCCATACCGAATACGCAATGGCCCGGTGACACGCCGCCGCGGCCCCTAGGATTCCCCCTATCACCTCACCGGTCTGAATCATCGACAGGAACCCCATGAGCGACACTTCCTCCCCCTTCGGCTTCGAGCTCGTGCGTCGCGGATACGACCGCGGACAGGTGGACGACCGCATCACCAAACTCGTCGCCGACCGCGACAGCGCGCTGACCCGCATCACCGCGCTGGAGAAGCGCATCGAGGAGCTGCACCTCGAAACCCAGAACGCCCAGGCCCAGGTCACCGACTCCGAGCCGTCCTACGCGGGCCTCGGTGCCCGGGTCGAGAAGATCCTCCGCCTCGCCGAGGAGGAGGCGAAGGACCTGCGCGAGGAGGCCCGGCGCGCGGCCGAGCAGCACCGCGAGCTGGCCGAGTCGGCCGCCGCCCAGGTCCGCAGCGACGCCGAGTCGTTCGCCGCCGACCGCAAGGCCAAGGCGGAGGACGAGGGCGCGCGGATCGTCGACAAGGCCAAGGGCGACGCGACGCAGCTGCGCGCGGACGCCCAGAAGGACGCCTCCGCCAAGCGCGAGGAGGCCGACGCGCTGTTCGAGGAGACCCGCGCGAAGGCCGCCCAGGCCGCCGCGGACTTCGAGACCAACCTCGCCAAGCGCCGTGAGCAGTCCGAGCGGGACCTGGCGTCCCGTCAGGCGAAGGCGGAGAAGCGGCTGGCGGAGATCGAGCACCGCGCGGAGCAGCTGCGGCTGGAGGCCGAGAAGCTGCGCACCGACGCGGAGCGCCGGGCCCGCCAGACGGTGGAGACCGCGCAGCGCCAGTCCGAGGACATCGTCGCGGACGCGAACGCCAAGGCCGACCGGATTCGCAGCGAGTCCGAGCGCGAGCTGGCGGCGCTCACCAACCGCCGCGACAGCATCAACGCCCAGCTGACCAACGTCCGCGAGATGCTGGCGACGCTGACGGGTGCCGCGGTCGCCGCGGCGGGCTCCCCCGCCGACGACGAGCCGGTCTCCCGTGGCGTTCCGGCGCAGCAGTCCCGCTGACCTGCGGTTCTACCTGCCGACAGCGGTCGGCGGCCTGTTTTTCCACAACCCCCGCCCTCTCCTCGGGCGGGGGTTGTGCGTTCTGAAGTAGCCTCGGGCGCATGATTGAGTTGCAGGGGCTCACCAAGCGGTACGGGGACAAGACCGCAGTCGACCATCTGACCTTCACCGTGCGCCCCGGCGTGGTGACGGGCTTCCTCGGGCCGAACGGCGCGGGCAAGTCCACGACGATGCGCATGATGCTCGGGCTGGACAACCCCACCAGCGGCGACGTCCGTATCGACGGCAAGCACTACGCGCAGCTCAGCGAGCCGCTGAAGTACATCGGCGCGCTGCTGGACGCCAAGGCCATCCACGGCGGCCGCACCGCGTACAACCACCTGCTGTGCATGGCGCAGTCCAACCGCATCCCCCGGCACCGGGTGGACGAGGTGCTGGAGACGGTCGGGCTGAGCGCGGTGGCCAGGAAGCGGTCCAAGGGCTTCTCGCTCGGCATGGGCCAGCGGCTGGGCATCGCCGGGGCGCTGCTGGGCGACCCGGAGATCCTGATGTTCGACGAGCCGGTCAACGGACTGGACCCGGAGGGCATCCACTGGATCAGGAACCTGATGAAGGGTCTGGCCGCCCAGGGCCGCACCGTCTTCGTCTCCAGCCACCTGATGAGCGAGATGGCGCTGACCGCGGACCATCTGATCGTCATCGGCCGCGGGCGGTTGATGGCGGACACCTCGATGTCGGACTTCATCGAGAAGAACTCGCGGTCGTACGTGCGGCTGCGCACCCCGCAGCGGGAGCAGTTGCGGGACCTGCTGAGCAGGAGCGGGCAGACCGCGGTCGAAACGGCCGACGGCGCGTTCGAGATCGCGGACGGCGACGCGGCCGCGCTCGGCGAGCTCGCGGCGAAGCACCAGTTGGTGCTGCACGAACTCAGCCCGCAGCGGGCGTCGTTGGAGGAAGCCTTCATGCAGCTCACCGCGGAGTCGGTGGAGTACCACGCGCACGGGCAGGTGGGCGCGCCCCCGCCCGGCGGACCCGGGGCACCGGTGCCCGGCGCGGGTCCGGGGCAGCAGCCCGGGGTGCCCGCGGGCCAGCCGCCGTACTCCGGCTCGCCCTACGGCAGCTCGCCGTACGGCCAGTCCCCGTACGGCCAGTCCCCGTACGCGCCCGGCCAGGGCGCACCGCAGGGGCAGGGGTGGCAGGCGCCCGGGCAGGGCGGGCAGGCGGCGCCGCCGCAGGCGCCTCCGCAGGCACCACCGGCACCTCCAGGCGCCCCGGAGTGGGGCGCGCAGTGGCGTGACCAGGGCAAGAAGAAGGGTCGCTGACATGGCTTCCACCTCCGCGGTCCTCCAGTCCGAGTGGACCAAGATCCGTTCGGTGCGCTCCACCGTGTGGACCCTCGCGCTGGCCTTCCTGGTCACCCTCGCGCTGGGCGCGATCATCAGCGCGGTCTTCAACAGCCAGTGGAGCTCGATGTCCATGTCGGACCGGGCCACCTTCGACCCCACGAACACCAGCTTCTTCGGCATGACCCTCGGCCAGCTCGCGCTGATCGTCTTCGGGGTGCTGGTGATGTCCAGCGAGTACAGCACCGGCATGATCCGCACCTCGCTCGCCGCGGTGCCGCAGCGCGGCCACTTCTACGCCTCGAAGGTCGCGGTCGCCGGTGTGCTCGCCCTGGTCGTCGGCATGGTGACCAGCTTCCTGACGTTCTTCGTCGGGCAGGCGCTGCTCGGCTCGCACAGCGCCTCGATCAGCGACCACGGAGTGCTGCGCGCGGTCTTCGGCGCCGGCCTGTACATGACGCTGATCGTGCTGTTCTGCGTCGGCGCCGCGGCCATGCTGCGCAGCCCGATGCTGGGCCTGGGCATCCTGATGCCGTTCTTCTTCCTGGTCTCGCCGATCCTGAGCGCGGTGCCGAAGGTCAAGTCGGTGGCCCGCTACTTCCCCGACCAGGCCGGGCAGAAGATCATGCAGGTGGTGCCGGGCGACGGCGACCACACCTCGTACGGCCCGTGGGGCGGCATCCTCATCATGGCGCTGTGGGTGGTGGCGGTGCTCATCGGCGGCTACGCGGTGCTCAAGAACCGCGACGCCTGAGGCCGGTCCGGTCCGCCCGGGACCTGCCCCGGGGCTCCTTCGGGCCGAGGCGGGCCGACGGCTCAGTAGCGCGGCGCGTTACGGGACCGCTGCACCTTGCTGGTGCGGCGGTCCCGCGCGTTCCAGCAGGCGCGGTGCCAGTGCCGGCGGTCGTCCACGCCGTTGTACTCGCGCCAGGCCACCACATGGCCGACGCCGGGCGGGATCTCCTGGTCGCAGCCGGGGCAGCGGTAGTGCTTCGCCGAGGCGCTGCCGGCGATCGGCCGCACCACCCACTCCTCGCCCTGCCACTGCTCGGTCCGGCCACTGCCCAGGCCGGGTTCCCACTGCTGGGCGGACTCCCGCTGGTAGGGGCGGTTACGTCGCGGCGACACGGGACACCTCGCGCTCTGCCCGGCCGGAACCCGGGCTGCACTGGCTCGACAGCGGACCGGTCCGAGCCGCCGGAGGGGACGGACCGTTCCCACCAGGTTACGCGTACGCACAAGGACCGGCCGAACACCCCACACGCTGCCGAAAATCATGAAAACTCCCGCACCAGGCCGTGCCTTTGGCACGTGCCAGGCGTTGGACGGGGAAAAGGGGGTGCGTGATGCGGATCGGGACGTTCGTCCTCGCGGCCCAGTTCCCCGGTCAGGGACAGGGCGAGGCGCTGGGCCGGGCGATATCCACGGCCGACGCGGCGGAGGCCGCCGGACTGGACGCGGTGTGGCTCGCCGAACACCACTTCGTGCCGTACGGGGTCTGCCCGTCGGCGGTCACCCTGGCCGGGCTGATGCTCGGCCGCACCTCCCGGATCGGGGTCGGCACCGCGGTGAGCGTGCTGCCCAACGTGCACCCCGTCGCCCTCGGCGAGCAGGCCGCGCTGCTGCACCTCGCCTCCGGCGGCCGCTTCACCCTCGGTGTCGGCCGCGGCGGCCCCTGGGTGGACCTGGAGGTCTTCGGCGCCGGGCTGGACGCCTTCGAGACCGGCTTCCCGGAATCACTCGATCTGCTGATGCGCTGGCTGCGCGAACCGGCCGTCGGGGCCCGCGGCACCCGCTACGCCTTCCCCGAAGTGGCCGTGGTGCCGCGGCCGGACGAACTCGACGGGCAGCCGGGCCCCCCGGTGGTCGTGGCCTGCACCTCCCCCGGGACCGTGCGCGAGGCCGCCCGCCGCTGCCTGCCGATGCTGCTGGGCATGCACTGCGGCGACGACGACAAGGCCGCGATGGTCGCGATGTGGCAGCAGTCCGCCCGCGAGGCCGGGCACCCGCCCGAGGCGGTCTCGGCCGCCGGCCATGTCTCCGCGGGCGTGGTGCAGGTCGCCGACAGCCGCGCGGACGCCGTGGAGACGCTGGCCAAGGCAATGCCCGGCTGGCTCCGCGAGGGCCTGGCCGCGCACCGCACCTACGACGGCAGCCCCCGCCGGATGCGCGACCCGCACGGCTACACCGAACTCCTCTGCGACCTGCACCCGGTGGGCCCGCCCCGGCTCTGCGCCGACCGGCTCGCCGCCACCGCGGAACGCACCGGCATCACCCGCTTCGCACTGCTCGCCGAGGGCTCCGGGGACCTCGCCGCCACCATGGAGAACATCGCCCGGCTGGGCGGCGAGGTGCTCCCGGAACTGTCCTGATCCGGTGTGGACCGCCCCGCACCGCCGCACGCCTGGTTGTGCGCGGCACCGTTGATCGGTTACGGGTGGCTGCCGATCAACGACGGAGCGTACACCGCCGACCTGCCCCACCGGCGGTGCACCGGCCGCGGCCCGGCGCCTCGCCCCGGCGCGGGACCGCCCGCCGCCCGGCCCCGCGAACGGGTCGGCCGGCGCGGGCGGCGCGGCGGACGCCTCAGCAGTCCCGCAGCTCCGGCGACTGGTTGAGCACCTGCGACCGCAGCGAGGTGAACTCGGCGTGGCTGCGCTCCACCGCCGGGTCCAGCGGGAAGACCGCCACCCGGTGGCAGTTCTGGAAGGCCAGCCGCACCCCGAAGTGCCGCTGGAGCGCGCCGCGTATCGCGTCACTGGCCAGCGCACGCAGCAGCTGGCCGCGCTCCTTCTCACTCGGCGGCGGCACCTGATTGTCGGCGAACTCCCCACCGTCGACCTTCAGTTGCGCCACCAGCGAGCTGATCATCTCCCACGCGTAAGGGAGGGACGTCCGGACGCAGTCGACGAACTCTCGCTCGTCGACCTCGCCTCGCTCGGCCTGTTCGAGAAGGGCCGGTGAGACGTCGAGCGACATGGGTACTCCTCTCGTGACCACGCGTCCGGCGGGACGGGGGTCTGCGGGCACCGCGCACGGCCGTAACCGCCGTGCGGGAGGACATGTTGCCCGGAGGCCGCCCAAGCTGTGCGGGTCGGCCCCGGCACGTCAACCGTAGGCGTCACCTGCGCGGCCGCACCAGGCGGCGGCACCCACAACCGGCCAATTTTCCGGGCGGGGCCGGGGTCGGATAGCGTTGCGCACCATGCGCCTCGTGATCGCCCGCTGCTCCGTGGACTACGCCGGCCGGCTGTCCGCCCATCTCCCGTCCGCCACACGGCTGTTGCTCATCAAAGCCGACGGCAGCCTCTCCGTGCACGCGGACGACCGCGCCTACAAGCCGCTCAACTGGATGTCCCCGCCCTGCTCGCTCAAGGAGGGCGACGACGGGGTGTGGACGGTCACCAACAAGGCCGGCGAGCAGCTGATCATCACGATCGAGGAGATCCTGCACGACTCGTCGCACGAGTTGGGGGTCGACCCGGGGCTCATCAAGGACGGCGTCGAGGCGCACTTGCAGGAGTTGCTGGCGGACCGGATGGAGGTGCTCGGCGCCGGCTGGAGCCTGATCCGCCGCGAGTACCCCACGCCCATCGGCCCGGTGGACATCCTCTGCCGGGACGGCGCCGGCGCCACCGTGGCGATCGAGATCAAGCGGCGCGGGGAGATCGACGGGGTGGAGCAGCTCACGCGCTACCTCGAACTGCTCAACCGCGACACCCGGATCGCGCCCGTGAAGGGCGTGTTCGCCGCGCAGGAGATCAAGCCGCAGGCGAGGGTGCTCGCGACCGACCGCGGGATCGACTGCGTCGTGCTGGACTACGACGCCCTGCGCGGCATCCAGGACGACAAGCTCCGCCTGTTCTGATGTGAGGGTGGGGGTGCGGGACCGCTCGGGCTGCCCCGTCCTGTCGGTTCCCGGACCGTCCGCCGGTGATGGGCTGGTCGCTCCGTTCTCCCCCAGAGCTTCGCCTGGGCGGCGCCCCCACGCGCCCCTTTTGGAACCGTGCGTACGCTTGCTCGCCTACGGGGCGGGGGAATCGGTGGTGGCCGAGGGCGTGTCAGGAGCTGTGACGGAAGCACTCACACTGGCGCTCTGGGAGTCGGTCCCCGGAGGGCTGTCGGTCGGCGACTGCGTCGTCGTGGTGGGAGACGAGGAAGGGCTTCCGGACGGGGACGCCGATGTCGACGGCGACGTGGAAGGCGTCCTGGTTGGCTTGCCGCCACCGCCACCGCCGCCGCCCCCGCCGCTGCTGCCGCTCCCCGCATGGGTGGGGCTGGTGGTGGTCGGCGGGGTGGTGGGGGGTTCGGCCGTGGGGCTGGTGGTGCCCGCGGCAGTGGTGGACGTGGTGGAGGGCGACGGGGAGGCGCTGGAGGCCGTGGTGGAGGGCGCGGCCGTCGTCGTGTCCTGAGCGGGCTCCGAGGACTGCGGCGGGTCCTCCTGGACGGACTCGATCGGCTTGACCTGGTTGTCCGGGTGGCTGTCGCCGCTGCCCGAGGTGGCGCCGAGGGTGACGATCGTGCCGACCACGGCGGCGATCAGGACCCCGGTGCCCGCGGCCACGAGATTGCGGCGGGACCCGGCCGCCGCGAGCTTGCGCACTCCCGGCCCGGCCGGGGCGGCGGCGGGGACCGCGGCGGGCGCGGGCCTGCTGATCAGCACCGGCGGCGCGGGCGGCGCCAGTTCGGGCAGCGTGAGCGTCCCGTCGGCGGCCGGCTGCGGCACGGCCACCGGGGCCAGCACCTCCGTCGCGTCCTCGGCGCCGATCAGGTCGGTGACGAGCGCGAGCGTACGGCGGCCGACGACCGTGCCCTGCCGGTCGGCCAGCGCCGAGCGCAGCGCGATGGACGCCTCCAGGTCGGCGCGGGCCCGCTGGAGGTTGCCGCCGCACAGCGCGAGGACGCCCAGTTCGTGCAGGAAGTACGCCTCCTCGGCGACCTCGCCCGACAGCCGCGCGGCCTCCTGGCCGACCCGCAGCGCCCGTTCCCAGGCGCCCCAGTGCAGCGCGGCGGCGAACGCGGGCGCGACCGTACGGGCCAGCAGCACCGCGGCGCTCGCGTGCCCGCCGTCACGGCAGGCCGTCATCGCCGCGAGGATCGCCTCGGACTCGGCGGTGGCCCGCTCGGGGGTGACCGAGGGGTGCCCGGTCCACCAGGCGTAGTGCAGCGCCGCGGTGTGCGCCTGGACGTCGGACAGCTCACCGTCGACCGACAGGCTCGGGGCGAGCTGCGCCACGACCCCGGCCGCCAGCCGGAAGTGCGCGGCGACCGGCACCGCGAGCCCCACGGACGTCAACTCGCCGAGCGCCGCGTCCCCGTGGGTGTCGCCGACCAGCGCGGGCAGGTGCGAGGGGTGCGGGCACTCGCCGTCGAGCGCGACCGCGAAGGCCAGCGCCTCCCGGGCGGCCTCGCTCAGCCGCGACGCCAGCAGGTCCGCGGGGGCGGCGCTCTGCGCGAGCGAGGGCAGCGGGACCCGCGCGGGCCGCGCGCCCGCCGCGGACGGGTCGGCCGCGGGCGCGCCCTTCCGCCAGACCGAGTCGTCCCACTCCCCCGCCTCGGGCTCCTCCACGGCCGTCCGCAGCGCGTCGCGCTGCCGCAGCAGCGCGCCCGCCTGCACGAAGCGCAGCGGCAGCCCCTCGGACTCGAACCACAGGTCGGCCGCCCACGCCACCTCGTCGTCGGCCAGCGGCCGTCCGGCGGCCAGGTGCAGCAGGTCGAGGCTGGCGGCGCGGCTGAGCCCGGCGAGGAGGACCTCCTCGACCCCGGACTCGGCGGCGGGTGCGGGCACGTCGGGCGTGGCGGCGGTCAGGAAGGCGCACTCGGGGGCCGCGGCGAGCAGTTCCTCCAGCGCGGCGCCGCCGAACTCCAGGTCGTCCACGACGACCACGGCGCCGACCTCGCGCAGCAGCCCGGGCAGTTCGGCGCGGCCGGGCCGGTAGCCGTCCCCGGCGTAGACGACGCTGTACAGGTCCTGGAGGACGTCGCCGACGGTGCGGTGGTAGCCGGACAGCCACAGCACGCCGTCGGGCGCGAGGTCGCCGCAGGCGTTGGCCACGGACTCCAGCAGGGCGGTGCGGCCGGCTCCGGACGAGCCGGTGACGCGTATGGAGCGGCCGCGGGCCAGCAGCCGGATCACCCGCTCCCGCTCCTCGTCGCGCTCCAGCAGCGGCAGTTCGGGGCCGGGCGGGCCGGGCGGCGGGGTGGGCCGGGCGCCGGCGGTGCGCGCGCCCAGCTCGGCCTTGCCGCGGCGCACCGGCACCCGCGCCTCCTCCGGCGGGCAGGCGACGACCTCGGTGCCGTCCACGTGGTTGATGGTGAGCAGGTAGTCCGCGGCCACCACCCGCTCGACCTTGCTGCTCGGGCCACTGCTGCCGACCATGTCGGGCGCGAGCGGGTCCCGGGCGGGCCGGGTCGTGCGCGGTACGGGCGCGGTCGCGTCGAACAGCGAGGGGGTACTGCTCGGGCGCAGCGCGGGCAGCCGGTCGTCGGACCCGCCGCTGCCGCTGACCGCGCCGGCGGCGAACCCGTCGAAGCTGCCGCCCTGGCGCGCGGAGCGGCCGAAGGCGTCGGACGTGCCGAAAGCGTCGAAATCGTCCGACGGGTCGGAGCTGCCGGAGCTGTGCGCGGCGCCGCTCAGGTCGCGGTCCGCGGGTGCCAGTCCGCCCGGCCCGCTCACGTCCCCGCCGAAGGGGACGAGGCCCGTGCCGGGGTCGCCCTGCCCCTCGGGGGCGTACGGCGCCACGGCACCGAAGTCCCCGCCCGAGCCGACGCCGACCACCGGCCCGACCCCGACCACCGGCCCGACCGCCGTATCGGCGTCGGCCGCGCCGACCGCGCCACCCGAGCCGACCGCTCCATCCGAGCCGGCCGCACTACTCGTGTCGGCCGCGCCGCTCGGCTCCTGGCCGTCGGTGCGGTCCGGGGTGGGGCGGCGATTGCCGAACGCGTCGAAGCTCGCGGCGCCCTCCAGCCGCGCGACGGCACCCGCACCGGCGGCGAGCCCGAGGCCGTCGTCCGCCTCGTCGACCGGTGCCTGCGGGACGGCCCCCGTCCCGGCGAGGGCACCGGAACCGGCGAAGCCGTCGGGGCTGTCAGAACCGTTCCCGCCGTGGGGCCGCGCCTCGGGGCGGCGCCGGTCGGACCGGCCGAGCGGTCGCGGCGCACCGGCGGCGAACGCGTCGAACGCCCCGGCGGGCCGCTGACCGGCAGCGGAGCCGGGGCCGTGGGGCCGCGGCGCGGAGCCGTGTGCGCCGTCGCCGTCCGGGCCCTCGACGGGCTCGAAGCGCTCGGTGTCATCCATGTCGTACGCCCCCAAGGTGCGTCACGGGCGGGGGCCGCCACGGGCTGCCGCGGGTCCGCGCATACGGACCGCCGCCCGGTTTCCCCTCTGCGGCGTGCGCGGTGGCACGCCTCCTGGCCATCGATGCGCAAACTCTAAAGGTTCGCACACCGCCGTTGAAGTGCCGGGGTGCCCCACCGGGGAAAAGCGGGGAACTCCCGGGGGGTACCGGCGGAAAACCGGGGAACGGCGCCGTTTGTCCGCTTTGCCCGGCCGATGCCGGCCGCTCGACCCCTGCCTGCTCGGCTCCCGGCCGCCCTACTTCTCCGCCTCGATCGCGAGAATCCGGTGCAGCCGGGTGGCGACCAGCAGCCGCTGCATCTGCGGGGGCACCCCGCGCAGCACCAGCCGGCGGCCACCGCGACCGGCCCGGCGGTGGGCGCCCATGATCACGCCGAGGCCGGTCGCGTCCCACGAGTCGAGTTCGGTGAGGTCCAGCACCAGGTCGCCCTGCCCCGCGTCGAGCGCGGTGTGCAGGGCGGTACGGGCGTCCGCGGCGCTGCGCACGTCGAGGCGCCCCCCGACGACCAGCTCGGCGTGGTCGCCCCTGATGTGCATAGTCACTCTCCCCGTGCGGTGGTCGGACGACGCCCTGCGCGCGGCGCGAACGCGTCGGTCCGTCAGTCCTCACACAACTGACGGTCCGTTGCATACAGAAGTTGCCAGCTGTGAGCGAACCGATACCGAATTCACTCCTCCGAGTGAATTCCGTTAGTGCGTGTAGAACCCTTGCCCGCTCTTGCGGCCCAGATCACCCGCGTCCACCATCCGCCGCATCGACTCCGGCGGGGCGAACTTCTCGTCCTTGGACTCGGTGTAGACGGTGTCGAAGGCGTGCAGCAGGATGTCCACGCCGGTCAGGTCGGCGGTGGCGAGTGGGCCCATGGCGTGGCCGAAGCCGAGCTTGCACGCGATGTCGATGTCCTCCGCGGAGGCGACCCCGGACTCGTGCAGCCTGACCGCCTCCACCACCAGCGCGGCGATCAGCCGGGTGGTGACAAAGCCCGCCACGTCGCGGTTGACCACGATGCAGGTCTTGCCGACGCCCTCGGCGAACTCCCGGGCCCGGGCGAGCGTCTCGTCGCTGGTCTTGTGGCCGCGGACCAGTTCGCACAGCCCCATGAGCGGCACCGGCGAGAAGAAGTGCGTGCCGACGACGCGTTCGGGGTGCTGCGTGGCCGCGGCGATCTTCGTGATCGGGATCGCGGAGGTGTTGGAGGCGAGCACCGTGTCCTCGCCGACCAGCCGGTCCAGGGTGCGGAAGACGTCCCGCTTGACGTCGACGTCCTCGAACGCGGCCTCCACCACGAAGTCCGCGTCGGCGGCCGCGTCGAGGTCGGTAGTCGTGGTGATCCGGGCGAGCGCCGCCTCGGCGTCGTCCGCGGCCAGCCGGCCCTTCGCCACGAACTTCTCGTAGGACGCGGCGATCGCGCTCCGGCCGCGGGCCAGCGCCTCGTCGGTCACGTCGCGCAGCACCACCTCGTAGCCCGCCTGCGCGGACACCTGCGCGATACCGGCGCCCATCAGTCCTGCTCCGACGACGGCGAGCTTCTTCGGCACGGCACACACCTCTCCGTTGGGGTATCTGGCCGGACCCTAACGCCCCTTCAGCACCCGCCGCAGCACCATGTCGGCCGCGTCACCCTGTGTCCTTGGTCGCACAGTTGACGTCCCGGGACGCCACTGCGACGCCGCCGCGGGCGCGGGCGCGGCACCGTGGGCGGCCGCCCGCGGCAGGCCCTACGCTCGTCGGCATGGTCAACCTCACCCGTATCTACACCCGTACCGGCGACGACGGCAGCACGGCGCTCGGCGACATGAGCCGCACCGCCAAGACCGACACCAGGATCGGCGCGTACGCCGACGCCAACGAGGCCAACGCGGTGCTCGGCGTGGCGCTCGCGCTCGGCGACCTGGCCGAGCCGGTGGCCGCCGTCGTGACGCGGGTCCAGAACGAGCTCTTCGACGTGGGCGCGGACCTGGCCACCCCGGTGGTGCCGGACCCGAAGTACCCGCCGCTGCGGGTGGAGCAGCCCTACGTGGACCGGCTGGAGGCCGACTGCGACCGCTTCCTCGCGGGCCTCGACAAGCTGCGCAGCTTCATCCTGCCCGGCGGCACCCCCGGCGCGGCGCTGCTGCACCAGGCCACCACCGTGGTCCGCCGCGCGGAGCGCTCCACGTGGGCGGCGCTGGCGGAGTACGGCGACACGATGAACCCGCTCACCGCGACCTATCTCAACCGGCTCTCGGACCTGCTGTTCATCCTCGCCAGGACCGCCAACGTCGCGCGCGGCGACGTGCTGTGGGTGCCGGGCGGCGACCGCTGAGGGGACGGCGGACGGGAGCGGGGAAAACCGTCAGGCGACGTTGACCCGCTGGCCGGGCGGGGCCGCCTCCAGCCAGGCGAGGAAGCCGGTCAGCGCGTCGTCGCTCATCGCCAGCTCCAGGGCGGTGCCGCGGTGCACGCAGCACAGCACCACCGCGTCGGACAGCAGCGCCAGTTCCTCGGAGCCCTGCGGCTCGCGGCGGCCGGTGACCTCGATCGCGGGCCGCTCCAGCACCCGGCGCGGCCGCACCGCGTACGAGAAGACCCGGAACCACTCGACCCGGTCACCGCTGTAGCGGGCCACCCCGTAGACCCAGCCCTTGCCGGCCGCGGAGTCGCCCTCGCCGGTCGGAACCGTGCGCAGCGAGCAGTCGAAGGTGCCGCCGGGACGCTGGATGAGGCGGCGGCGCAGGCCGAAGAGGAAGAGGCCGAGCAGCGCTGCCACCAGGACGGCGCCACCCACTTCGAAAGCGAGGATCACGTCCATCGACCTCCTCGCCTCACCATGGTTGCCGCCCTTGCTGCGTGCGGTGCCGCGGCCCGCCCTTGCGGGCGTTCCGCGGCACCGTGGGTCCTGCCGGGTCCTGCGTGGTCCTGCGTGTGGGTGCTGCTGTGTGGGTCCTGCTGCCGTCGTACTCGGGGTACGCCGTGCGGGACTACGTCCTTCAGTGTGCGCCCGCCGCGGCGGCGAGCCGCACCTCCGCCCGCCGCTCGGCCGCGGCGTCGGACTCGGACTTCGAGCGCTGGAGCGCCCGCTCGGCCCGGTCGACGTCGATCTCCTCGGCGAGTTCGGCGATCTCCGCGAGGACGGAGAGCTTGTTGTCCGCGAACGAGATGAACCCGCCGTGCACGGCGGCGACGACGGTGCCGCCCTCACTGGTCCTGATGGTGATCGGACCGGACTGGAGCACCCCGAGCACCGGCTCGTGGTTGGCCATGATGCCGATGTCACCCGACTTGGTACGGGCGACGACCAGGTTGGCCTCGCCGGACCAGACGTTGCGGTCCGCGGCGACCAGCTCGACGTGAAGATCGGCCAAGACGGCTCCTCGGGTTGGCACCCACCGTCTGCGGAGGATGCGTAGGACACAGAATAAGGGGTGCGACCGGAAGGCCGGTCCGGGGACCCCGTACGGAGTCCCGCGGACCGCCCCCCGGCCGCGTGGGCCTGGCGGCCCAGGTGGTGCGAGGCGTCAGCTCACGCCGAGCTTCTTGGCGTTGGCCTTGAGGTCGTCCAGGCCACCGCACATGAAGAACGCCTGCTCCGGGAAGTGGTCGAACTCACCGTCGGCGATCGCGTTGAACGCCGTGATCGACTCGTCCAGGGACACGTCCGAGCCGTCCACACCGGTGAACTGCTTCGCCGCGTGGGTGTTCTGCGACAGGAAGCGCTCGATCCGGCGGGCCCGGAAGACGGTGAGCTTGTCCTCCTCGCCCAGCTCGTCGATGCCGAGGATGGAGATGATGTCCTGGAGGTCCTTGTACTTCTGCAGGATTCCCTTGACGCGGGAGGCGCACTCGTAGTGCTCCTGCGTGATGTAGCGCGGGTCCAGGATGCGCGAGGTGGAGTCCAGCGGGTCCACCGCGGGGTAGATGCCCTTCTCCGAGATCGGCCGGGAGAGCACGGTCGTCGCGTCGAGGTGCGCGAAGGTCGTGGCCGGGGCCGGGTCGGTCAGGTCGTCCGCGGGGACGTAGATCGCCTGCATCGAGGTGATCGAGTGGCCGCGGGTCGAGGTGATCCGCTCCTGGAGCAGACCCATCTCGTCGGCGAGGTTCGGCTGGTAGCCCACCGCGGAGGGCATCCGGCCGAGCAGCGTGGAGACCTCGGAACCGGCCTGGGTGAACCGGAAGATGTTGTCGATGAAGAACAGCACGTCCTGGTTCTGCACATCGCGGAAGTACTCCGCCATGGTCAGGCCGGCCAGGGCGACGCGCAGCCGGGTGCCCGGCGGCTCGTCCATCTGGCCGAAGACGAGGGCGGTCTGCGGGAGCACGCCGGACTCGGCCATCTCCTCGATCAGGTCGTTGCCCTCACGGGTGCGCTCGCCGACGCCGGCGAAGACGGAAACGCCCTCGTGCAGCTTGGCCACACGCATGATCATTTCCTGGATGAGCACGGTCTTGCCGACGCCCGCGCCGCCGAACAGGCCGATCTTGCCGCCCTTGACGTACGGGGTGAGCAGGTCGACGACCTTCAGGCCGGTCTCGAACATCTCGGTCTTCGACTCGAGGTCGTCGAACTTCGGCGCCTTGCGGTGGATCGCCCAGCGCTCGGTGACCTCGGACTCGGCCTCCGGCTCGTTGAGGATCTGGCCGAGGGTGTTGAAGACGCGGCCCTTGGTGACGTCGCCGACCGGCACGGTGATGCCGTCGCCGGTGTTGGTCACCGGGGCCTGGCGGACCAGGCCGTCGGTGGGCTGCATGGAGATGGCGCGGACCAGGCCGTCGCCCAGGTGCTGCGCGACCTCGAGGGTCAGCGTCTTGGTGGCGCCGTCCGCGGCCGGGTCGATCACGTCGACGTGCAGCGCGTTGTAGATCTCCGGCATGGCGTCGACGGGGAACTCCACGTCGACGACCGGGCCGATGACCCGCGCCACGCGCCCGGTGGCCGTGGTGGTTTCAACAGTGGTGGTCATGTGGTCAGTCACTCCCCGCGCTAGCGTCGGCGAGGGCGCTCGCGCCACCGACGATCTCGCTGATTTCCTGGGTGATGTCGGCCTGTCGGGCCGCGTTGGCAAGCCGCGTGAGCGACTTGATGAGGTCTTCCGCGTTGTCGGTCGCGGACTTCATCGCCCGGCGGCGGGCCGCGTGCTCGGAAGCGGCGGCCTGGAGCAGCGCGTTGTAGATCCGGCTCTCGACGTACCGCGGCAGCAGCGCGTCCAGCACGCCTTCCGCGGACGGCTCGAACTCGAACAGCGGCAGGGCCTCGCCCTTCTTGTGCTGCACGTCGTCGCCGTCCTCGCCGGCCGCGGCGGAGCCCGCCGCGTCGTCGAGGGTCAGCGGCAGCAGCCGCTTGGCCACCGGGTTCTGCGTCATCATCGAGACGAACTCGGTGAAGACGATGTGCAGCTCGTCCACCCCGCCCTCGGCCGTGTCCGTCAGCAGCGCCTCGATCAGGGGCGCCGCGACGGCCTTGGCGTCGGAGTACTGCGGGCTGTCGGAGAAGCCGGTCCAGGACTCCACGACCGGGCGCTCACGGAAGCTGTAGTACGCCACCGCCTTGCGCCCGATGACATAGGACTCCACCGACTTGCCCTGGGCGCTCAGCTGCTCGCCGAGGCGCTCCGCGGCCTTGATCGCGTTGGAGGAGTACCCGCCGGCCAGACCGCGGTCACTGGTCACGACCAGTACCGCGGCCCGGGTCGGGTGCTCCGCCTCGGTGGTCAGCGGGTGCTTGGTGTTGGAGCCGGTCGCGACCGCGGTCACCGCGCGGGTCAGCTCGTCCGCGTACGGGGACGAGGCCGCCACCTGGCGCTGGGCCTTGATGATCCGCGAGGCCGCGATCATCTCCATCGCCTTGGTGATCTTCTTGGTGGCGGAGACGGACCTGATCCGGCGCTTGTAGACCCGAATCTGTGCGCCCATGCGATCAGCCCTCGACCAGCAGCGTGCCCGAGGACGTCTCGAACTGCTTCTTGAAGGCGGCCACCGCGTCGGTCAGCGTCTCCACGGTCTCGTCCGGCAGCTTGCCGGTCTCGACGATCGCGGTCAGCAGCGACTTGTGCTCGCGGTGCAGGTAGTCCAGCAGCTCGCGCTCGAACCGGCGGATGTCCTCCACCGGTACGTCGTCGAGCTTGCCGGTGGTGCCGGCCCAGATCGACACGACCTGGTCCTCGATCGGGAAGGGCGCGTACTGGCCCTGCTTGACCAGTTCCATCATCCGCTGGCCGCGCTCGAGCTGGGCCTTGGAGGCCGCGTCGAGGTCGGAACCGAAGGCGGCGAACGCCTCCAGCTCGCGGAACTGCGCGAGGTCGAGCTTGAGCCGGCCGGAGACCTGCTTCATCGCCTTGATCTGCGCGGAGCCGCCGACGCGGGAGACCGAGATACCGACGTTCAGCGCGGGCCGCTGGCCGGCGTTGAAGAGGTCGGACTCCAGGAAGCACTGGCCGTCGGTGATGGAGATGACGTTGGTCGGGATGAACGCCGACACGTCGTTGGCCTTGGTCTCCACGATCGGCAGACCGGTCATGGAGCCGGCGCCGAGGTCGTCGGAGAGCTTGGCGCAGCGCTCCAGCAGGCGGGAGTGCAGGTAGAACACGTCGCCCGGGTACGCCTCGCGGCCCGGCGGGCGGCGCAGCAGCAGGGAGACCGCGCGGTAGGCGTCGGCCTGCTTCGACAGGTCGTCGAAGACGATCAGGACGTGCTTGCCCTGGTACATCCAGTGCTGGCCGATGGCCGAGCCGGTGTACGGGGCGAGGTACTTGAAGCCGGCCGGGTCGGACGCCGGGGCGGCGACGATCGTGGTGTACTCCAGCGCGCCGGCCTCCTCCAGCGCGGCGCGCACGCCGGCGATGGTGGAGCCCTTCTGGCCGATGGCGACGTAGATGCAGCGGACCTGCTTCTTCGGGTCGCCCGAGCGCCAGTTGTCGCGCTGGTTGATGATCGTGTCGATGGTCAGCGCGGTCTTGCCGGTCTGCCGGTCGCCGATGATCAGCTGGCGCTGGCCGCGGCCGATCGGGGTCATCGCGTCGACGGCCTTGAGGCCGGTCTGCATCGGCTCGTGCACCGACTTGCGCTGCATGACGGTCGGCGCCTGGAGCTCGAGGGCGCGGCGGCCCTCGGTCTCGATCTCGCCGAGGCCGTCGATCGGGTTGCCCAGCGGGTCCACGACCCGGCCGAGGTAGCCCTCACCGACTGCGACGGAGAGCACCTCGCCGGTGCGCTGCACCGGCTGGCCCTCCTCGATGCCGTCGAACTCGCCGAGGATGATCGCACCGATCTCGCGCTCCTCGAGGTTGAGGGCGAGGCCGAGGGTGCCGTCCTCGAACTTCAGCAACTCGTTCGCCATGGCCGAGGGCAGACCCTCGACCTTCGCGATGCCGTCACCGGCAACGCTGACCGTGCCGACCTCCTCGCGCGAGGCGGCGTCCGGCTGGTACGACTGGACGAAAGTATCCAGCGCGTCCCGGATCTCCTCCGGCCGGATCGTGAGCTCCGCCATCTGGGTTCCCTGCTCTCCTTGTTGGGCCCTGTATTCCTCACGGCCCAACTAGGGCCGCCTTCATGCTTGTTGCGTTGGTGGCTGTCAGCCGGCCATGCGGCGGGCGGCTTCGTCGAGCCGGTCCGCGATGGAGCCGTTGATGACCTCGTCGCCGACGCGGACCCGCACCCCGCCGAGGACCGAGGGGTCCACGTCCAGGTTCAGGTGCACCGGGCGGCCGTAGATCCGGGACAGCGCGTCTGCGAGCCGCTGCTTCTGCCGGTCACTGAGCGGAACGGCCGAGACCACTTCCGCCACCGTCCGGCCCCGGCGGGCCGCTGCCAGCTTGGACAGGGATTCGATCCCGCCCTCCAGGCTACGTCCTCGCGGCGCGGTGACCAGTCGTACGACCAGCCGTTCCGTGACCGGGTTGGCGCGGCCGCCGAGCAGGGTGCTCAGCAGCGTGCCCTTGGCCTCCGGGCCGGCGGCGCGGTCGGACAGCGCGGCGCGCAGCTCGGGGCTGCCCGCGGCGATCCGGCCGAACCGGAAGAGCTCGTCCTCGACGTCGTCCAGCGCGCCACCGCGCTGGGCGGCGATCAGGTCGGCGCTGTCGGCCAGCTCCTCCAGGGCGTCCACCAGGTCGCGCGAGCGCGACCAGCGGGACCTGACCATGCCGGCCACCAGGTCGAGCGCTTCACCGCCGAGCTGGGTGCCGAGCAGCCGGCGGACCAGGCCCGCCTTGGCCTCACCGGTCTGGGCCGGGTCGGTCAGCGCGCGGCGCAGCCCGCTCTCGCGGTCGAGCAGCGTGGTGACCGCGGCCAGTTCGCCGGCGAGCGCGGCCGGGTCGACCGACGTGCTGTCGGTCAACGCGTCCAGTCGCTCGCGTGCGGCGGCCAGCGCTTCGCGGCTCGCGCCGTTCATCGGTCACACTCCCCGGCTCGTTCGCACTCCGCACTCCGCAGCGCGCGGGCCGGCAGCACGCTCACTCGCCGGCTCGTCGTTCCGGCGTTCATCGTGCCGCCCCGGCCTCTGCGCCGTTGTCGGCCGCGCTCTGCTCAAGGCTGTCCAGGAAGCGGTCGACCACGCGGGACTGGCGGGCGGAGTCCTCCAGGGACTCGCCGACCACCCGGCCGGCCAGGTCGGTCGCGATCTTGCCGACCTCCTGCCGGAGGCTGACCGTCACCTGGCGGCGGTCCGCCTCGATCTGGGCGTGACCGGCCGCGATGATGGCGTCGCGCTGCCGCGAGCCTTCCTCGCGCATCTCCGCGATGATCTGCGCGCCCTGCTCGCGGGCCTGCTCGGTGATCCGGGCCGCCTCGTGGCGGGCCTCGGCGAGCTGGGCCTTGTACTCCTCGAGCGTGCGATTGGCGTCGGCCTGGGCCTTCTCCGCCCGCTCCAGGCCACCCTCGATCGCGTCGTGCCGCTCGGCCAGGGTCTTCTGGATGTTCGGCAGCAGCTTCTTCCCGAGGATGCCGAAGACGATGAAGAAGCAGAGCAGGCCGACGATCAGTTCCGCGGTGTCCGGGATCAGCGGGTTCTGCTGCCCCTCCTCCGCAAGGAAGGTGAACATGTCTGAACCTTTCGTCGAGTGGCTACTGGTCGGGAGCCCAGGTCACTTCTGGAAGATGAAGGGGACGACCAGGCCGAGCAGTGCGAGGACCTCGCAGAGCGCGAAGCCGAGGAACATGTTGGTGCGGATGACCGGCATGGCCTCGGGCTGGCGGGCCATGGCCTCGATCGAGTGGCCGAAGACCAGACCGATGCCCACGCCCGGGCCGATGGCGGCGAGGCCGTAGGCGACCGCGCCCAGGCGGCCGGCGGTGGTGGCGGCGGCGAGGTTAACGAGCTCGGCAGACATTTCCCTGTCTTCCTTTGTGATGCGGTCCGTTGGGGGGCTTCCCAGCGGAAGTTTCGGTGGAGGGGCTCGTGGCGCGGGTCAGTGACCCTCTTCGAGCGCTCCCTGGATGTAGATCGAGGCGAGCAGCGTGAAGATGTACGCTTGGAGGAACTGGATCAGCACCTCGAGCGTGGTCATCAGGAGCGCGATGATGAAGGACGCTCCGGACACCGCCGTGAACAGCGACGGCGTCAGCAGGTACCAGCTCGCCACGCTGAACATCACGATCAGCATGTGGCCGGCGAACATGTTGGCCCACAGCCGCACCGCGAGGGTGAACGGCCGGAGGATGACGTTGGAGAAGAACTCCAGCACCACGATGAGCGGCACCAGCGGCCAGGGCAGGCCGTCGATCCAGACCAGGTTCTTGATGCCGCCGCGGAAACCGTTGTTCTTGAACGTCAGGTACATGTAGGTGATGAACACCAGGGCGGCCAGGCCCACCGGGAACGCGAACCGCGAGGTGGCGGGGAACTGCGCGACCGGGATGATCGACATGATGTTCATGAGCCACACGAAGAAGAAGATCGACGTGAGGAAGGGGACGTACTTGTCGCCCTTCTTGCCGATCACTTCGCGGGCGATGCTGCGGGCCACGAACGTGTAGCCGATCTCACCGACCAGCTGGAGCTTCCCCGGTACGAGCTTCGGCTTGCGGAACGCAGCCCAGAAGAAGCCCACCACCAGCAGCATGCAGATGATCGCGAGCAGCATCGGCTTGGTGAAGTCGAAGCTGCCGATGCTGAAGATCGGCTTGAAGTCGAACGAGTTGAGGCCCGGAGCGGGGAATGCGCAACCGTGCTGGATATGGCATCCAGCTTCAGCGAGCAGCGTGTGGGCACTCACCCGTGACTCCTTCGTCGTGACGCATAAGTAACGGCAACCTTGTGTGTCAGCGCGGCTGGTGGGGCCGCTGTTCGGCACTGCGGGTAGGGCGTGGCGAAGCCCGCCCGGTCCGCTGAGAGCCCGCATCGCGTCGCGGGCATCCGTCGTCCGTGCCGCCGATGCGGTTCCGGTTCCGAATACACCGCAGGGCGCGGGGGCTTGACCCTCTGCATGTGCGAGGGGCCCTCACGTCCGGATGCGACTCCGGACGATAGCAGACCTGGATGAAGGCCCCTTACCCTCCCCTTACGTAGCATCGCGCGACCCCGTCCCGACCGCGTCCGCCTCCTGCTTCCGGGCGGCGGGGACCGAGGGTTCGGGATCGACGTAGAGCATCCGGCTGGTGAGCGTCTGCTTGATCTGGCCGCCCACCCAGGCGAGCGCGGTGACCAGCAGGGTCAGGCCGAAGGCGCGGCCGTTGAAGGCGCTGGTGTCCTTGAAGACGACGATGAAGACGCCGATCAGCAGGATCTGCACGGCGTAGACCAGCATGCCCGCGGACATCGCCACCTGCGGCCGGTTCTCGGTGATCCGCATCAGCGCCCAGGAGCCGGCCGCGAAGAAGACCGCCACGACGGCGACTGCCACCACACCGCCGACCAGGCCCTTCTCGCCTGCGACGAGGGCACTGACCACGGTGGCGACCACTCCGACGGGCCCGGCCACGAGGGCGGAGCCCCGGAGAATCCGGGCGTCGTTGGGCTGCATGGGGCGGCTCCTCCGGCGGGAGTTGGGGCGAGCGGGTGTCGTCGGAGACGAGCGAGGGCGAGGCGGAAAGGAAGCGCGGGTGTGCCTCTCGCCGGAAGACCGTGTCTCTCGAGGTCTTTCGGCGTGTCCCTGCTTTCGTGAACGCTATCACAAAGTTTTTGATGCGGTCTTTACCATGAAGATGTGCTGCCTGTCACACGCAGGAGGTAGCGACACGCCGCCCCATTTACCGGAGTTGTCCCCCACTCGGAAAAGGCCTTTTCACTGTCCGCGGTCGGACGCTCACGACCTCGCCGCCGTTTCACCGGCCGCTGTTCGCGGTCGGCGCGGGGCTGGGCGCGGAGTTGGCGGTCCCGGCCTGTGCGGCGGTGGAGCGCTCCGGCATGCGCGGCCGGTCGCCGACCGCGGTCGAGCCGTGCAGCGCCGGCCGGTCCGGGCCGTTCATCTCCCGCTCGGCCGCGGCCGCGGCGGCCGCCAGCCGGCGGCGCCGGCGGCGGTAGCGCGGCGGCACCACGGACTCCGCCCAGCGCGGCGCGTGCGGCCGGAAGGCCGGCAGCAGCAGCACCACCAGGCCGATCCCGCTGAGCGCCACGATCACCAGCACGATCCACAGGCTGGAGGAGCTGACCGAGAACGCCACCGCGGAGAAGGCGAACAGCGCCGCCCAGAAGTACATGATCAGCACCGCGCGGCTGTGGGTGTGCCCCAACTCCAGCAGCCGGTGGTGCAGGTGACCGCGGTCGGCGGCGAACGGGGACTGGCCGCGCCAGGTCCGGCGCACCACCGCGAGCACCAGGTCCGCGGCCGGGATCGCGATCATCGTCAGCGGCAGCAGCAGCGGCATGTAGACCGGCACCATGAAGTGCACGGTCTGCCGGGTGGACCCGGTGAAGTCGGTGATGGCGTCCGGGTCGACCTGGCCGGTGATCGAGATCGCGCCCGAGGCCAGCACCAGGCCGATCAGCATCGACCCGGAGTCGCCCATGAAGATCCGCGCCGGGTGGATGTTGTGCGGCAGGAAGCCCAGGCACATGCCGATCAGGATCGCCGAGAAGAGCGTCGCGGGCGCGGCCTGCTCGATGCCGTAGCCGTACCACATGCGGTAGGCGTACATGAAGAACGCGATCGAGGCGATGCACACCATGCCGGACGCGAGGCCGTCGAGGCCGTCGACGAAGTTGACCGCGTTGATGGTGATCACCACCAGCGCGACGGTGAGCAGCGTGGACTGGACCGGGGTGAAGATGATGGTGCCGAAGCCCGGCACCGGCAGCCACAGGATGGCCAGGCCCTGGAAGACCATCACGCCCGCGGCGATCATCTGCACGCCGAGCTTGATCAGCGCGTCCACGCCCCACTTGTCGTCGAGCACGCCCAGCAGCCAGATCAGTCCGGCGCCGGAGAGCAGTGCCCGCGGCTCGCTGGAGAGTTTGAAGACCGCGGAGAGGTTGTTGAGGTGGGCGGCGACCAGCAGCCCCGCGCACAGCCCGCCGAACATCGCGATACCGCCCAGCCGCGGAATCGGCTCCTTGTGCACGTCCCGGTCGCGGATCGGGGGCATCGCGCCCGCCGCGATCGCGAACTTCCGCACCGGGCCGGTCAGCAGATAGGTGACGGCCGCGGAGACGCACAGGGTCAGCAGGTACTCGCGCACAGGCAGCCTCCGACGTATTCGGGGGTGCGGCGGGCACGCGCACACGTCCGGGGGATCTTCACAGCGTCACACCCTAGTGGTGGCCGGGCCGGGACCGCGAACACCTACCCAGACTCACAGGGGGCCCGGAGGGTTCCCGGGCACCGGTAGCGGGCAGGTAACAAAGTCGCGCTCGCCATGGCGGCCGCCGAAACCGCAGGTCGGCGGCGGGTGCGCGCAATGCGCCCGGCGGCGGCGGGCGCGCGGGGCCGCCGCGGAGCGACCAAGATCACGTTCAGGACGCAGCACGGCGGCGGTCAGGTCACGGCCGCCGGGCCGCCCGTGAAGGGGCGTGCGGGCGTCTCCCGCGGCCGGGCGGCGGGGCGTGCGGCCGCGGGCTCAGACCCGGGCCGGAATCCCGGTGAGCGCGGTCACGACCGGGTCCAGGGCGTCCTGGATCTCGTCGCCGATGCTGCGGAAGTACGTGATCGGGGCGCCGTACGGGTCGTGGACCTCGTCGGCGTCCGGGCTGGGCGCCAGCAGCCAGCCGCGCAGCGCGGCCGCGGCACGCACCAGCGCACGGGCCCGCTCGGTGACGCTGCCGTCGGGCAGGGTGGCCGGGTCTATCGCCCGCACCAGCCGGGTGAACTCCTTGAGCGTGAAGGTGCGCAGGCCCGCCGCGTGGCCCATCGAGATGACCTGGGCGCGGTGGTCGCGGGTGGCGGTGAGCACCAGGTCGGCGTCGATGACATGGTCGTCGAGCAGTTCACGGCCGGTGAAGTCCGCGGTGTCCGCGCCGTGTTCGGCGAGGACGGCCGCGGCGTGCAGCTCCATCGGGGCGCCTTCGTGGCCCCAGGTGCCGGCGGACTCCACCAGGATGGCGTCCGCGTCGGCGCCCAGCCGCTGGGCGAGGCCGTGCCGCATCAGCCGCTCGGCCATCGGGGAGCGGCAGACGTTGCCGGTGCACACGTGCAGTACGCGCAGCACGTCGTGGGGGGCGTGGACGGGGAGGCCGGCTCCCCCGATCGCGGTCGGTGAAGCGGTGAGTCCTCGTATGGCACGCCCGTTGGGCGCGGTCAACGGCGCTCCTGGAGGTCGGGGGCGACCTTGCGCAGTTCCTCGGCGCTGATCGCGCCCGCCCGCAGCAGCACCGGGACCTTGCCGGTGACGTCGACGATCGAGGAGGGCACGGCGGCGGGCGTCGGGCCGGCGTCGAGGTAGACGGCCACGGAGTCGCCGAGCATGCCCTGGGCGGCGTCGCAGTCCTGCGGGGAGGGCATGCCGCTGAGGTTGGCGCTGGAGACGGCCATCGGGCCGGTCTCGGTGAGCAGTTCGATGGCGACCGGGTGCAGGGGCATGCGGACGGCGACGGTGCCGCGGGTCTCGCCCAGGTCCCACTGGAGCGACGGCTGGTGCCTGGTGACGAGGGTCAGGGCGCCCGGCCAGAAGGCGTCGACGAGTTCCCAGGCCTGCTCGGAGAAGTCGGTGACGATGCCGTGCAGGGTGTTCGGGGAGGCGACCAGGACCGGGGAGGGCATGCTGCGGCCGCGGCCCTTGGCCTCCAGCAGGTCGCCGACGGCGTCCTTGTCGAAGGCGTCGGCGCCGATGCCGTAGACGGTGTCGGTCGGCAGCACCACGAGTTCGCCGCGCTTGACCGCCGAGGTGGCCTCGCGCAGCCCCGTGACCCGGTCGGTCGCGTCCGCGCAGTCGTATCGCCGTGCCATCTTTGTCTCCCTGCGTAGTGGTCTGTCGTCCTGCCGAGGCAGGGCCCGGGTCATCAGGGCATCGCCTTGCGGGCCGTGGTGAAGCGCGGCCGGTTGTTCAGGTCCGGGTGGTCGGCCGCGTCCGCCCAGCCGGCGTCCTCCTTGAAGATCCACGGCACCTGGCCGCCCTGGGAGTCGGCGTGCTCGACGACGACCACGCCGCCGGGCCGCAGCAGGCGGTGGGCGGCGCGTTCGATGCCGCGGATGGTGTCCAGGCCGTCCTCGCCGGAGAACAGGGCGAGTTCGGGGTCGTGGTCGCGGGCCTCGGGGGCGACGTACTCCCACTCGGTGAGCGGGATGTAGGGCGGGTTGGAGATCACCAGGTCGACCTGGCCGTTGAGTTCGGGGAACGCGGCCAGCGCGTCGCCGTGCCGCAGGTCGACCTTGCTGCCGGCGACGTTCTTGCGGGCCCACTCCAGGGCCTGTTCGGACAGCTCCACCGCGTGCACCCGGGAGCGGGGCACCTCCTGGGCCAGTGCGAGGGCGATCGCGCCGGAGCCGGTGCACAGATCGACGATGAGCGGCTCGGCGACGTCCATGGCCCGGACGGCGTCTATCGCCCAGCCGACCACCGACTCCGTCTCCGGGCGGGGCACGAACACCCCGGGCCCGACCTGGAGTTCCAGGTAGCGGAAGAAGGCGCGGCCGGTGATGTGCTGGAGCGGTTCGCGGGCCTCGCGGCGGGCGACAGCCTCCCAGTAGCGCGCGTCGAAGTCGGCGTCGGCCACGGTGTGCAGCTCGCCGCGCTTGATGCCGTGTACGTAGGCGGCCAGTTCCTCGGCGTCGAAGCGGGGCGAGGGCACGCCCGCGTCGGCCAGGCGCTGGGCGGCCTGGGCCACCTCGGCGAGCAGCAGGTTCACGTGGGGCCCCTTCTCAGCTGCCGTCGCCGGCGGCGGCCAGCTTCGCGGCGGAGTCGGCGTCGACACACGCCTGGATCATCGCGTCGAGGTCGCCGTCGAGCACCTGGTCCAGGTTGTACGCCTTGAAGCCGACGCGGTGGTCGGAGATCCGGTTCTCCGGGAAGTTGTACGTCCGGATGCGCTCGGAGCGGTCGACGGTGCGGACCTGGCTGCGGCGGGCGTCGGACGCCTCGCGCTCGGCCTCCTCCTGGGCGGCGGCCAGCAGCCGGGAGCGCAGGATGCGCATCGCCGACTCCTTGTTCTGCAGCTGGCTCTTCTCGTTCTGGCAGGAGACCACCAGGCCGGTGGGGAGGTGGGTGATGCGGACCGCGGAGTCGGTGGTGTTGACCGACTGGCCGCCGGGGCCGGAGGAGCGGTAGACGTCGATCCGCAGGTCGTTGGGGCCGATCTCGACCTCGACCTCCTCGGCCTCCGGGGTGACCAGCACGCCGGCGGCGGAGGTGTGGATACGGCCCTGCGACTCGGTGGCGGGCACGCGCTGCACGCGGTGCACCCCGCCTTCGTACTTCAGGCGGGCCCAGACGCCCTGGCCGGGCTCATGGGTGCTCTTGGCCTTCACGGCGACCTGGACGTCCTTGTAGCCACCGAGGTCGGAGGCGTTGGCGTCGAGGATCTCGGTCTTCCAGCCGACCCGCTCGGCGTACCGCAGGTACATCCGCAGCAGGTCGCCGGCGAACAGCGCGGACTCCTCGCCGCCCTCGCCGGCCTTGACCTCCAGGATGACGTCCTTGTCGTCGCTGGGGTCGCGCGGCACCAGCAGCAGCCGCAGCCGGTCGGTCAGCTCCTCGCGCTGCTTGTCCAGCTCCTTGACCTCGGCGGCGAACTCCGGTTCTTCCGCGGCCAGTTCGCGGGCGGTCTCGGCGTCCTCGCCGGCCTGCCGCCAGGAGCGGTAGGTGGCGATGATGGGGGTGAGTTCCGCGTACCGCTTGTTGAGGCGGCGGGCGTTGGCCTGGTCGGTGTGGACCGCGGGGTCGGCAAGCTGCTTTTCGAGGTCGGCATGTTCGCCGATCAGTTCCTCGACCGCCTCGAACATCATGGCTTCCTGGAGGAGTAGGTACTGCCTGGGACCGGGGCGCCTGGGACGCGGCGCCGCCGGCTTCGGACGCGGGGCAGGACGACAAAGCGCCGGTCCGGTCGCCCTGGGCGGGGCGACCGGAGACCGGCGCTGGTCGGGCCGCTACTTCTTGGCGGACCCGGCGTTCTTGCCGAAGCGGGCCTCGAAGCGGGCCACGCGGCCGCCGGTGTCGAGGATCTTCTGCTTGCCCGTGTAGAACGGGTGGCACTCGGAGCACACGTCCGCACGGATCTGGCCGCTGGTCTCGGTGCTGCGGGTGGTGAAAGAGGCGCCGCAGGTGCAGGTGACCTGGGTCTCTACGTACTCGGGGTGGATCTCGCGCTTCACGGGTGCTCCTAGGTTCGGGAGGGCGCCGGGTCGCTCCTGCGGGTTTGCGTGAGCGTGAACCGGGACCAGCGGACCAGTCTGCCAGGACTAGGCGCAGCTACCAAAACCAGCTCCGGGCCCGAATCATTCCCGGGATGTCCGCCCAGGTCAGCGGGGTGCGGACGAGGAGGTGCCGACCACCTTGCCGGCCTTCTCCCGCTCGGCGACCGAGCCCTTGGTGGCGTCGGAGGGGATCGGCTTGTCGGCGCGCAGCGCGGCCCACACCCGCGCGGCCTGGGCCTGGATCGGCTCGACCCGGTTGTGGTCGGCGGGGTCGTAGCGGACCGGCAGCGTCACCATGTGCACATGGTCCGGTCGCAGGTGCTGCACGCTCTGGGCGAGCCCCATCAGCTTGTTCACCGAGCCCAGGCCGGTGTCGGTGGTGACCGCCTTGGTGGCGGTGTCGGCGACGGAGAACAGCTTCTCCGGGTTGGTGAACAGCCCCAGGCCGCCGACCCGGTGGATCAGCGCCTTGATAAACGCCTGCTGGAGCTGGATACGGCCCAGGTCGCTGCCGTCGGCGACGCCGTGCCGGGTGCGGACCAGGCCGAGCGCCTGGTCGCCGTCGAGGGTGTGGGAGCCGGCCGCCAGGCTCAGGTGGCTCTTGTCGTCGTGGATGGCCTTCGTGGTGGTCAGCGGCACCCCGCCCAGCGCGTTGACGAGGTTCTTGAAGCCGGTGAAGTCGACCTCGATGTAGTGGTCCATCCGCAGCCCGGTGAGCTGCTCGACGGTCTTGACCGCGCAGGCGGGGCCGCCGGTCTCGTAGGCGCTGTTGAACATGACCTGCTGCTGGGCGGGCTCGGCGGCGCCCTTGGCGCCGGTGCACGCGGGGCGGTCGACGAGGGTGTCGCGCGGGATGCTCACCACGCTCGCCGTGCGGTGGCCCTTGGCCAGGTGCACGACCATCGCGGTGTCCGAGCGGGCGGTGCCGCTGTCGTGGCCGTACACGCGGTTCGCGCCGGAGCGGGAGTCCGAGCCGAGCACCAGGATGTCCATCGAGCCGTTGCCGAGCTTGGCCGGGCGGTGGGTGCCCAGCGCGCCGTCGATGTCCACGCTGTGGATGTTGGCGTTGAACCGGTGGTAGAGGTAGCCGGCGCCGCCCGCGCCCAGCACCACCACCCCGGACACGGCCCACGCGGTCGCGTGCAGGGCCCGCCGGCGGCGCCTGCGGCCCTCTCCGGCCCCACTGGGGCTGGAGCCGGTCCGCGGCTGCTGTGCGTCCGGCATGGGCAGCACCTCGGCTTCCTGCGTCCTCGACGAGCCGGTCCCCCGGACCTTCCATCGTGCGCCCCCGGGGCCGGGTGCCGCCATCCGAGCGGCGGGCCACTCCACCGGCACAACGCAGGACCGCCCGCGTATCCCCAGGTCAACGGGGTTACGCGGGCGGTTCGGCCGATTACGGCGCCATGCGCCGCCGGCGACGGTCAGTCGTTGTTCTGGCCAGGGGTGGTCTTGGCGATCTGCATCAGGAACTCGGCGTTGGACTTGGTCTGCTTCATCTTGTCCAGCAGCAGCTCGATCGCCTGCTGCGAGTCGAGCGCGTGCAGCACCCGGCGCAGCTTCCAGACGATCGCCAACTCCTCGCGGTCCAGGAGGATCTCCTCCTTGCGGGTGCCGGACGGGTCGACGTCCACCGCGGGGAAGATGCGCTTGTCGGCGAGCTTCCGGTCGAGCTTGAGCTCCATGTTGCCGGTGCCCTTGAACTCCTCGAAGATCACCTCGTCCATCCGCGAGCCGGTCTCGACCAGCGCGGTGGCCAGGATGGTCAGCGAGCCGCCGTCCTCGATGTTGCGCGCGGCGCCGAAGAAGCGCTTCGGCGGGTAGAGCGCGGTCGAGTCGACACCGCCGGACAGGATGCGGCCGGAGGCGGGCGCGGCCAGGTTGTAGGCGCGGCCCAGGCGGGTGATGGAGTCGAGCAGCACCACCACGTCGTGGCCCAGCTCCACCAGGCGCTTGGCGCGCTCGATGGCGAGCTCGGCGACGGTGGTGTGGTCCTCGGCGGGCCGGTCGAAGGTCGAGGAGATGACCTCGCCCTTCACCGAGCGCTGCATGTCGGTGACCTCTTCGGGCCGCTCGTCGACGAGGACGACCATCAGGTGGCACTCGGGGTTGTTGGTGGTGATCGCGTTGGCGATCGCCTGCATGATCATCGTCTTGCCGGTCTTGGGCGGGGCGACGATCAGACCGCGCTGGCCCTTGCCGATCGGCGAGACCAGGTCGATGATCCGGGTGGTCAGCACGCCCGGGTCGGTCTCCAGCCGGAGCCGGTCCTGCGGGTACAGCGGGGTGAGCTTGTTGAACTCCGGACGGCCGCGGCCGGAGTCGGCGCCCATGCCGTTCGCGGAGTCCAGGCGGACCAGCGCGTTGAACTTCTCGCGCCGCTCGCCGTCCTTGGGCTGGCGCACCGCGCCGGTGACGTGGTCGCCCTTGCGCAGGCCGTTCTTGCGGACCTGGGCGAGCGAGACGTACACGTCGTTCGGCCCCGGCAGGTAGCCGGAGGTGCGGATGAACGCGTAGTTGTCGAGGATGTCGAGGATGCCCGCGACGGGGATCAGCACGTCGTCCTCGGCGACCTGCGGCTCACCGGCACCGAACTCGTCCCGGCCCCGGCCGCGGCCGCGGCGGTCGCGGTAGCGGCCCCGACGCCGGCCGCGGCCCTCGCCGAACTCGTCGTCCTCCTGCTGGCCCTGCTGGTGCTGGCCGCCGCCCTGGTGCTGCTGGCCGCCGCCGCCCTGCTGGCGCTCCCGGCGGCTCTGGCCGCCGCCCTGCTGGCCCTCGCCGCCGTCCTCGCCGCGGTTGCGCTGGCGGTCGCGCTGCCGCTCACGGCGGTCCCGCGGGCCGCGCTGGCGGTCCTGGCGGTCGTCCGCGCCGCCCTGGTGCCTGGCGTCGCCGCCCTTGGCCTCCCGGCCCTCGGCGGTGTCGGCGGCGGCCTCGGCGGCCTTGTCGGCGCCGCTGTCGGCCGGTGCCGCCTGCGCCCCCTGCGCCTTCTCGCCGGCCGCGGCGGCGGCCTTCGCCTTCTCACCGGCCGGCTGGCCGGGGATCTCGATCTGCTGCTGCTTGGCCTTCTCCGGCTCCTTCGCGGCCGGTGCGGCGGCCGCCGGGGCCTCGGCGGCCTTGTCCGCCTGCTCCAGGCGGGCGCGCGAGGTGGCGCGGCGCTTGGGCTTCTCGGCCGGCGCGCCGGCCGCGGGGGCCGCCTTGTCGGCCGCGGCGCCGCCGCCGGCCTGGCGCTCCTTGATCGTCTCGATGAGCTGGCCCTTGCGCATCCGCGCGGTGCCCTTGATGCCGAGACCTGCGGCGACCTGCTGGAGTTCGGCCAGGACCATGCCCTCCAGGCCGGTCCCGGACCGACGGCGCCGGGCGGCCGTGGCAGCACCGGAGGCAGGCGCGTCGGCTTCGGACGCGGCGACAGTGTTGTCTGCGCGCACGCCCATCAGATCGGTGGTGTCGCTCACGAAGGGTCCTTCCCTGGAGCGGGCGTCGGCCTGTCTGGCTCGGCGACCGGTCGTGCTGTCCGGGTCTTCGCGTTCCCGCTGCTTCGACCCGGGGCGGTGGTCTGCCTGATGACGGCAGAAATACATGAATGCTCTCGGCACGGAGAGAACTCGTACCGAATCCGGAGCGTGCTCGGCACGTCCCGCAGAGGCTGTCCGGCCGACCCGGACTGGCTGCCTATACGGGGTGGGAGGCTCCCGGAAGAAGTGCGGTCCCACTGCGGGGACACAGCCCATCGCGCCCAAAGGGCGGCGAATGCTGGCTTGAGGTTAACACTACCCGGTCCAACAGATATTCCCCCTCTCTTCGACCGGCAATCGTGTCACTGCCCACCTGCGAGCGGCAGGACACTCGCCCCGGCGGCGTCCAACGCCAGGCGGTTGGCCGCCCAGCCGTCCCCGGCGAGCCGGGACACCTTGTCCGCGGCCCCCTCGTCGGTCAGGGCCAGTACGGTCGGCCCGGCACCCGACACGACAGCAGGGACGCCATCGGCCCGCAGACGGTTCACCAGCGCCAGGGTCTCCGGCATCGCCGGGCCCCGGTACTCCTGGTGCAGCCGGTCCTCGGTGGCCGGCAGCAGCAGCTCGGGGCGCCTGGTCAGCGCCTCGACCAGCAGCGCGGCCCGGCCCGCGTTCGCCGCGGCGTCCACGTGCGGCACGGTACGGGGCAGCAGCCCGCGCGCGGTCTCGGTGAGCACCGGCACCGCCGGCACGAAGACCACCGGGACCAGCGACGCGGCCGGCTCCATCCGGACCGCCCGCGCGGCCCCGTTCTCGGTCCAGGCCAGCGTGAAGCCGCCCATCAGGCACGCCGCCACGTTGTCGGGGTGCCCTTCGATCTCGGTGGCCAGCTCCAGCAGGGCGGTGTCGCCGAGCCCCGCCGGGCCGCCTATCGTCACCGCGCGGGCGGCCATGATGCCCGCGCAGATCGCGGCCGACGAGGAGCCCAGGCCGCGGCCGTGCGGGATGCGGTTGGCACACACCACCTCCAGGCCGCGCGGCTGGCCGCCGAGCAGGTCGAAGGCGGTGCGCAGGCTGCGCACGACCAGGTGCTTCTCGTCGCGGGCCAGGGTGTCCGCGCCCTCACCGGCGATGTCCACGTGCAGACCGGAGTCGGCTACGCGGACCACCACGTCGTCGTACAGCCCCAGGGCCAGGCCGAACGCGTCGAAGCCAGGGCCGAGGTTCGCGCTGGTCGCGGGGACGCGCACTCTTACTGCGGCGGCGCGGAACGCAGGACCGGCCATCGTTCGACGAATCTCCTTGGTGCGTACGCCCTGCGGGCGTGGCTCCGTTGCCAGGCGGCAAGGCGGGAAATGGCGATGCGGCGGCATCAGCCGGAACCGGGCGCGATTGCGCCGCTGGGGTAAGCCTATCGAAACAAGGTTCCCCCGCGACATAGGGCGCACGGACCGCGCGTGATGCGTGTCGCCGCGGCGGCGTGCGCCCCTTACGGGGGTGACTGCTGGGAAAAGGGGTGCGCGGGAAGGGCGCGGGGAGCACACGGCTCCCCGCGCTCCTCCGCAAGGGGTTCAGGCCAGGCCGAGTTGCGTGGCGGCGGCGTCCGCGTCGACGGGGACCGTGATGGGCTGCGGGGCGCCGGCGACGGCCCAGTCCGGGTCCTTGAGCCCGTTGCCGGTGACCGTGCAGACGATGCGCTGGCCGGGGTCGACGCGCCCCTCGTCGGCGGCCTTGAGCAGCCCGGCGACGGAGGCGGCGGAGGCGGGCTCCACGAAGACGCCCTCGCGGCCGGCCAGCAGCCGGTAGGCGGACAGGATCTGACGGTCGGTCACCGCTTCGATGAGCCCGCCGGACTCGTCGCGGGCGGCCTCGGCGAACTGCCAGGACGCCGGGTTGCCGATCCGGATGGCGGTGGCGATGGTCTGCGGCTCGCGCACCGGCGCGCCGTTGACGATCGGCGCCGAGCCGGCCGCCTGGAAGCCCCACATCCGCGGAGTGCGGGTGGCCAGGCCGTCGGCGGCGTACTCGCGGTACCCCTTCCAGTACGCGGTGATGTTGCCCGCGTTGCCCACCGGCAGCACGTGGATGTCGGGCGCGTCGCCGAGCGCGTCCACGATCTCGAACGCGGCGGTCTTCTGCCCCTCGATCCGCACCGGGTTCACCGAGTTGACCAGGGCGACCGGGTACTTCTCGCTCAGGCCGCGGGCCAGGTCCAGGCAGTCGTCGAAGTTGCCGTCGACCTGGAGGATGCGGCTGCCGTGCACCAGCGCCTGGCCCATCTTGCCCAGCGCGATCTTGCCCTGCGGCACCAGCACCGCGCAGACCATGCCGGCGCGGACCGCGTACGCCGCTGCCGACGCCGAGGTGTTGCCGGTGGAGGCGCAGATGACCGCCTGGGCGCCGGCCTCCTTCGCCTTGGTGATCGCCATGGTCATGCCGCGGTCCTTGAAGGACCCGGTGGGGTTGGCCCCCTCGACCTTGAGCCGGACGTCGCACCCGGTGCGCTCGGACAGCACCTGGGCCGGCACCAGCGGCGTGCCGCCCTCCAGCAGCGAGACCACCGGCGTGTCCGCGCCCACCGGCAGGCGGTCGCGGTACTCCTCGATGATGCCCCGCCACTGGTGGGTGCCGGACATTCGGCGCTGCTCGACCTTGACGTTCATAACGGTGCTACTCCCCTTCAACGCGCATGATGCTGGCCACGCCGCGTACGGTGTCGAGTTCCCGCAGAGCCGCGACGGTCGCCGACAGCGCGGCGTCGGTCGCGCGGTGGGTGACGACGACGAGCGAAGCCTCGCCGCCCGCGCGCTGCCCGCCACTGCTCTGCTCGACGGCGGCGTCGTCGCCGCTGCCTTGGTTCCTGCCCTGCTGCCGCACCGTGCCGATGGACACTTCGTGCCGGGCGAACACCGTCGCGACCTGAGCCAGGACACCCGGTTTGTCCGCCACGTCGAGGCTGATGTGGTAACGGGTGACCACATCGCCCATGGGGCTGACCGGCAGCCGCGTGTACGCGGACTCGCCTGCTCCGATGGTAGCCGCGAGCTTGTTGCGGCAGGCCGTCACCAGGTCGCCGAGGACGGCGGAGGCGGTGGGAGCGCCGCCCGCGCCGGGCCCGTAGAACATCAGCCGGCCGGCCGCCTCCGCCTCGACGAAGACGGCGTTGTACGCCTCGCGGACCGAGGCGAGGGGGTGGCTGAGCGGGATCATCGCCGGGTGCACCCGGGCGGTGACCGAGCGGCCGTCGGCGCTGCGCTCGCAGATCGCGAGCATCTTGACCGTGCAGCCCATCTTGCGCGCGGAGGCGATGTCGGCGGCGGTCACCTCGGTCAGGCCCTCGCGGTGCACGTCGTCGATGGTGACGCGGGTGTGGAAGGCGATCCCGGCCAGGATCGCCGCCTTCGCGGCGGCGTCGAAGCCCTCCACGTCGGCGGTCGGGTCGGCCTCCGCGTAGCCGAGCGCGGTGGCCTCGTCCAGCGCCTCGCTGTAGCCGGCGCCGGTGGAGTCCATCTTGTCGAGGATGAAGTTGGTGGTGCCGTTGACGATGCCCAGCACCCGGTTGACCCGGTCCCCCGCCAGCGACTCGCGCAGCGGCCGGATCAACGGGATCGCCCCGGCCACCGCGGCCTCGTAGTACAGGTCGACGCCGTGCTCGACGGCCTTGGCGTGCAGGTTCGCGCCGTCGGCGGCCAGCAGCGCCTTGTTCGCCGACACCACCGAGGCGCCGTGCTCGAACGCGGTGGTGATCAGGGTGCGGACCGGCTCGATGCCGCCGATCACCTCCACCACCACGTCGATGTCGCCGCGCTTGACCAGCGCGGTGGCGTCGGTGGTCAGCAGCTCGGCGGGCACCCCGGCGCGCACCTTGTTCGGGCGGCGGACGGCGATCCCGGCCAGCTCGATCGGCGCCCCGATCCGCGCGGCGAGGTCGTCCGCCTGCGTCGTGATGATGCGCGTGACCTCGGAGCCGACCACACCGCACCCCAGCAGCGCCACCTTCAGCGGACGCGTACGCATCATCCGACCTCGTCTCTCGTCACACGTGTCTGGCTCGTCGAACGGGGCCGGACCCCGCCCCCGCCGGCCCGCTCACGCGGGGTGCGGAGGGCGCCCGCACCTCGTTGAAAGGACCAGTCTCACGCACCGAACGGGAGAAACCACGCCCTGTCCGGATCGCGAGACCCGCCGTACGCCCCATGAGATCTTCCGCCCCCGCGCGGGCGGAGCCGGACGAATTCGGGGAGCGCGCCGAACCGCACGCGCAACCCTCCGCCGGTGAACGGTCCCGGAAGCGGCGCCGCCCACCGGCGGAAGCGGGCCTCAGCCCACGTCGAGCGCGAGCAGGTCCTCCTCCGTCTCGCGCCGCACGATCACCCGGGCCTCGCCGTCGGCGACCGCGACCACCGGCGGCCGCAGCGCGTGGTTGTAGTTGCTGGCCATCGCCCGGCAGTACGCGCCCGTCGCGGGCACCGCCAGCAGGTCCCCCGGCGCGAGGTCGGCCGGCAGGAACGCGTCCTTGACCACGATGTCGCCGCTCTCGCAGTGCTTGCCGACCACCCGCGACAGCATCGGCTCGGCGTCGCTGGCCCTCGAGACCAGCGCCACGCTGTACTCGGCGTCGTACAGCGCGGTACGGATGTTGTCGGACATGCCGCCGTCGACACTGACGTACGTCCGCAGGCCGTCGAGCGGCTTGACGGTGCCCACCTCGTACAGCGTGAAGGCGGTCGGGCCCACGATCGCCCGCCCGGGCTCGACGGACAGCCGCGGCGGGGTCAGCCGCGCCGCGTCGCACTCGCGGGCGACGATCTCGCCGAGCGCCTTCGCGATCTCGTGCGGCTCGCGCGGGTCGTCCTCCGGGGTGTAGGCGATGCCCAGGCCCCCGCCGAGGTCGATCTCGGGCAGTTCCACGCCGTGCTCGTCGCGCACCTCGGCGAGCAGCGAGACCACCCGGCGGGCGGCGACCTCGAACCCGGCCATGTCGAAGATCTGCGAGCCGATGTGGCTGTGGATGCCGGCCAGCTCCAGGCTGTCGAGCTGGAGCACCCGGCGGACGGCCTCGGCGGCCTGCCCGTCGGCCAGGCCGATGCCGAACTTCTGGTCCTCGTGCGCGGTGGCGATGAACTCGTGGGTGTGCGCCTCGACGCCGACGGTCACCCGGATCTGCACCCGCTGCCGGCGGCCCTGCCGGGTGGCCTCGGCGGCGACCCGGGCGATCTCCTGGAAGGAGTCCAGCACGATCCGGCCGACGCCCTCGCGCACCGCCCGCTCGATCTCGGCGGCGCTCTTGTTGTTGCCGTGCAGCGCGATCCGCTCGGCGGGCATCCCGGCGTCCAGGGCGACCGCCAGTTCGGTGCCCGAGCAGACGTCGAGGTTCATGCCCTCCTCGTACAGCCACCGCACCACCGCGCGGGACAGGAACGCCTTCCCGGCGTAGAACACGTCGGCCTCGTGCCCGAAGGCGGCGCGCCAGGCGCGGCAGCGGGCCCGGAAGTCGGCCTCGTCCAGGAAGTAGGCGGGGGTGCCGAACTCGGCGGCGAGGTCGCGTACGTCCAGGCCGGCGATCTCCGCGGCGCCGTCGCCGTTGCGGGTGACGGTGCGCGACCAGATCCGCGGGTCGAGGGCGTTGAGGTCGGCGGGCGGGCCGGCGTAGTGCCCTTCGGGCAGGACATCGGCGTGGCGGGGGCCGGCGGGGTGTGCGGAACGGCTCACTTGGGGCTTCCTCGGGGCGGTCGTGGTCCGGGCGGGGCAGGGCCCGGGCGGTTGTTCTGGTGGGGTGGGGTCCGGCTCGGGTGGGGTCCGGCTCGGGTGGGCTCTGGTCCGGGTGGGTCCGGCCGCCGGGGGTCAGATCCGGTGGGGTCAGGTGCGGTGGAGTCAGATGCGGTCGGGGGCGCTGATGCCGAGCAGGCGCAGGCCGTCCGCGAGCACGATCCCCGCCGCGTCGGTGAGGCGGAGCCGGGCCGCGTGGACGGCCGAGGGTTTCTCGTCGCCCTTCGGCAGGACCGGGCACTCGTCGTGGAACCGGGCGAACGCGTCGGCGAGGCGTTCCAGGTGCCGGGCGACCCGGTCGGGGCCGCGGCGGCGGGCGGCGCTCTCCACCACGCGGGGGAAGTCGGCGATCAGGCCGAGGAGTTCGGTCTCCGCGGGGTGGTGCGGCAGGCCGGGCGGGCCCGGTGGCGCTGTCGCGGACCCGTCGCCGTCGACGAAGGTGCCGCTCGTACCGCTTCCTTCGACCGTACACGGGTCCGCTTCGCCGTACGGGTCGTCGTACGGGGCCGGGCCGTCGGACGGCATGCCCAGGTCGCGGGCGTTGCGGAGGAGGGCGCGGGTGCGGGCGTGGGCGTAGCGGACGCGGAAGAGCGGGTTGGCCTCGGTCTGGGCGAGCAGGGCGGCGCGGGCGGCGGCGTCCAGGCGCGGGGGGTCCTCGGCGGGCGGGCGGAGCAGGGCCCAGCGGGTGGCGTCGGGGCCGAGGAGGGTTTGGAGGGCGGCGTACGTGAGGGGGGCGGGCGTGCCGTCGGTGGGCGGTTCGGCCACGTCCAGGGGCTCGGGCGGGGTGCCGGGGTGGGCGCCCGCGGCCCGCAGCAGGCCGTTCACCACTTCGGCGACGAGCGTGCCCCGTACGGTGCCGGGGGCCGCGGCCACGGTGGCGTGCAGGTCGGCGAGGCCGTCGCCGTACCCGTACCGCTCGCGCTGCTCGCGGACCCGGTGGACCACGACGTCGTACGCGCGGGAGCTGAGCGTGATGTTCAGGAAGCCGGCGCCTGCGATCTGCACGTCGGCGATGCCCGGTTCGCGGGTGAGGCGGCGGCGCAGGATCTCCGCGACCTCCCGCGGGGTGCGGCCGGCCGGGCCGGCGAGCTGGAGTGCCACGTTCGTGGCGTAGTCGCCGCAGCCGGGGCGGGGCGGGCGCTGCACCACCACCTTCTCGGGGACCGCCACGGCCAGCTCGGCCGCGTCGACGGCACGGCGCACCGTGGTCAGGACGGCGCGGGACAGCTCGGCGGGGGTCACGGGAAGAGCGTAGGCGAGGGTGGGGGTGGGGCGGCGAGCGGGTTTACGGGGTGGGGCTCACGGGGCGGGTGCGGTTTCGGGGTCCTTCGGCGGGGCGGGGTCCGTGGGGGAGGCGGGGTCCTTCGGCGGGGCGGGTGGGCGCGGGCCGCGCCGGACCAGCCTGCGTACGGTCTCCACGAGCACCGCGGGCTCGAACGGCTTCGCCAGATACGCGTCGACCCCGCCCGGACCGCCGGCCGCCTCCGGGAGGCCGCCGGCGCTGACCATCACGATGCCCACCTGGCGGGTCCGCGGGTCCGCCCGCAGCCGGCCCGCCGTCCGCACCCCGTCGAGGCGGGGCATCACCACGTCGAGGGTCACCACGTCCGGCTGCACCGAGTGCACGATCTCCAGGCACTCGGCACCATCGGCCGCGGTCACCACCTCGAAGCCCTCCAGCTCCAGGTTGACCCTGATCAGCTGCCGGATGACCCTGTTGTCGTCGACAACGAGCACCCGGCCGGACGCGCCCGCCACACCCGGAATCGTAGGCGCCCCCTCGCGACGCGTCCGCGTTTTGCCCACTTCTTCCCCGCCAGGGGTGAACCCTCCCCCGGGCCCCGCCCGTCCTCCCGCCCCCTCCCCGAAACCCCGTCACGCCCACCCTCCCCAACCTGCTAATGTTCTTCCCGTCGCCCCCGTAGCTCAGGGGATAGAGCAACGGCCTCCGGAGCCGTGTGCGCAGGTTCGAATCCTGCCGGGGGCACTTCGCAGGAAGTGCCGACAGACCCCCTGACACGTCAGGGGGTCTTGGCGTACCTGCGGACACAGATGTCCTCGGCGTCCCGGAGTCTGCTGTGACCGCACAGATCGACGGTCCGTACGGGCCACTCATCCCTATGCCCGACCTCACGCCGGACGGTCTCCGTGCCGCCGTCACCAAGATCGCGCCCAGCAGGCTCCCCGCGCTGACCCAGCACCTCTTCGAAGCCACCACCAACGCCCAGCAGACAGCGAGCATCGCCCCGCTCCGCGCGTTCGTCCACTCCTGGGCCGTCTTCGTCGCGATCGAACGCCATCCAGCCCGGGCAGCCCGCCTCCACGAACTCGAACGCCTCGTCGACGCGGGCACCGACGACCCGACGGACGCCATCGCCGAGATCCGCCGCATCCGCGACGAGGCAGAGGCCGAGACCGGCCTGTGAACAACTGGACCTGGGACTACAACCCGAGCACCGACTACCTGACCACCGGACTGCCGCCCGGCGTCATCGCCGAGGTCGAGCGCCTCGCCACCGAACTCGCCGCGCTCGGCGAAGACTCCACGAAGGTCGGCCGCCCCCTCGACCGGGAAGGCGGCCTCCGCGAGTTCGACATCCTCAACGGCCGCGGTTTCATCAGCTTCCTCTCCGTCCCGCGGCACGAATGCGTCTACGTCTGCAACGTCACCTTCTACGGCTGAAGCCGCGTATCCCGAATCCCCCACCGACCGGCCGACGGGCCCCGAACTCCGCGGAACACCCCCTCGGCCCGATGCGGGAGCTACCCCAGCGAGTTCCGTACGACGCTGGTCCCGCACGCCCGTTCCGCCACTGGCGGCACAGGCCGCAGAGCATCGGATCTGGCAGGCCCCCGCCGACCCCGGGCGCGACGCGTAGGAACGCGTAGTCAGAAGGGTCGCCAAAGGCGCCGATCGCCGTTTGTACGGATCGTTTCGACGCGGCGAGCGAACTCCTCGGCCGCTTTCGGCTCCGCCGCAGCCTTGCCACCCAGCCACAGCGCCATCATCAACTCGCGGAGACTGGCCAGCACTTGGTAGCCGGGCCAGTTCATGATGTCGAAGCCGTAGTGGTGGACGAACGACTCGTACTCCGCGCGTGTGTGCCAGCCGAAACGGTCGTAGAACAGCGCGGTCTGGATGAGGTCCCACTCGCGGGGTGCCAGGGCGAAGCCGTCGAGGTCGATCAGCACGGCCTGGCCAGCGCGGTCCCGCAGGACGTTGCCGATGTTCGCGTCACCGTGGATCAACCCGAAGGGAAGCACGAAGTCGAGCCGGGCGTACGCCTGCGCCAACTCGGCGGTGCGGTCGGCCAGGAACGCTACGTCCGCCGAGTCGCAGCCCGCGCCGAGTTGCCGCACCGACGCCTGCACCTTCGCCACCGGATCGAAGTACGGCAACCCCAGCGACTCCGGCTCCTCCAACCAGTGCAACTGTTTCAGCACGTCCGCCAACTCCGGGAGCGTGGCGTACTCCTCCTCGTCCTGGACGCTCTCCCAGAACGTCACCACCCGGCCGCTTACGACGAGGGGTTGCCGGGCGATCCCCGGGAGCAACCGGTTCGCCGGGATCTCCTCCTCGGCCAGCCACCGCGCCACCCGCACGGCCCGCTCCATGTCGGCAAGCGCATCCGGGTCAGCGGCAATCCGCACGATCACCGGCCGCCCGGCAAGCGCGAACACGGCGTTCGACCCCAGCCGCACAAGCCTCGCCCCGGCCCCGTCGAGCCCCACCTCACCACACGCCCCGCGCAGCACCCCGGCGGCAACCTCTTCGGTGAACCCCTCCCCCGCGTCGCCGCCACCCGCCACGTCCACCGCCTCTTGACCACCGCTCGCCATGCCCCCGACCCTACGGCGCGCAGACGCTGATCCACCCGCCATTCTCCCCGGACGGCTCAGAACCGTTGCTTCTACGCGCCCAGCACCCGCCATGCGCTTGCCGCGCTTCGTTCACCACCAGTCGCGTGGCTCCCCCGGCAGCGGACCATCCCCGCGGGCGCGGGGAGCACGCCGACATCGCCCGCACCAGCTCTGAGTTGCTGGGACCATCCCCGCGGGCGCGGGGAGCACTTCCACGCCCCTGACCTGCGGTTCCACCCCGGGACCATCCCCGCGGGCGCGGGGAGCACACTTTCTGACCTGGGACTCTATCGGCCGATGGGGTCGGATTTTGCAACTTCCGCCGACTCGGGCATACCGAACATAACGGCCTCGCACTTCCATATCGCTCCGCCGCGCGTCGGCCTCACGAGACACGCTCGCGAAGGTCGGCACTTGAACAACTCGCACCTACGTCGTAGGGACGTAATGATCACGCCTCCACCGTCGCTCGATCCCAACTCCGCCCTGGTCAGGGCCATTCAACGAGCAAGGGCTCCCCCGGCCTCCGGAGCCGTGTGCGCAGGTTCGAATCCTGCCGGGGGCACACTGTGCAAGTGTGCCAAGACCCCGCCGCCAGCCACCTCGCTGCGTGCGGGGTCTTCGTCTGTGTGCGGCCAGATGCGGCTCGCGGCAGCCGTCTGACGGTGATCACGTTGTAATAGCGTGTTGATCTTGAAGGGCTTCGCAGGGGACCGGAGAGCGTCTCACGGACTTCCGACGCACGCAGGTAACGCCGGAAGCCACGTCGCCCACGAGGCGATGAATCAGCGGTGGACGTCCAGGTGGAGAGGATCTGGAGAGCAGGCCGATCGGGGGTGCGTTGGCTGCGGGAGTGCCGCCGCTCCACTGCGGCAGACGATCAGCACGGCGCAACGGCGTGTCTGCGGGACACCGAACTCCTCTGCATTCAATACTCCGTGCACGACCGAGCAGCCCTCGGCGGGGAGCGCTTTCCCTATTTCCTCCAGGCTGGCAAGGCGGTTCCGCTTGCTCCAGCACGACGGTTTCGTAGGGTCGTCCGGATTCCACGGCAGCAAGGGCCCATCGCAGCGGTCCCAATATCAGACTCGTACGCGGGTCGTCCATGTCAGCCAAACATGCCGAGATGTTCTCCCGATGCACTACCCGTTGAACAAGGTGCTGCACAGTCGCTAGAGCGCGCCGCCTCCCACCATGACCAGCGACGGAAAACCTGGCACGGCGGTCCAGCCACCAGTACGTTCGCATGCGGGAAGTCGACCGGGGAGAACTTACGGACGTCTCCTTCCACGGTTGCTAGCCCTGCGGCGCGACGTCTAGCACAAGCATGCCGATCCCCTTCGATAGCAACGGCCGGCACACCCAGGCTCACCGGCCCCTTCGCGTTGCGTACGAACCGGACACTCCCGCCTCCACTGGCCCGCGCCGAGCCTCGGACCCACCCGGTGAGTACAGCGTATAATCAATAGATGACTTCAGAGAAACTAGCAAATATCCTGAGCTCCGTGGCAAAAAGGATGCGCGCCGACTTTGAGCAGTCGCAGAACTTCAATCATAACGGCGAGGCCGGAACGTCGCGCGAGGTGCTCATCCAGCAGTTTCTTTCTGGATATCTGCCAACTCACGTTGAAGCAGTGCACAACGTAGAAGTCATCGCAACGAATGGCGATGTATCGCCACAGTCGGACATTGTCCTTATCGACCGCGGAACTCCGCCATTCACTACCCTTCAGGGCTTCCGTATCATTCCAAACGAATGCGTATACGGCGTGGTTGAGGTGAAGACCAAGCTCGACGGAGCGCAACTGCTGGACGCTTGCGGCAAGATCGGCCGGATGCGCAAGATGCCCAAGACGGCATACCGCCCCATTTCTGGGGTCATCGTCCGATCCACTAAGGCGTATGGCCAGACGCATGACTTCTTTCCAACATCCGGAATGATTGTGGCGTTTGACAGCCTCAAGTTGGAGACCATCGGGGCTCATCTTGTAGATTGGTGCCGGACCCGCAATCCCATTGAATGGCCGGACAGTGTGTGGGTCGCGGGAAAGGGGCATCTGCAATGGGGAGACCCTCGCACGGGCTCACTCTTCAGGTCTCCGGTGGCTGGCGCTTCGCTATTCCAGATCGACGCCGAACCCGAGCAAGATATCCTGCTGGCGCTGGCGCTTCACCTCAACATCCACTTCTCTGATGCCTGGATGAATCCGCTCGACCTCATCCCCTATGCGGGAGCCGCGCCGTTGGGGCACATCGCCAACCATTGGACGATTTAGCAAAATGGCGCAAACTATCTCTACACCGCTAGAAGCGTGGCGACGGAGAGATAGTTTGCACCCGTGGTCAACCTAGGAAGCGACCGGTCCAACGAAATGGCCATCGTCGGATCGATACACCACCTGGACATCATAGCGATCGAGCAGCGTGTACATGTCGGGCGTGGGGGCTGCCGGCAACAGGATTACGCGCTTAGGCTCGCCCTCATGTTCGGACGTCTTGATGTAACGGCTGTAGTCCAGGATCTGACCTAGGGCCATTCGGATGTCCTCTCGGGAATTCGAGCCCTTTGCCTCATACAGAACGTGATCCGTTGCATCGTACAGGTCGGTGCGAAGCGTTGAGGTGAGGCCCTTTACCTTGATCTGGAACGCACCGGTCTTGTGGCCAGCAGACTCCAAGTGGGCTTGGTAAGCCTGCGTCAATTCGGCCTCATGTCGGACGGCGATCGTCGCGGCTGTGGCGGCACGGATACTCAGCTTGGTACCGAAAGCCTCAGGAACGACGAAAGTACCACTGGTTTCCGCGTTGGGAGTGGCCTTTCGTCCGGAGGTCCCCTTGCGAACGCGCTGCTTAGGAAGCGGCAGAGCGCCGGTCGTTGCCGGTTCGGACTGGAACATCGCCGCGGTAACAGCTTGGTAGGCTACGAACTCGGCCGTGGTCTCTTCGGCGGGAGGGATCACGTCCTGCGCTACGTGCTGAACAGTCCCATCGGGACGCAGCCGGAACACGATGACGCTGCGGTCCTGACCATCTTCGCCATGGACTCGGCGCCAGACGTACGGCTGCATGCCGTCCAGCGTGAACATCCCTAGGTATCGGTGCGTCTTTTTACCGCTTCCAGGAATCTTTCCCACGCGGGTGAACACGCGAAGTACCCGGCCCTGCTCTGCATGTCGCAGGATCGCCCGGTTACCTGAGCCGGCGGTTCCGTCAAAGGTCTGGTCACCGGATTTGCCTGCCCCGGTGTACTCGAAGACCGGCCCCAGGTCGTCTTGCTCAGCCAACCAGCCGTCGTAGTAGCCCGCTTGCTCGCCCACGTCAGGGTCAGAGTAGAGGTTGACGCTGTTCTTGTGGCCAGAAGGACAGATCCCTCCCTGAGGGCTTCCTCCGAACACGGCACGGATCTTCGCGCGCGTATGTACGTCACCGGGGTTGATCACTTCGACGCTTGCGGTCATGAACAGACCCTAGATCACCCCACTGACAGTCCAACCAGCCCTGTATTGAACCGCACGCGCCCCCTGGCTGGCGCACTCGCCGCTGGCTGGGGTTCAGGCGACCCCGTAGTTGGCCCGGAGTCGACGTCATCGATCACCCGCCTCCGGCCGACGTGGCGTGAATGTGCATCCTGGGCACCATGGCCAACGCCGAAGGCCCGTACGTGAAGGTGCACTTCGGACGTGAGGTTGAGGACAACTGACCTCCCGCCGGACGGAGAGCCTGTGGGCCGTCGACCAGGGCGACGGCACCCGGTGGGCCGTCGAAGTGGTTCGGCGATCGGAGAACTGCACCATCCGCTTCATCGTGCTGCGCGATCGCGGTTCAGGAGCCGCACGACAGAGCGTGATCAACGCGTTCAAGGGGCTCGGCGTCGACGGCGAGGGGAGTCGCCACCGCCGCCGCTGAGTCCCCGCTGCTGTACTGCATGGGAGCGTCCGAGCTTCGTCATTTGCGCGGCCTCAGAACGCGCCCCAATCGCGCCGACTGCCGTTTGTCCGGATGGTCTCCACCCGTCGTACGAACTCCTCAGCGGCTCGCGGCTCAGCCGCCGCCTTCCCGCCCAGCCACAGCGTCATCATCAACTCGCGGAGGCTGGCCAGCACTTGATAGCCCGGCCAGTTCATGATGTCGAAGCCGTAGTGGTGGACGAACGACTCGTACTCCGCGCGGGTGTGTTACCCGAACCGGTCGTAGGACAGCGCCGTCTGGATCAGGTCCCACTCGCGGGGTGCCAGGGCGAAGCCGTCGAGGTCGATCAGTACCGCGTGGCCGGCGCGGTCCCGCAGCACGTTGCCGATGTTCGCGTCACCGTGGATCAACCCGAAGGGGAGCACGAAGTCGAGCCGGCCATACGCCTGAGCCAACTCGGCGGTGCGGTCGGCCAGGAACGCGATATCCCCGGGGTCGACGCCCGCACCGAGCTGCCGCACCGACCCCCGCACCCTCGCCACCGGATCGAAGTACGGCAACCCCAGCGACTCCGGTTCCTCCAACCAGTGCACCCGTTTCAGCAGGTCCGCCAACTCCGGCAGCGTGGCGCGCTCCTCCGTGAACGCCTCCCCCACGCCGCCGCCACCCGCCACGTCCACCGCCCCTTGACCACCGCTCTCCATGCCCCGACGGCGCGCAGGCGCGACCCACCCCCCGTTCTCGCCGGACAGCTCGGAACCGCTGCTTCTACGCGCCCGGCACCCGCCATGCGCTTGCCGCACTTCGTTCACACCGGTCGCGTGTCTCCCCCGGCAACGGACCATCCCCGCGGGCGCGGGGAGCACGGTCGGCGCAGGTCGCATTTCGGCCGTCTCGGGGGGCCATCCCCGCGGGCGCGGGGAGCACCCCATGAGCGCGGCTTCCTCGAGCGCCGGGTTGGGGCCATCCCCGCGGGCGCGGGGAGACCACCGGCGCCAGAGCCGGGGCCATCCCCGCGGGCGCGGGGAGCACGCTTTCTGACCTGGGACTCTATCGGCCGATGGGGTCAGATTTTGCAACTTCCGCCGACTCGGGCATATCGAACATAACGGCCTCGCACTTCCACATCGCTCCGCCGCGCGTCGGCCTCACGAGACGCGGCTCGCGCAACGCGCTTGCGAAGGTCGGCACTTGAACAACTCGCACCTACGTCGTAGGGACGTAATGATCACGCCTCCACCGTCGCTCGATCCCAACTCCGCCCTGGTCAGGGCCATTCGACGAGTAACCGCTCCCCCGGCCTCCGGAGTCGTGTTCGCAGGTTCGAATCCTGCCGGGGGCACTTCCGGAGAAGCCTGTTGAACTGCGGAAACGCGAGCCTGACGGGCTTTTGCTTTGCCCGAAGAGGTCCCGCGTCCTGACCGTTGTCGTTTCAGTCACCGAGCCTCGGCCGCAGCCCAGCGACCTGCCATTTCTTACCCGGCGACCATGTCGGCCGAGGTGCCTGAACGCCCCTTCGTCCAGCCTGGTGGGCCATGCATGGGCCACCGAGAGCATCAATTGCCGCTCCCCGCGTGGCGTAGGCCTCTGACCAGCAAAGGCAGGTGTCGCACCCTACTGACGGCCTGTTAGGCACACGGTCCGGTGGACCGGCGAGGACCTGCGCGTTCATGCCGTGCTTCCAGGAGCACGAATGCCTTAGACGACGCTGTCCGCATCGCCTCCGCGAGGGTCGGCGCGAGGGCGGCCAGGACCTCGACGGCCTCGGTGATGTACCGGTACGCGGTCGTGGTACCGATGCCGAACCCCGCCGCGAGTTGGGCATGCGGGTGGCCGTTGCGGAGATGGGCAAGGGTGCGGAGCACCTGACGGTCAGCGCTCCGGCGTCGCCAGCGGGTGCCGAACTCCCGGCGACGCCGCCGCACCTTGGCGGACAGGAAACGCAAGGCAGAACTGGACACGTCGACGCCCGACGGGCAGACAAGCGCACGAAGCCTCTGGTGAAGACGGATTTCTTGGTCGAAAACCCATCTACCAGGGGTTTCACCCGTCTGTCAGCCCAACTGACCATTCCGCCGGACAGGATGGAAAAGGCTCACGGCAGAAAAGGTCGGTCAGGGTTGCCGTAAGTCGGCAATGAAGCGGCGCGCCTCGCTGTGTCAGGATTTCGTCAAGTGGGGGATCGGCGACAGTGACCGGAGACGGCGCGCATGGGCTGGCCGATCACAAGGGAGTCACAAGGGAGGGGGGTGGCGTGGGGCTGCAGCACGCGGCGGGCGGGCGACGGCGGCACAGCACGATCGGCGCCGTACAGGCCGCGTTGGCCGTGCTGGTGGTGGGCGGAGTCGCCCTGGGAGCACTGCTGCTGCACCTCGACACGGGCCTGTTGCCCAAGGGCCGCGGGCCGCTCGGCGGCAACCCCGTCCTCGTGGTCGGCCTCGCCCTGCTGTCGCTCCTCGGCGGCTTCGCGCTGCGCGAGAAGTACCGAGAGCAGGTAGGCGCAAACCGGGAACTCAACCCGGTGGAACAGCGGGTGGTTGACGGCGTGAGCCGCGTCCTGCTGGCCGCGACGCTGGTCGTCCCGCTCCTCATCCTGGTCCTGCACCGGTTCGGTTCGTCCGGCAGCCATGAGACCGGCCAGGGGCACGGCCGCGAATCGTCACCGTTTCCCAGCCCGCAACCAGACCCGGCGCCCACCCCGCTACCCCCACAGCATGCCGGGCACGCGGGCCACAGCATGCACTTCGGGCTGACGCGCATCCTGCTCGGCCTCGGCATCGCCCTGCTTGTCGCGGTCGTCGTGATCGCCGGGCTTCGTTTGTGGCGGTATGTGCCCCGGCCACCAGCGGCCGAGGCCCCGGCGACGTACGCGACGCTCGACGACGAGCAGGAACGCCTGGTCCAGGCCGTGGACTCCGGGCGCCGTGCCCTGCTGGACGGAGCCGACGCCCGCGCTGCCGTCATCGCCTGCTATGCCGCCATGGAGGAGTCGCTCGCCGACTCCGGGGTGGCCCGGCGCGCCTCGGACAGCCCGCAGGACCTGCTGGAGCGGGCCGTCGCCAACGGCCTGCCCACAGGGGCGGCCGCCGCCGCGCTCACCACCCTGTTCCGCGAGGCCCGTTACTCCACGCACCCGATGGACGGCGGCCACCGCGACCGTGCCGCGGCCGCGCTCACCGAGATCGCCCGCAGCCTGCGCTCGCGGACGCCTGGACCCGAAGCCGTGGTGGATACCCCGTGAAGGCGCCCACCTGGATACGGACCCTCGTCAACTCCGTGCCGTCAAAGCCCGGTTCGGTGCGCCACTCGCTGGCCGTGCTGGGCACCGTCGCGGTCGCGGCCGAAGTGCTGCTCGCCCTGGCCGACGGTGCCGCCGCGGCCGCCACCGGCCTCGCCCTCATCACCGCGGTGGCGCTGGCCCTGGGGCGCTATGCCGCGGGCGGCGCCGCCCAGGACAGCGGCTATCGCAGGCCGGTGCGCCTGCTGGGCAGCCGGGCCCCGGCCCTCGGCGGGTGGCAGCGCATCGTTGCCAAGGCCCTCGCGGACGACGGCGAAGCGCACCTCGACACCCAGCTGCGGCCGCAGTTGCAGCGGCTGTTCGCCGCCCGGCTGGCCGAACGGCACGGCGTGGCGATGTACCGGAACCCGCAACGGGCCCGGGCGCTGGTCGGAGCTGAGCTGTGGCCGTGGATCGATCCCGAGGTGACCGCTCCGCAGCCCACTCTTCCCGAACCCGTCCTGCGCGCCCTGCTCGACCGCCTGGAAGCCCTGTGACCGCTAGCGCCGCAACCGACCCCGCAGCCCGCGCGCCCCGACCCCACCCCGTGAGGAACCGACCGTGACCACCCTGCGACCCACCCCGGAACACGACGCCCTGACTCCCCGGCAGGCGGGCGAAAGGGCTGCGGCCGTGCTCGACGAGATCCGCACGGCCGTGGTCGGCAAGGCGGAACCACTGGCGCTGGTGATGCTCGGCATCCTCGCCGGCGGCCATGTCCTCATCGAGGACCTGCCGGGACTCGGGAAGACGCTTCTGGCACGCTCCTTCGCTACCGCTCTGGGCCTGGACTTCCGCCGCATCCAGTTCACCCCGGACCTGCTGCCCTCCGACGTCACCGGAGCTCCGTTCTACGACCAACGGACCGCCGACATGGTCTTCCGGCCCGGACCGGTCTTCACCCACCTGCTGCTCGCCGACGAGATCAACCGCACCCCGCCCAAGACCCAGGCCGCGCTGCTCGAGGCGATGGCCGAGTCCCAGGTGTCCGTCGACGGAAACACCCGGCCGCTGCCGGAGCCCTTCGTGGTCGTCGCCACCGCCAACCCCATCGAGTACGAGGGCACGTACACCCTGCCCGAGGCCCAGCTCGACCGGTTCCTGCTGCGGGTCCGTATGGGCTATCTGGCGGCGTCGGAGGAGGTGGGCATGTTGCGCGCGCGTGTCGATCGGGCGGCGCCGGAGGCTGTGCTGCGCACGCTGAGCGGTCCGGGCGAGGTGCTGGCCATGCGGGCCGCCGTCGAACGCGTCGAGGTGGACGACGACCTGCTGGAGTACGTCGTCGCGCTGGTCGGCGCCACCCGGGCCCACCCGCACATCCAGGTCGGCGCCTCTCCGCGCGGCGGCCTGGCCCTGGTGCAACTCGCCCGCGCCCGTGCCGTCCTGGACCTGCGGGACTACGTGACCCCGGAGGACGTCAAGTCCGTGGCGGTGCCGGCCCTGGCGCACCGCGTCACCCTCAAGCCGGAACTGTGGGTCCGGCAGATCGACGGCGACGACGTGATGCGCGAGATCGTGCAATCCGTGCCCGCCCCGCAGACCATGCCGCGCACTCCGATCGCGTCATGACGGATCCAGTGCCGGCCCGCGGAGCGGCCGCCGCTGTCCGGCGGGCCCTGGACGGCTGCCACGACGGGACCGCCGAACCCCCGCCGCCTCCGCCGCCCGGCTGGCGCGTCGGTGAACGCGTCCTGCGGCTCGGCACGTTGGCCGTGGTCGCGCTGGCCGCCGCGCTGGTCACCGGACGCCCCTGGGTACTTGCTCTCGCGGCCGCACCCCTGGTGCTGATCGCCCTCACGCTGCCGAGCAGGCCGCGTCCGGAGGCGGTGACGGCCGAGGCGGAGGTGGAGCCGCGGCGGTGCTTCGAGGGCGAGCAGCTCAGGGTGCGGATCACGGTGTCCTACGACGGTGAGTCCGGCCGCCTGGACCCTGGCGTCACCCTCGGCCACGGGGTCGGGCTCGACCACCTCGCAGTCGGCCCGCACCGCGTCGATCTCGTCCTGACCGCGCAGCGCTGGGGCCGCTGGACGCTCGGCACGGTCGACGTCGACGTCTACGACCGCGGCGGGCTGGCCCGGCGCACCGTGCGGGCCGAACTCGGTGAGGTCGCCGTCTTCCCCCTGCCCGGACACGCCGGCCTCACGCCCATCCCGGTCCGGCTGCCGCAACGGCTCGGCGAGCACACCGCCGTGCAGCGCGGCGAGGGCGTCGAGGTCACCGGCGTGCACCCGTATGTGCGCGGCGAACGCCAGCGGCGGATCCACTGGCCGGCCACCACCCGTCGCGGCGCCCTGCAGGTCCACCAGTTCGCCGCGGAGCGCACCGCCGACACCGTGGTGCTCCTGGACGTGCTCGCCGACGTGGTCGACCCGGTCAGCGGCACGTCCTCGCTCGACGAGACCTTCCGGACCGCTGCCGGGCTGGTCCGCGCCTACCTGCGTACCCACGACCGGGTCGGCGTCGTGTCCGTGGGTGGAGCGACCCGCTGGCTGCAACCGGGCAGCGGCCAGGGGTACTTCTACCGCATCGTCGAGAGCGTGCTGGAGGTCCGCAAGGACCGCGCGTACCGCACGGAGGGACTCAGCCTGCTCCCACCGCCCGCGTTGCCCGAGGGAGCTCTGGTGTACGTCATCACGCCGCTGACCGACCAGCGGATTCTCGACATCCTGCACCAAGTGCGCGCACGGGCCAACCCGACGGTCGTGGTCGAGATCCCCGCCGGCGACCCAGTCGTGGAACCCGGCGACACCGAGGGCGAACTCGCGCTGCGGCTATGGCGGGCCGACCGCGACGCCATGCGCTTCGCCTTGGTGGAACGCGGCATCGCGGTCGTCACCCACCGACCGGGCGAGACCCTCGACCTCGCCCTTGCGCCGCTGCTGCGCACCCGCATCCACGGGGGGACCCGATGACCACCGCCCCCGCCCGGCCAGGCTCGCACCCGCCCGGCAGCCGAGCCGCCCAGCTCCTCGGACGCCTCACCTCCCGCATCACCGACCGGTTGCTCGGAACGGCCCTTGCCGTTGCCGCCTGCGATCCGCCGGCCGCCCTGCACGCACCGCTGCCGGTCAGGGCTCTGGTGGTCGGAGCGGCAGCGGCCGCGTGGTGGGCAGCTCCGATGGTCGACGCCCGCCCCGTCCTGACCTCCATGCGCTGGCGGACCATCGCGGCCCGCCGCAGGACGACTGTGCTGCCGGCCGCGGCCATCGCGGTCGCCGCGGCCACCGACCCCGCAGTCTGGCTGGTCGTCTGCATCGCCGCCCTGCTGCTCGCCTACCTGCTCGTCACCGACGCCTGGACGGTTGGTGTCACCGCCCCGCCCGGCCGCACGCAGGCGACACCCGCACTGGCGGCCGCCGCCGCGACCGCAGTGGTACTGCTCGCCGCCCAAGCGCCGGTCGCGGGCACCTCATGGGCACGTCTGCCCGCCTCGCTCGCCATCGCCGCGACCACGGTTTGCCTGGTACTGGCCCTGGGCGCCCGTCGCAGCCGCCCGGCTGACCGCCGAGACCGCTGACGGGTTTGTCGCCTATCTCGGCGGCACCCCAAAGACCGCCAAGTGGGGCCGAATCCCACTGAGCCTCTTCCAACCTGCCGGTGACGGTGTGCAGTTGGGGTGGCAACGTGGCGGTCGGGTGTCCCGGAGGGATCGATCGAGCGATCACGAAACGGTCGAGGCCGGACCTAACGCCCTCTCGGAGCCGCCCCTTCCGGCGCAGCACGCCGCGCCGCGGAAGGCAGGGGCGTGCGGGCCGGGGGAAGGGAGATTCCGTCGAGCAGCAGGGTCAGGAGACGCTCCCAACCGGAGTACGACCGGCTGTCGATGGCGGCGGACATGCCGCACAGGGCCATGCCGAGGTCCTGCGCGGTGACGTCGGCCCGGATCGTTCCGTCCGCCTGCGCCCGCGCCAGGGTCGCGTCTAGCTTTTCGAGGAAGGTCCGCAGCGCCGCCGACACCTCGGCGGCGTCCGTATGGGCCGGATCGGCCATCGCCGCCCGTGCGCCGGCGTTCGCCTCCAGGAAGCGCAGCACCTCCCGCAGCGCTTCGGTGAGCGCCGCCCGCCCGGATTCGTTCGCGTCCACCGCCCTCTGCACGGTGAGCGCCATGCTGTCGAAGCTGTCCGCGATCAGTTCTCCCGCAAGGGCCGCCTTGGTGGGGAAGTGCCGGTAGACGGTGCCGAGCCCCACCCCGGCGCGCGCCGCCACCTCGTCCATCTGCGTTCCGAGCCCAGACGCGGCGAACACCTCCCGCGCCGCGGTGAGGATGCGCTCTCGGTTACGCCGCGCGTCCGCCCGCGACGAGGCTGCCGCCTTCAGCGGGCGGACAGGCGGGTCAGCAGGCATGTTTGACACTCTACCCGGACGGTTCCTAGGCTAGAAACGGAAGTGGAAGTCCGCTTCAGATCGGAGTCAGGGATGTCATTCTCGACGGGGTCGGCGTGGTCGGCTTCCGAACTGGTCACCCGCGCGGACAAGGTGCCCAGCGTGTGGGCCTGGGGCGGACGATGGAGTCCTCTGGTCTCCTCGGACGACGCCGGCGGGAGCTACTCGATCCTGGAGCAGACGATGCCGGCGCAGGCCGGACCTCCGCCGCACGTCCACGAGCACAACGACGAGGTCTTCTACATCCTCGATGGCGAGGTCCGTCTCCAGATCGACCACGACGTCGCCATCGGCACAGCAGGAGATCTCGTGCGGATACCGCGCGGGGTGCCGCACGGGTTCGCGGTGAAGAGCGACACCGCGCGTTTTCTCAACCTCTACGTCCCCGGCGCCCTCGACGTGGTCATCTCGGCACTCGGGACCCCCGCGGCCGGGCCGGGCCTGCCGGCCGACGGTACGGAGCGGTCGCCGAGCCCGGAGCAGGTCGCCGCGCTCGGCAGGCGGTTGGAGGAACTGGCCGCACAGAAGTGGACGGGGCAGCAGGACCTGCTGGCCGCGTTCCGGCCCGCCTCCGGCGGTCTCGGCGTCAGCGGTCCCGACGGGCGCTGAGGTCCCGTATCAGCGCCTCATCACCCCCCCGGTCCGCCTCCTACCTCAGGAGGGCGGCAACGTCCTCGCATGACGTTGCCGCAGGCCGGACGCTCCTCGGCGATGCCCGCGCGCCCCGCAAACCGTGAGCCGGGGTTTCGGAGTTCGCCGGCGGGCCGGCGTTCACGATGCCGACGAGCGGACGACGAGGGGGCGACGACCTCCGGCCGGTACGGGTGCGGGCTCCGCGCCGAGGGGCCCTCGTCGGGCGTGGCGGTCATCCGGCCTGCCCGGCGGGGCCCCGGCGGGGTCAGGCGCTCAGGGCGACCGACCCCGCCAGCACGGCGACGATCACCGCCAGGCTGACCAGGGAGGGGATCTCCGGCACGCTGTGGCTGATCGTCTTGTGCGCGGCCTGGAGGACCAGCTTCACCGCGATGAACGCCAGGATGACCGCCAGGCCCTTGCTCAGGTGGTGGAAGCGGTCCAGCAGCCCGGCCAGCATGAAGTACAGCGCGCGCAGGCCGAGGATGGCGAAGGCGTTGCTGCTGTAGACGATGAACGGGTCGTCGCTGACCGCCAGCACCGCGGGCACGCTGTCCACCGCGAACACCAGGTCGGCCGCCTCGATGGCGACGACCACCGCGAGCAGCGGCGTGGCGACGCGCCGGCCCGCCTCCCGGACCAGGAACCTCGCCCCGCTGTACTCCTCGCGGACCGGGACGACCTTGCCCAGCAGCCGCACGGCCAGGCTGCGCCCCGGGTCGAACTCCTCGTCCTCGCCCCGCAGGATCTTGTAGACGCTGTACAGCAGGATGGCCGCGAAGACGAACAGCACCGCGGAGAACCGGGTGACCACCGCCACGCCCGCCGCCAGGAAGAGCCCGCGGAAGACCAGCGCGCCCAGGACGCCGAAGAACAGCACCCGGTGCTGGTAGGGGCGCGGCACCTTGAAGTAGCCGAAGATCAGGGCGAAGACGAACAGGTTGTCGACCGACAGGCTCTTCTCCAGCAGCCAGGCGGTGGTGTACTCCACGCCCGCCGTGGTGCCGAGCACGCCGAAGACGAGGCCGGCGAAGACGACCGCGAGGCCGACCCAGAACCCGCTCCACAGCGCGGCCTCCCGGAAGCCGATCACCTGCGTGTCGCGGTGGGCCAGCAGGTCGACGGCCAGGGACCCGATCACGACGGCGGCGAACGCGAGCCACAGCCACAGCGGTACGTCGGGCACCTGGCCCTCCTCGGGCACGGCGGGGACACGGACACGGGCTTCCGTCTCCGCCCAAGCCTGGCCGACCCGGCCGCCGCTGTCCGCAGACGCGGCCGGACCGGCCGCCGGACCGCCGGGCCGCCGGCACCGGGGCCGTCCCAACACGGCGTCCATCCGCGGTAGTTCCGTGACGTTTCTGCGGTGAACGGTCTAACCCGTACGAGTGACCAAAGGCTTGCCCATCTATGCATCAAGTGTGGGCACAGGAAAGGTATGGGTTTGGCAATGAAGCCGTGCCGTGTACGACGGCCTCACCTGCCCTCCGGCAGGCGCCTTTCACCCCCACGAGGAGTCACGATGAAGTTGAAGTACGGAAGCAAACTGCGCGAGGACATCGCCGCGCCGGGCACGACACCCCTGATCGGCGTCTACGACATGTACTCGGCGTCGCTGGCCGCAGAGCACTTCGACGGCATGTTCGTCTCGGGCTTCGGGTTCGCCGCGTCGTACTACGGGCTGCCCGACATCGGGTTCATCGCCTGGCCGGACATGGTGGCCTTCGTGCAGCGGCTGCGCGGCGCCTTCCCCCGCCACCACCTCCTCGTGGACATCGACGACGGCTACGTGGACCCGGAGGTGGCCTGCCACGTCGTGGAGGGCCTGGAGCGGATCGGCGCCTCGGGCGTGATCCTGGAGGACCAGAAGCGGCCGCGCCGCTGCGGCCACGCCGACGGCAAGCAGGTCCTCCCGCTGGAGGAGTACCTGGAGAAGCTGGAGATGGTGCTCGCGACCCGCCGGGACCTGGTCGTGGTGGCGCGCACGGACGCGACGGAGGAGGAGGACATCCTGCTCCGGGCCGAGCGGCTGGCCGCCACGGACGCCGACGTCGTCCTGGTGGACGGCGTCCGCAGCGTGGAGTGGATGCGGCGAATCCGCGCGGCGGTCGGCGACAAGCCGCTGCTGTTCAACCAGATCGCCGGCGGCAAGTCGCCCCGGCTGTCGCTGGGCGAACTCACCGAACTCGGCATGGACGTGGCGATCTACAGCACCCCGTGCCTGTTCGCCGCGCACGCCGCGATGGAGTCGGCACTGCTCGAACTCAAGGCCACCGACGGCCGTCTGCCCGCAGTGGACCCCGCGCAGGGGATCGGTGTGGCGGCGTCCACGAAGCTGCTGGAGCGGAACATCGCCCGCCACCACCCGGAGCCCGAGACGGTCGGCGCGTGAGCTGCCTGCCGCGTCCGGCCGCGGACCGCGCGGGGGAAGGGCGGGTTCCCCGATGAGCGCGGACTTCCCACGGGCCCGGGCGGTGCTGCTGCTGACCGCGGCGGCGCTGGGCTGCGCCGCGGCGCCGGCGGTGGCCGACGGGAGCCTGGTCACGGTCCTGGACAACTCCCACTCCGACTCGATCCTGGAGGTGGACCGGACGGCTAACCTCCAGACCGGCCACGGCGACGCCGGCAGCGACCACGACGGCAGCGCGGTCGACGCCCTGGAGGTCCTCTTCGGCGCGGGCGGCCAGGGTGAGGACGGTGACGACTGAGCCGACCGGCGGAAGACGGTAGGCGTCCGCGCGGGTCCTCCGGAGTTCCCGTCACCGGGTGTTCCGGGTGCTCCGGGTCGCCCCGGGCCCCGGGTGTTCCGGGTGCTCCGGGGCTCCGGGGCTCCGGGGCTCCGGGGGATCGCGTACGGCGCCGGGCGGTCGCGCGGCGGTGTACGTGGCCGCCCGACGGCTTCGAAATTCCCCCGTCCCTCCTGCGAGAAGCCTCCGAGCTGTACGGCAACGTCATCATGGGCCCTCCGCGCTGACCCGCGCGCGACGCACCACGCACCACGCCGATCACCGCCCACGGCTCCGGACCCGCCCGCCGGTTCCGCCACCGTCCAAAGTGGCGTACCAGGCACCGCTCGGCCCCGTTCGGACGGCTCGTGACACCAGGGCGAAGGACGTCGCCGTTCGCCCCCATCACCCTGAGATCGGTCAGGATCGGGGCGGGCCGCAACAGTGCCAGCATGGCGCTGGCGGATCTGATGGAAGCCGTGGTCGCCTCCGACGCCACCGAGATGCCGATGCGTTCGTGTCCGGAACATCCGAGATGGCGAGGAACACCATGAGAATCACCGCACCGGACCCGCGTGACCGCGTACGGCTGGAGAGCATCGATCTCGCGGACACGGCGCTGTACGCCGAAGGCGACGCGCACCTGGTCTGGCAGACGCTTCGGGCGGAGCGCCCGCTGTTCTGGCAGAGCCGTCCCTCGGGCGAGGGATTCTGGGCCGTCACCTCCCTCAAGGACGTGCGCAGAGTGCTGTCTGATCACAAGGCGTTCACTTCGGAGGCCGGTACGGCGATCGCCATGCTCGAAGGCCCGGACCCGGCGGGCGGGACCATGATGCAGTCAACTGACCCGCCCCGGCACCACGCGTACCGGCGGCAGCTCGCCGGCCGGTTCTCCCGTCACGCGGCGGCCTCGCAGGCGGAGTGGGTTCGGTCCTTCGTCAGAAAGACCATCGAGCCCGCGCTGGACGGCGAGGTGTGGGACGCGGCCGCGGCGCTCACCCGGCTGCCCATGGCGGTGGCGGCGCGCATGATGGACCTGCCGGACGAGGACATCGATCCGCTGATTCACCTGGCCTTCGCCTCCTTGGCGCCTGGGGACCCGCACTTCGGTGAGGGCTCCGAGCAGGAGACGGCGCTGTCGGCCCACTGCGAGATCATCGGATACTTCGAGGAGAGGCTCGTCGAGGTTCACAAGAAGCCCGGCGGCGATCTGATCAGCCATCTGGTGACGCTCACGGTGGACGGTCGTCCCCTGACGGGCAGTGAACTCCTCGTCAACTGCCTCAGCCTGCTCCTCGGTGCCGTCGTGACCACGGCCCAGGCGATCTGCGCGACGCTCGCCGTGCTGCCCGGACCGGGAGGCGAAGGACACTGGCCCCGTGATGCGCCGCTGGACGGCCTGGTGGACGAGGCGCTGCGCTGGTCTTCGCCGGTGCTCCACTTCATGCGCCGGGCACGGACCGATGTGGAGATGCACGGCCGGACCATACGTGCGGGCGAGGCGGTCACCGCGTGGATCGCCTCGGCCAACCGCGACGACGCGGTGTTCGAGCGGCCGTACGAGTTCGACCCGAGGCGTACGCCCAACCCGCATGTCGTGTTCGGTGCCGGTGTCCACCGGTGCATCGGCGCCAACTTCGCCCGGGTGATGGTGCGGGAGGCGTTCTCCGAGCTCATGGATGCGACGGAGTCCTTCAGCATCGCCGGCGGGTATGTCCACCTGCTGTCCAACGAGATCGCGGGGTGCGTCAGCCTCCCGGTCCGCCTGCGGGCCGCGCGGCGGACGGCTCGGTGAGGCGGAGCCGTACCAGGGGAACGAGAGGGCGCCTCCCGCCGGCCGCCACCCGGAAACCGGCCGCACAGCGGGAAGGCCGTCCCGTTCAGCCGCGCCCTCGCGAACGGCTGAGGTCGGGAAGCAGCGCGAGATGCTCCTCGCGCACCACGTCGAACCTGAGGGCGAACGCGACCAGGGCTTCGCGCTTGGAGTGCATGCGGCCTTCGTCCAGGTACTTGGCCCACTGGCTGACCGGAAGCTTCTGGTCCGTCAGGTAGTCGATGTGGTAATTGATGCTACTGCGGTTCGCCCCCCTGAACTGGTCGGTTCCTCTCAGCCTCTCCACCACCTCCTGCACCGAGGGAACTGCCGCCATGGACGAACCGCGCAGACGCGGCTCGCACAATGCGACGAGAACGGCGAAGTACTTGCTCGCCTTGTCCAGCTTGAACATCTCCGACTCAGGCACACTGGCGGCCTGTTCGGGGCCGAGCATGAGTGGCGGCGGGGTGAACACCGTGATTTCACTGATGCTCGCGCCCGCGGGGATCAGGATGCGTGACATCTCGAACGGGATCACCATGTCCAGCTGGCAGGGGCGCACCTTGACCAGTTCGGTTCCCCCTTCCAGGTTCTCGATGACGAAGGTGGCGCTGGTGGTGAAATTCGAGAAGAGGAGATGATGATCGTAGACTTCGAAGGCACCGATGCTGGGCGCGACTCCGGGTTGGAACTCGCCCGTGCGGCCCGAGATGCCGAAAACAAGTCGATCACCGACCCTCAGATTGCTCCGCTCCCTCGCACCGGGTTCGCCGGGAATGCGAGCGCCGATCCTCCAGGTCACGATCACTTCTACATCGGATTCGATTTTCGTATGCATGAAGAGCGCTTCCCTGTCGTCCGATCGCCACTGGGTACGACTACTGACGCCGATGGCGCACGGTTGACCGGCGGGCGCCATCGGCAGAACTTCAGAGCAAACCGCCTCGTCCCGACGGAGGGCATGTTCTCATCCGCCGGTCGACGTATCGAAAAGCGGGAAAATCCACACCGTGACGGCGTGGCGCAATGGAATCGAGGGATTCAGTTCCTCGCTCGGACCAGGCCTATCGAACGCAGCCACGCACGGAGCTGCGGCCACCGTGCCAGAGGAAACGGCAACAACTGACGGATGAGATCTCTCTCACGCGAATCCCCCCCAGGAAAAGTCACCAAGGGCACCTTTTCGGGCCCTCGGCCTTCGTGTCGACCGCATGCATCGTAGGACGCATGTGCGAGCAACTCAAGACCCGTTATTCCCATGCATCACATCCAAAACCTCAGTTTGATAATCAAATGTCCATTTTGGCGGATTTCCCGGGTGAACCACTTCCTGGACCACGCCCGGGGCCGAGGTGACGGTGAGGGCGAGGTCCGTCCGCGGCGAGGCGGACCCGTGGGCATCCGCGGCGAAGACCTTCACGAGGTGTTTTCCGGCCGCCCAGGCGATGTCGGGCGTCCAGGTCCAGCTCGCGTCGTGCGCGACCGGCGCCCACCCCAGGCGTCTGCCTCTCTCCCAGAACTCCACCCGAGCCGCTCCCGGAGCCGTGCCGGCGGCCCGCACGTCCCCCGCCGCCCAGACCCGCCGGCCATCCGAGGGCACGGTGAGGACGGGTGGGCCGAGTGTGTCGAGCACGGTGAACTCGACCACCGTGCCGTCCGACCGGGCGCCTTCCCCGTTGACTGCGACGACTTCGACCGCATGCCCTCCCCGGGCCCACGGCTTGACCGGGGCCCAGGACCAGCTCGCCTCGGCGGCCACCGGAGTGGACCCGACCTGCCGGCCGCCCTCCCAGAAGCTCACCAGGTCGGCGCCTCTGGCCGTCCCCGAGAATCCGAGCATCGAACCCGCCACTCGCTGTCCCGGCTGCGGGGCCGACACCGTCGGAGGGCCGAACCCCCCGCCCTCCTCAGCCGCGGTGGCCCGGACGTACTCCTCGATCAGGGACCTGTCGCCGTCGGGGTCCTCGTGGCCGTGCCGCGCCCTTCCCATTTTCGGGGTGATTCCGTCGATCAGGAGGTTGACGATGCCCATGATCAGCGGAAGGTTCCGGGCGGCCACCTGGTTGTGCCGGGTGATCGATGGGGAGTCGGCGAAGAAGAAATTGAAGTTCTGGTAATCGCGAAAAAGGTCGAGATAAGGTTCTATCTGTTCCCCGTACTGCTCGTCCGCCGGAGCGGAGAAAAGGTAGATGTTGGAGCTCCGGCCGATCCCGCCGCGCACCGCTTCCGGGATGACGGAGTCGAGGACGCGCACGTTCTCGGCAGAGACGTCCCGACCCATCATGTACTGCGCCGCACCCGGTTGTTCCGTCATCACGTAGCTGCCTATGGCGAACTGGGGGGCGCTCGCGAGGATGTTTCGGAACCCATAGCGCAGGCCAAAGTAGAGCGCCGCGCTACCACCCTTCGAACTCCCGATCAACGTGCAGTCGGCCGGCGTCAGCGAGAGGAAGCGCATGACCTTCGAAATGAGTGCGGCCACGGCCGACTCGATGGAGAAGTCCATGCCCCTGCACAAATAGTAGCTGCACTTCCCGTCGAATCGGTCGCGAATCCACAGGACATTGGCTCGCAGGCCGTCCAGCACACCGTACGCGAAACCGAAATCCTCGGGGGCGTGGAAGTTCGCAAATACGACGACCAGGTGCCGGTTGCCGTTGCGAGCATGCGAGAACCGAAATTCAACAGGGTGGGCCCCGGAGTCATCGATTCCCCGGAACCGCTGTCGCTCGGCATGACCACGGACAGACATGAATGCCCCCAGAAAGTCGGGTTCAGCGCATCAAGCGAGAGCCCACCATACGTCACACCACCGTCAGCGGCCACGGTTCGATTTTTGCCCGCTGTGCCCGTCTTCGTCATGGTTGGCCATGGGCCGGAAGACGGTGGTGGCACCATCGGGCCACCGCGGACGAGGCTGTTCCGGGGTGATCCTGACCGGTGTCAGTACAGACGCATCCGGTCGGTCAGTAATTTACGGTTCCGCCGCTGCCAACATGCGGGTCGTCGGACCAGGGATCGCGCAGCGATCGTGAGGAGCACTCCGAAATGGACCTACGTTCCCAAGAGGCGCCGGATCGTGTCGGGGCCCTGACCGAAATCTGGCGGCAGGTCCTCGGAAACCCCGAACTCGACGAGGACTCGGACCTCTTCGAGAACGACGGATCGTCGTTGCACGTGCTGCAGATCACCGGCCTGATCCACACCGTGCTCGGGATCGACGTGAAGCTGCGGGACGTGTTCTCGCACACGTCGCCGCGCGGTCTCGCGGTCTTCCTGGAAAACGAGCAGGGCCGGTGACCGCATCCCGGGCGAAGGCCACCACGGGTCCGACGTCGCTCACGGAAATGGCCAGGCTGACAGGCGAGTTCGCCGACTGGCACAACCTGCACTACTCGACGATGTGGCTCACCGGGGAGCTGGACCTCACCGCGCTTCGCGACGCGTGGTGGCGGGTCTGCCTGCGTCATGACGTCATGCGCCGGACCTACCTCTCGGCGGATGAGGCACGCACCTTCGACGACCCGCAGAGCACGGTGGAAATCCACACCGCCGATACGGACGCCGCGGCCATCGAGCTGATGCGCCGCACCCTCGGCAGCCCCTTCCGGCTGGACGGGCCGGGATTCTCGCGCGTCGTCGTCGTGCAGTGCGGCCCGCGGAGATTCCTCTTCGGGATCGCGATAGACCACATCGTCAACGACCTGACCTCGTGGCTGCGCATCCGGGCGGATTTCACCGACTTCTACAACCGCGCGCTGGCCGGCGACGCCGGCGACATCACGCCCGTGGGCAGCTACCAGGACTTCGCCACGGAGCAGCGCCGTCTGTTCGCCGGGGCGTGGGGAGCGGAACGCAGGGCGTTCTGGCGCTCCTACACCGAGGAGTTCGGGGTCTTTCCCCCGCCGTTCCCGGTGGGCGCCGCGAACACCGGGGAGTACCGGAGCAGGACGGTCACCAGGGACCTCCCGGCGAACGCGAGGTCCCTGGTGCGCGACTTCGCCCGGCGGGCCCGGGCCACCCCTTTCGCGGTGGCCACCGCCGGCGTGCTCGCGGCCGCGCAGGAAGTCACCGGCGATCCGCTGGTGGGGATCTCCGTCAACCAGCACGGTCGGACGCTGCCGGGTACGGCGCAGACCGCCGGCCTGTTCGTCCAAACCGTCCCGATGCACCTGGGGAAGCGGTTCGGAAGCCCGCACGAAACGGTCCGGGACGTGTTCCTGAGGACTCTGGACGTCTTCGAGTACAGTCTTCCGCTCCTCGTCTGCGGACGGTACTGGAACGAGACCCTGATGGCGGCGGACAAGGAAGCCGGACTCTACGTGGGGTTGAACGAGCAACCGCCCTCGTCGTTCAACTTGGCGCCGTTCACCGGCACCGACGCGGAGTACGTGCACCTGGACTTCCCCGGCGGGAAGCGGTGGCCGCAGACCGTGGTCGTCTCATGGAACCTCTACGAGACGGGCCCGCAACTCGTCGCGCAGTACAACGAGAACTTCCTGCCGGGCGACGCTGTGGAACGGCTCCTCACGTCAGCCGAGAGGTTCGCCCTGCAGACCGGTGGAGAGGACGTGCGGCCCTCTCCCGGCACCACGGGACAGTGACCGCCTTCTGAGGCAGGAGTGACATGTTCGACGACAACCGACGTGAGTTCCGCGTCGTCCGCAACGACCAGGAGCAGTACTCGATCTGGCCGACCGGGCGGGAGTTGCCCGCCGGCTGGTTCGAGGCCGGGTCACGGGGGACGAAGGCCGAATGCCTCGACCAGGTCGGCCGATCCTGGACGGACATGAGGCCCGCCAGACTGCGCGAGGTCCTGTCCACCGACGGGTGACCTGTCTCCTGACACCCGATGGCTTCGGCGGGGCCCGCTTGTCCACCGATCCGCACCGCGTGCAGAACGACTGGGGAGTCGCGTACTGATGACTGCTTTCACGGGTGAGTTCTGGCGTGGCGACTCCACCGGCTTCGCGGCAGCCGCGACGTCGCGCCTCTTCAACCACCGACGGCCGGCAGCGCGGCCGCGGGCGGTGCTGCGCGCCGCGCACGCGGCCGATGTGGCCGCGGGGGTGAAGCTGGCAGCGGCGGAGGGCTTGCAGGTCGCCGTCCGCTCCGGCGGGCACAGCTGGCCCGCTTGGTCGCTGCGCGAGGACACCCTGCTCATCGACCTGGCCCGGTTCACCGGGATGTCCCACGAGCCCGGCAGCGGCATCGTGGCAGTCGGTCCGGCGGTGCGCGGCGGCCTTGACCTGGACCCGTACCTCGCCGGGCACCAGCGGTTCTTCCCCGTGGGCCACTCACCCACCGTGGGCATGGGCGGGTTCCTCCTGCAGGGCGGCATCGGCTGGAACTGCCGCGGTTGGGGCTGGGCGGCGGAGTCCGTCGAGTCCATGGAAGTGGTGACCGCGGCCGGTGAGCGGGTGCGATGCTCCGAGACCGAGAACGCGGACCTGTTCTGGGCTGCCCGCGGATCGGGTCCCGGCTTCTTCGGAGTGGTCACCGAGTTCCGGCTGCGCACCCGCCCGCGGTTCCGGGCACTGACCCGCTCCACTTACGTATACCCCGCCGAACTCGCCCCGGAGGTGCTGTCCTGGTACCTCGCGGCGCGCAGCGAGGTGCCGCCGACGGTGGAGCTGGCCGCCGTCGGCTGCACCCCGCCCGGCTCCGACACTCCGGTGCTGATCATCGACGGTCTCACCTTCGACGGCGGTCCCGCCTCGCTGGCCGCGCTGGGCACCTGTCCTGTGGTCGGCAAAGCCCTGGCGAGCAGCGTCGCCCAGCCCGTGGACTTCGCCGACCTCCAGGCAGAACAGCTGCGGGCCAACCCCGAGGGGCACCGCTACTTCGCGGACAACGCGTTCCTCACAGGTGCCCCCTCGCAGCTGCTCCCGGCGCTGATCCCCGCTTTCACCCCACTGCCCACCGACCGGACCTTCACGGTCCTGGGCGACTTCACCCCCCTGCTGTCGCGCCCCCGACCGGAGATGGCCCTGTCGGTACAGACGGACCTGTACTTCGCCGCGTACGTCATCGGCGCATCCGCGGGGGACGACGCCCGGTGCCGTTCGTGGCTGGACGGCGTCATGGACCGCGTGGCACCGCACTCGGCGGGCTGCTACCTGGGCGACAGCGACCTCGCCGTCCGACCGGACCGGATCATGTCCGCCGCGGCGTGGTCGAAGTTCCAGCAGATCGCCGCCATACGCGACCCGGACGGCCGCTTCCCCGGCTACCTGGGGACTCCCCTGCAATAGCAGCCGTCCGCTGCCCGGGGGCGACCGCAACGCGTGCGGTCGCCCCCGGGTACTCCTGTCACATGGGTGGCCGGAGCTCAGAGCATGGCCACGAGCTCAGCGACAGTCGGGTTCCGGACCAGTACCTGGGCCCGCAACTGCACACCGAGGTCGGTCCGGATTCTGCTCCGCAGCCGGGCCGCCATCAGGGAGTCCCCGCCCAGCGAGAAGAACCCCTCGTCGATGCCGACCCGCTCGACGCCCAGTATCTCGGCGAACAGTTCGCACAGCCGCTCCTCGCGGTCCGTGCGGGGGCCGCGTCCGGCACCGCCGCCGTAGTCGGGCTCCGGCAGGGCCTTGTGGTCCAGTTTCCCGTTCGGCGTCAGCGGAAGCTCGGACAGCTCGACGAACGCCGAGGGCACCATGTAACCGGGCAGTGTCCTGGCCGCCTGTCCGGCCAGCGCGACGGCGTCCACCAGCCGTCCCTCGTGCGGAACCACGTAGGCCACCAGGCGCTCCCCGCCCTGCGCTTCCCGCCTGACGACCACCGCGACCTTCCGGACGCCGTCCTGGCGTGCCAGGACGGTCTCCACCTCGCCGAGTTCGATGCGGTATCCGCGCACCTTGACCTGGTCGTCCGCCCGGCCCACGAACATCAGCACGCCGTCGCGCGTCCAGCGGGCCAGATCCCCCGAGCGGTACATCCGCGCGCCCACACCGTGGAAGGGATCGGGCACGAAGCGCTCGGCGGTCAGTGCCGGCCTGCCGAAGTAGCCGCGGGCCAAGCCGACGCCGCCGAGATACAACTCGCCGACCGTGCCCGGCGGAACCGGGTTGAGGTACTTGTCCAGCACGTAGACCCGCCGGTTGTCGAGCGGCCGGCCGATGGGGACGTCACCCGTCAGGTGATCCGCCCGCTCCACCCGGTGGTGGGTGGCGGCCAGGGTGGCCTCGGTGGGTCCGTACAGGGGGCGTACCACCAGACCCGGACACGCCTTGAGCACGTTCCGCACGGCGACCGGCGAGACCACCTCACCGCCTGGGTACACATCGACCATCCCGGTGAACGCCGCCGCCGAGTCATCGGCGATCATGCGGAACAGTCCGCCGGAGAACACGGCGCCGGTCACACCGTGGCGGTCGACGAGGTCCTTCAGACTGCGCGCGTCGAGGTCTCCGGGCGGCGCGATCACCAGCTGCCCGTTCCTGAGCAGGGGCGCCCACATCTCACCCGTCGACGGATCGAACGCCAGCGGAGAGTGCACCAGCATCCGTGCCAGCGACGCGTCTCTCCAGCAGTCGTCGAGCGCCAGACTCACCGCGCTCTCGTGGGACACCACGATGCCCTTCGGCACTCCGGTCGACCCCGAGGTGTACATGAGGTAGGCGGCCTGCTCCGGCAGGGGCTTGCGGTCGGGGCTCCCCGTCACCGCGCCCTGGGGGCTGCCCTGCGACACGTCGATCACCATCGCGGCCCCGCGTGCCGCCTCGTGGTCGGCGTGCGGGGTGTCGGTGAGGAGGACCCGGGCTTCGGCCGCCGCCATGATGCCGATCATCCGCTCCGCCGGGTGGGCCAGGTGCAGCGGCAGGTAGCAGCCACCCGCCTTGAGCGCCGCCAGGACCGCGACGACGAGTTCCGGCGAGCGGTCCATCAGGACGGCCACCGGCTCTTCGCGTCGGATGCCCGCCCCGACCAGACGGTTGGCCAGCTCGTTCGCCCGTGAGTCCAGTTCGGCGAAGGTCATCGACGCGTCGCCGCAGACAAGCGCCACCGCGTCCGGCGTCGCCAGGACCCGCGCCTCGAACAGTTCCACCAGGGTGTGCTCGCCGACCTCGCGAGACGCGCCACTGGAGGTCTCCAGCAACGCCTGGCGCTCCTCGGCTGACAGCAGTTCCGCACCGGAGAGCGCGGTGTCCGGTGCGAGCGAGAAGGCCGGCAGCAGCCGGACCAGCCGATCGGCGAGCGACTGCGCTGTCGCGCGGTCGAACAGATCGACGTCGTAGGCGAGTTCCCCGGCGATCCCGGCCGGCGCCCCGTCGGGCCCATGACGTTCCGTCAGAACGACGGAGAGGTCGAACCCGGAGGTGTCCGCCGGACCGATGCGGGACGTGGCATCGTCGTTCACCAGCACGGCCACCTGGACCAGCGGGCTCCGCCCGGCGTACTCGGTGAGGTCGATGATCTCCGCCAAGCGCTCGACCGGCATGCCGTGCACCGCCCGTGCCATGCGGTCGGCCTCCCGCGCCTGCGCCAGCACCTCTCGCAGGCCCGGGTCCCCCGAGGTGTCGATCCGCAGCACGAGGTGGTTCGCGAAGAAGTCCGCCGGGTCCTTGTGCGGAACACCCGGGCGCGCCGCGGCCGGCGCGGCGATCGGAATGTCGTCACCGGCCCCGAGCCGGCTCAGCAGGACAGCCACCGCGGCGCAGATCGCCGTCGACATCGTCGTCCGGGCTTCCCGGGCGGCAGCGAGGACGGCCCGATGGGTCTCGGGGGGGACGTCGAACCGGTGCAGTTTTGTCACTGGCGAGCCGTGCGTCTGCCGGGGGCGGTCCGTCGGCAGCACCAGTTCCTTCGGTAGCGAGGCCAGAGTTCGTCGGCAGTACTCCGTGAGCGGTGCAGCGTCGTCCGTGGTCGGCATGCCGCCCTCCATCCAACTGTTGGTGTTCTCCGTCTGATCAGGCACACCCGGCTGTCAGCGCGGCATCAGTACGGGCTCTCGTCCTCACTGACGAACCTGACGTGGCGTTCGTCCTGTTCGTCGAACGCGGGCGCCACGGTCAGGACCATCTCCATCGACCCGAAGTAATGAATCCGGGTGTTCGGCGGGATCGCCATCAGGTCGGTGGCACCGACGGCGACCGGCCGGCCATCCAGGTAGAACGTCCCCCGGCCCTGGACGACGTAATAGATGTAGGTACTCCGCACGTTGAGGAATTCCTGGAAATGGCCTCGCTCGACCTTGACATGGACGACGGTCGCCGACGGGTCGTGCCGGCCGTAGACCGTCAGGTCGATGCCGTGCTTGCTGAAGCGCCGGGCGTCCTCGACCGTGTGCCGGTACATGGTCATCGGACGTCGGCGGCCGAGGGGCGGCGCGCCGCCGACGCCGCCTCGAGTTCGCTCGGCGAGGAGAACTCGAAGACCAAGCTCGTCGGGGGCCGCCAGCCCGAGAGCGACGCGTAGCGCGACAGGAGCTTGGGGACGAGCAAGGAGTAGCCACCGGCCTGGAAGAAGTCGGTCTGCTCGTCGATGTCGTCGCGCTCCAGGATGTCGCGGAACGCCACGAGCCACGGCGAGTCCGCGCGATCCTCCTGGCCGGCAGCCGGGCGGGGCGGGGTCGCCGGCGCGGCCTCCTCGACCGCGTCGCGGACTTCGGGTGCGGTCTGCGCCGCGCGCGGGGACGGCGCGACCTCGGCCAGGGCCAGGGAACCGATCGGCTCCAGCGGGTTCGCGGCGTAGGCGCGAAGCAGGGTCTCGAATGCGGTGGCGATCAGCTCCACGTCGTCGGAGTCGAACCGCTGCGTCGAGTAGTCCCAGGACAGTTCATAGCCGTACTCGCCCTCGTCACCGTGGAGCACGGCACCGGGCGTGACGAAGACGCTGAGGTCGAAACGAGCGCTCCGCGTGCTCAGGGCGACCTGCATGTCGACCGTGAGGCCGGGCACGTCCACCGCCGGGAAGGGCCGGTCGTGCATGCCGAAGGTGACGTTGAACAGGGGGTTGTCCAGCCCCTTGCCGCTGAGCCCGAGCGCCTTCACCAGGTCCTGCACCGGCGCCGATTCGTGATCGACGGCCTCGAAGATCGCGGCCAGAGCGTCCACGCCCACCTCGCTGCACGGGGCGCTGGGGTCTATCACCAGTCGGACCGGCACCGTGTTGACCATCATGCCGACCGTGTTCTCGAACCGTGCCGGACAGTTGGCCATCGGCATGCCGATGACCAGGTCGTGCTGACCCGAGTAGCGGCGGCAGAGTTCGGCGTAGACCGCCAGCATGGCGGAGAAGACCGTGTGGCCGCCCCGCTGGGCGGCGGTCCGCACCTCGGCCATGAGGTCGGCGGGGAGCGACTGCCGGTACTGCCCGCCACGGTAGTCGAACAACTCCGACCGCTGCTCGGCCAGTTCGGGGAACTCCACAAGGAACGCGGCGTCCTTGAGGTTCTCGGTCCACCACTCGACGGAAGCGGCGACCGCCTCGCGGTACTCGTCGGAGGTGATGTGCGCTACGTATTCCTGGTACGACGGAGCACCGACCGGGAGGAAGGACCCGCCCGATTCCTCTGCCGCGTACTGCGCGAGCACATCGCGGAGGAACGCCACGGTGGACCTGCCGTCATGGACCAGGTGGTGCTCGGTCATGAAGAGCTGCCAGTGGTCGTCCGCCAATCGGACCATCATCCAGCGGGCCAGCGGCGCCGCCTGTAGGTCGAACTCGGTGTGCATCTGCTGGTGCAGCAGCTCCGCCCGGCGCCCCTCGCTTTCCTCGACGCCACGAAGATCGTACTCAGGAATGTCCAGACTGACCTGCTCCACGATTTCCTGGTGCGGCACCGGAGAGTCCAGATCGCATATCCGCAGCCGCATCGCATCGTGCCGGCCGACCGCGTCGACGACAGACTTCCGGAGTACCGCAGAATCGACCCGTCCGTGGAAATTGACCACCGCGGAACTGTAGTAAGCGCGGCTGTCAGGAACCGTCTGGTGCTGTAGCCAGACGATCTGCTGTTGAGCGCTGAGCGGGAACACCAGGTCTCCTTGTCGATACGACTGGGGGCGAGTATGCAGGCACACAGGCGTCGGTCCGGTACTGATATCTGCCAGTACGAACGGCTCCGGCCGGTCCCTAGCCTGGCGTCCACAAAGCGCCAATGCCGCCGGACCGCGTTTCGCCGCGCGGCCGGCGGCCATTGACCGTCCCGGCGAAACGATTCGAGCGGCACGGTGCCCGCATTCCACTCTTCGGGTCAGTCACGCCCTGGAATCCGAACCGCCAGTGCGTTCTGCCAGAAAGGCTGGCGTTGTGCCGGAGCAGCTCGAGGCGGGCCGCGGCGGACAGCCGCGCGGCGCCGGGCCGATGCGGCCGCTTCCTGACCGCCGCGCGCACGAGCTCTTCGAGGACTGCGCGCGCAGCGCCCCGTCGGCCACCGCCGCCGTACACCGCGGGACCCGCTGGACCTACGCAGAGCTCGACGCCGCGGCGAACCGGGTGGCCTGGACGCTGCTGGCGGCCGGCCTGCGGCCCGAAGGCGTCGTGGCAGTCATGAGCCAGCGCTCACTTCACTGGCTGGCCGCGATCCTGGGAGTCTTCAAGGCAGGCGGGGTGTACCTGCCCATCGACCCGGCCTACCCCGACGAGCGCGTCGCCGACATGCTGCGCCGCAGCGGCACTCAGCTGGCCCTGGTCGAGGACGAGGCATCGGCACGTCCGGTCGAGGCCGCGGCGGTTCCCACGCTTGCGCTGGTGCCCGCATCGGCGGTCGACGCACGGCCGGTTCGCATCCGGACCGGGACGCTCGCCTACGTCTACTTCACCTCCGGGTCCACCGGGGCGCCCAAGGCAGCCGCGTGCGAGCACGCCGGAATGCTCAACCACCTCCTGGCGAAGGCCGACACGTTCGCGCTGGGCCCGGGTGCGGTCGTCGCCCAGAACGCGTCCCAGTGCTTCGACATCTCGCTCTGGCAGGCGCTCGCGCCGCTCGTCGTCGGCGGCAGCACCGTGATCATCGACCCCGAGCTCATGCTGGACGTCTCCGCGCTCTTCGCACTGCTGGCTGCGGAGAAGGTCGACGTGCTGCAGGTTGTCCCTACCTACCTGGACGTGATCGTCACCCGACTCGAGGGTGGGGACCGGGTGCCGGCCTCCCTGCGCATGCTCGGCGTCACCGGTGAGGCCGTCAGCCGGCAGGTACTCACCCGCTGGTTCGCCCAGTGCCCCGAGATTCCGGTCGTCAACGCCTACGGCGCCACCGAGGCATCGGACGACACCATGCACGAGGTCATCCGCAGCATGGCGGACCACGACCAAGTCACCGTCGGCAGGCCGATCGACAACGTCTTCGTCGACGTGGTCGGCGCGGACGGGCTGCCGGTGGAGGGAAGCGCCGTCGGTGAGATCACCTTCTCCGGCGTCTGCGTCGGCCGGGGCTACCTCAACGATCCGCGGCGGACCGCTCAGGCGTTCGGCGACGATCCGGCCCGTCCCGGACTGCGCCGCTACCGCACCGGGGACTTCGGGCACTGGCTGCCCGACGGACGGCTCAGATTCGTCGGCCGGCGGGACGAGCAGATGGAGACCGGCGGCGTCCCTGTCGAGGTCGGCGCGATCGAGGCCCGGCTCCTGCAGGTGCCCGGAGTCCGAACAGCCTGCGTGATCGTCGTCCCGGACGCCGCGGGCAGGCGCCTGGCCGGCTTCTACACCGCTGCGGCGCCGATACCGGAGGTTCATGAAGTGCTGGCCGGGACGCTGCCGGCCCGGTTCGTCCCGCACACCCTGCGCTGGCTGACCGAACTCCCGCTCACCGACAACGGCAAGGTGGACAAGCGGGAGCTGGCGGATCTGGAGACCAACCTCGCCGGCGGCAACGCCCTCATGCCTCCGCGGACCGACACCGAGCGGCGCATCGCCACCGCGTGGGCGGAGGTGCTGGGCCTGGCGCTCGACGAGGTCGGCCGCAAGGACGACTTCTTCGAACGGGGCGGCGGATCTCTGGAAGGAGTCCGGCTCGTCGTACAACTCGGCGGGCTGGTCTCGCTGGTGGACCTGATGGCGAACCCGGTACTGGCCGACCTGGCGGCCGCGGCCGACGGCCCCCGCCCGGCCGGCTCTTCGCTCCTGCAGGCCCTTGTGGTGCCCGAAGACGCGGCTGTGGCTCTGGTGTGCGTCCCGTACGAGGCCGGCAACGCGCTGAACTTCGGGGCGCTGGCGCAGGCGCTGTCCGGGTCGGACGTGGCGGTGTACGCGGTGGAACTGCCCGGCCACGACGTCACGCGGCCACACGACCGGTTGGCCGGATTCGACGGCCTCGCCGAGAGGTTGAGCCGGGAGGTCCTGGACCGCGTCGACCTCCCCGTGGCGCTGTGGGGCCATGGGGCCGGTGCGGCGCTCGCGCTGGCGACGGCCCGGGCGCTGCAGAGCGCCGGGGCTCCCCCGCTGCACCTGTTCCTGGCCACGGCAGCCGAACGGGAAGCCGCGGACGGCGCGTCGGCCCCCGTCGGGTCGGAGGACGTCGGCGCCTGGCTGCGCACCTCGGGCGCCCTCATCGACGTGGACCAGTGGCGCTCCCCCCGCAGCAAGCTGATCGAGCGCGCCTACTGGCACGACCTCGGCGAGGCGGAGCGCTGCCTCGCCGCATGCACCAAAACCCTCGACCTGCCCGCGACCGTCGTCATCGTCCCGCGGGCGCCGGGCGAGGGGGACTCGGCGGCACGCTGCGCCTCGGTACTGCCCGCTGCCCGAACCACGCGGTTCGCGGACGCGGGCCGCTATCTCGTCCGCAGCCACCCCGCTGCGGCGGCAGATCTCGTCACCGCGACCATCGCGGCCATGGAGGAGGGCGACATCCGTTGAAGCTGACCGGTCGGCTCGCTGCGACGCCGGACGATTTCATCAGGCAGGAGTTCCTCGAGCCGCAGTTCCGGCACGAGGTCGCCAACCTGCTGCGCTGGTACGTACTGATCGAGAAGGCGCTCCTGCGCGAGTACCACCGCCTCGGGGTACTGTCGGCCGTGCAGGTCGGCCGGCTGGCGCAGGCGCTTGACGGGTTGACCGCCGAGCAGCTCACCGCCGGCGCCGACGCGGCCCTGTCCGACATCGCGCTGGCGATGGAATCCCAGGTCGCCAAGGCACTTCCGGAGCCCGTGCCGGCCTGGCACGTGGACCGGAGCCGCAACGACCTCCAGGCCTGCGCCCAGTTGCTGTACGGCCGTGAGCAGGTGAGCGGAATCGCCTCCATGCTCGGCGAGTTGGCCGAGGTCGCGCACGAGCGGGCAGGCCGCGACATCACCTCCCCGATGCCCGGCTACACGCATCTGCAGTCCGCGCAGATCATCACTCCGGGCTTCTATCTCAGCGCCGTGGTGGAGCATGTGCTGCACGTCTCGGCCAGGATGCTCGGCACCTATGACCGGATCAACCTCTCGCCGCTCGGCGCCGGCCCGATGGCCGGCCAGGAACTGGCCTGGGACCGGGATTGGTTGGCGCAGGCGATCGGCTGCGCCGGCCCGGTTCGGCACGCCCTGACCGCGGTCGCCTCACGGGAGTGGCTGCTCGACGTCGCATCCGACATCGCCTCGGCGGGCGTGGGCTTCAGCCGCATCCTGACCGACCTGATGGCCTGGTCTTCCAGCGCGTACGGCCTGGTCGAGCTGCCGGACGAACTTGCCGGCATCTCAGCGGCCATGCCGCAGAAGAAGAACTACCCGCTCCTGGAACGTCTGCGCGGCCGCACCGGCCACCTGACCGCCTTCTACGTCGACTTCGCCACCGGCCAGCGGAACACGCCCTACAGCAACATGGTGGAGGTCTCCAAGGAGGCCGGCCTGCACACGGGCACCATGTTCCACACCGTCCGCGCGGTGCTCGCCGGATTCCACCTGGTCCTCGACAGGTTGCAGTGGCGCACCGACAGGATGCGCGCCGTCTGCGAAGAGGACCACTTCGGCGGCTTCAGTCTTGCCAACGAGCTGACACTGCGGGCCGGCATCCCGTGGCGGACCGCCCAGGTCATCGCCGGCCGGTACGTCTCCGCCGTACTGGCGAAGGGAGCGGGAAAGGCCGGGATCAGCGACCCGGAAGCCCTCGGCGCAGCGGCACGGGAGGCGGACCATCCGCTGGAGGACCCGGGCTCCTACTTGACGAACTCCCTGGACGTGGACGCGCAGTTGCGCGCGAAGGTGTCCGCGGGCTCGGCGAGCCCCGCCTCCGTGAAGCTGGTGCTGGCCGCGCAGCGAGAACGGCTCGACGCGCTGGCGGAGCAGTGGAACGCGCGCAGGGTCACGGTGCAAAGCGCGATCGCCGCCACCGATGACGCCCTGCGGCGCGCGGCCGAGGGAGCCGTATGACGGGTCGGCGACTCGTCATACGGCCGTCGGACCACCACCGGCCGCCCTCCCGGTCCGTCGCGGTCAGCTCGGCCTTCGGCACCTTCGGGGAACTGTTGCAGGGCGCGCTGCCCGGCGGGCCCGACTTCCTGGTCACTCTTCCCATCGCGAGGTGGGCCACGGCCATGTTCACGTACGAGAGCACACACGAGGGCGTCGAAGTCGTCCCGGAGACCAAGTCGAAGGCGCGCAGAGTCGCCGAAGCCGTGCTCGCGCGCTACGGGGGCGGCGGGGGGGCGCTCAGGCTGACCGGCTCGCTGCCGGAGGGGAAGGGCCTGGCGAGTTCCTCAGCCGACCTCGTGGCGACCGCGCGGGCGGTGGCGAGTTCGCTGGGCGTCGATCTGCCGCCGCAGGACATCGAGGACCTGCTGCGCGGGATCGAACCGACCGACGGCGTCATGTACCCGGGGGTCGTGGCGTTCGAGCACCGCAACGTCGCGCTCCTGGCCCGGTTGGGTGCCCCGCCTCCCATGACGATCGTCGGCATCGACGAGGGCGGCACCGTGGACACGGTCGCGTTCAACCGGATTCCCAAGAACTTCACGGCCTCGGAACGGGACACCTACGCACATCTGCTGGACGAGGTGCGGACCGCCGTACGGGCTGGTGACGCCGCCGCGATCGGCCGGGTGGCCACCCGCAGCGCCCACCTCAACCAGCGTCTGTGCCACAAGCGGACCCTGAACGCGATGACCGCTCTCAGCGCCGAGATCGGCGGGGTCGGTGTGGTCACCGCGCACAGCGGATCGACGATCGGGCTGATGCTCCCGCACGACGTCCCGGGCTTTCGGACCCGACTGGCCGAGGCCATCAACCGGTGCGGTCAGCTCGTGCACAGCGAACGGGTGCTCTGCTACCAGACCTTGAGTTTCGAGCCGACAGGAAACGGACCACGCAATGATCTTCGATGACCTTGTCGACGCGGTCGGCCACACCCCCGTCGTTCGGTTGCGAGTGGCCCGCGCGGACGTCACCGTGGCTGCCAAGCTCGAACTGCAGAACCTCTTCGCGATGAAGGACCGGGTCGCCCGTCAGGTCGTGCGCGAAGCGCGGGAGAACGGAGTGCTCGCTCCCGGGGCGCCGATCATCGAGAGCTCGTCGGGCACGATGGCGCTGGGGCTCGCCCTGGTGGGGAACATCCTCGGCCACCCGGTCCACATCGTGACCGACCCCCGCATCGACGCCATCACCCTCGCGAAGCTCAAGGCCCTGGGCTGCTCCGTGCACGTCGTCGAGGCGATGACCGCGAATGGCTGGCAGAGCGCCCGGCTGGAGCGGCTTGCCGCTCTGCGGCAGGAGTACCCGGGGGCGTTCTGGCCGCGGCAGTACTCCAACCCGCAGAACCCGCTCGCCTACACCGCGCTGGCCGAGGAGCTGGTGGCCGATCTGGGCCGGATCGACGTGCTCGTCGGCGCAGTCGGCAGCGGCGGCTCGCTGTGCGGCACGGCTCGGGCCCTTCGCCGGGCCCTGAAGTCCGCAGGCACGACCGATCCGCTGCGGGTGATCGGAGTCGACGCGGTCGGCAGCGTGCTGTTCGGCCAGCCGGACAGACCGGGACGCAAGCAGAGCGGCATCGGCAACAGCCTGATCCCGGGCAACCTCGACTACGCCGAGATCGACGAGGTCCACTGGCTGAATGACCGGGAGGCGTTCGCCGCGACCCGTGAACTCGCGCGGGCCGAAGGCATCTTCGCCGGGAACTCCTCGGGTTCGGTCTACCAGGTGCTCAGGCATCTGGCCGCGACCGTCGCTCCCGGCACGCGTGTCGTCGGCATCCTCCCGGACCGGGGCGACCGCTATGTGGACTCTATCTACGACGACCGCTACTGGGAGCAGGCGGGCTTCGCGGAACTCCCGGTCCGCGGCGAGCCGTTGCAGGTGCGTTACGGCACCGAGACCGAAAGCTGGGCGTGGGCTCAGGTGCCGTCCACCCCGCGCAGGCGGCTGGTGTTCGTCGAGTCGAACACCACGGGCACCGGGATGCTCGCCCTCTCACGCGCCAGGCACCTCGGTCTGGAGCCGGTGATGGTCACCAACCGGCCGAGCCGGTACCCCGGCATCGGAGAGGCCGACTGCGCGATCATCCGGTGCGACACCAACAGCGCGGACGCGCTGGCGGCGGCCGTACGCGCCCACCTGTCTCCCGACGACGTGGCCGGCATCACGACCACCAGCGAGTTCTACCTGGAGGCAGCCGCCGGGCTGGCCGCATCCCTCGGCCTTCCCGGCAATCCGCCCGAGGCCGTCGCCGCATGCCGCCGCAAGTCGGCGACGCGCCGGCTGCTGACGGAGGCGGGCCTGCCCCAGCCGGTCTCGGTGCCGGTGACGCGCGCGGCCGACGTGCGCGGCGCGGTCGCGGCCACCGGCCTGCCCTGCGTTGTCAAACCGGTCTCGGATTCGGCGTCCACAGGGGTGCTGCTGTGCGCCTCCCTCGAGCAGGCCCAGGAACACGCCGCGAAAATCCTCTCGATCACGCACAACGTGCGCGAGCAGGCCGTCCCGCAGGAGGTGCTCGTCGAGGAGTTCGTCCAGGGGCCGGAGTACAGCGTGGAGACGATCTTCGCTGACGGCTCGCTCCACGTCGTGGGCATCACCCGCAAGACGGTGTCCGCCCCGCCGTCGTTCGTCGAACTGCGGCACACCTTCCCGGCACCGCTGGACGAGGCCGCGGCGTGCGAGGTGGAGCGGGTGGTACGGGCGGCCATCGAGGCAATGGGGCTGCGCCACGGCGCCTGCCACACGGAACTGCGCCTGACCGCCGCGGGACCGGTGGTCATCGAGATCAACGCCCGGCTCGCCGGCGGCATGATTCCCGAGCTGATCCGGCTGGCCGGCGGGCCCGACCTGCTGACCCAGCAGCTGCGCGCGGCCGCCGGGATGGATGTCCAACTGCCGGCGGGGACGCCGCACCCGGCCGGTGTCGCCTTCCTCACGAGCTCCGCGCAGGGACGGCTGGCGGGTGTGGAGGGCGTCGAGCAGGCTCGGCAACTGGCCGGTGTCGCCGAGATCCAGATCTCGCGCCGGCCGGGCGACCCGGTCAAGCCCGCCACCGACGCCTACGACCGGATCGGCTACGTCATCGCCTCGGCCGGCTCCGGACCCCAGCTCGACGAGGTGCTCGATGCGGCACTGGACCGCGTCACCGTCAAGTTGGCCGACGACTACACCACCAAGGATCAGCTGACATGATCGAAATGAGAAGCGACACGTTCACCCTGCCCACCGAGCAGATGGTGGCGGCGATGGCCGAGGCGGTCCTCGGGGACGACGTGTACGGCGAGGACCCGACCGTCAACCGGCTGGAAGAAGCGGCCGCGACCGCTGTCGGCAAGCCGGCAGCGTGCCTGATGCCCAGCGGGACGATGGCGAACCTCGCCGCCCTGCTGGTGCACGTGCCGCGCGGCGGGAAGGCCCTCGTCGGCGACGAGAGCGACATCTACCTGTACGAAGCCGGCGGTGCGAGCGTCTGCGGCGGTGTCGTGTACGAGCCGATCGCGACGCAGCCGGACGGCACTCTCGCCCTGGACGACCTGGCCGCCGGCTTTCCACCCGATCCGGACGACCCGCAGTTCGCGTTGCCGGGGCTCGTCTGCGTGGAGAACACCCACAACCGGATGGGGGGCCGGGTACTGAGCGGGACGTACCTCGCCGAGGTCCGCCGCTTCGCCGACGCCCGCGGCGTCCCCGTGCACATGGACGGCGCCAGGATCTTCAACGCCGCCGTGGCATCGGGCGTGCCCGCCGACCGCATCGCCGCCCACGCCGACTCCGTCCAGTTCTGCCTGTCCAAGGGCCTGTCGGCGCCGATCGGCTCGATCCTGGCGGGCGAGGCCGACTTCGTCGCGAAGGCGCGGCGGGTGCGCAAGATGCTCGGCGGCGGCATGCGGCAGGGCGGTGTCTTCGCGGCGGCCGGTCTGGTCGCGCTGGACTCGATGGTCGACCGGCTGGCCGAGGACCACGCGGGTGCGGCAAGGTTGGCCGCAGGTCTGGCGGAGGTGGACGGGATCGACGTCGACCCCGGTTCGGTGGAGACGAACATCATCCTGTTCCGGGTGACGGCCGAGGGGCTGGACGACGACCGCTTCCTTCGTGGCGCCCGTGAACGGGGGCTGGCGATGGGCGAGTTCGGTCACGGCCGGATCAGAGCCGTCACGCATCGCGGCCTCGGCCCGAAGGATGTCGACGCGGCCCTGGGGATCGTGGCGGACGTGGTGCGCGAGGCACGGTGAACCATGAACGGGCCGGCCGGGTGGGCGCGTACGCCGCCCGGTCCGGCCCGTTCGGGGCTCACACCAGGAAACGCGCCTGGCAGTAGGAGTGGTCGGACTCGGTCGGCGTCACGGTGGTGGTGAGCAGCCGTACCGCCTGGCCGTACAGGATGTGGTCCTTCTGCCGGTTCGCCGGCGTTGTGGGAGTGCGGTCGAAGGCGCTGAGGTAGCGCCCCGGACACAGCGCCTCGGCCAGCAGGTCACCCACCCGCGCGTCATTCAGGTCGAGAGCCGCCAGCGCCGGACCGGCCTCGCCGAGCGCCACCAGGTCCGCCGCGAGCATTGCCCACATCGGCGCGAACGTGGGATCGGTGGGGCTCACACCGAAGTGGTGCAGCGGGAAGCAGTGCCCGTTGACCAGTCCGAGCGTGCGGCCGCCCAGATCCACCTGCCCGACGACATAACCCTTGTCGTGCAGTTTCCAGCGCTCCCCGTTCGGGCCGGCGCCCTTCAGCCCGGGATTGGGGAACTGCTTGTACACGGCGTCCTGGATGGGGAAGCGGGACACGATTCCGAGCGCCAGGGACGCCCGCTCCGCCATGTGGGAGCCGCTCGTCGGGAACGACACCGAGTAGCCGTATCCGGCCCGCCTCGCCAGGTACTGTGCCTGGCCTTCCCGGCGCCCGTGGTAGTCGTGGGCCTCCTGCAGGCAGACCACGTCGGGCCGGTGGGCCGCCAGGACTCTTGCGTAGTAGTCGAGTGAGGGCTCCACACCGCGCTGGTGGGACTCCCCGAGGATGCCTCCCCCGATGTTCCACGTCGCGATCGTCAGGGGCGTGTGGTTCATGGGCGCATCCTCTGCGGGCTGTTGCCGGGCCGGGGAGGTGGAGCGGGCGTTCGAGGTCCCGTGGACCGCCGTTCACGGACGTGCGGTGCGGCGTGGCATCGCCATGTCCCGCAGCGCACGGCGGTCCAGCTTCCCCGAGGCCGTCAGCGGCAGCGCGGGGACGAAGTGGTACCGGTCCGGCAGCATGAAGCCCGGCACGTTTTCGCGCATGTGCCGCCGCAGCACCGCCTCGGGTCCGTCCGCGCGCTGATCGGCGAGCACGACGCATGCGACGAAGAACTGGGTGCCGGCCGGACTGGTGACCACGGCGGCCGCGGCGTCCTTGACCAGTGCGTGGGCCCGCAGGAACGACTCCACCTCACCGGGCTCGACGCGGGCGCCCCGGACCTTGACCTGCTGGTCGTTGCGGCCGACGTAGTCGAAGGAGCCGTCCGCGAGCCGCCTGGCCAGATCCCCGGTCCGGTAGTAGCGGCGCCGCCCCGTCGGGGTGTCCAGGACGACGAAGCGCTCGGCTGTCAGCTCGGGCCGGCCCAGGTACCCGATCGCGACCGAGGACCCGGCCACCACCAGTTCTCCGACCTCGCCGTCAGGGAGCAGTTCCATCCCCTCACCGCGTACCTCCACCACCAGGTGCGGCAGCGCCGTGCCGATCGGCGAGCGCACCGCACCCCCGAGGTCCGCCCGGCTGAGCACCCGGCAGGTGGCGACGCACGTCACCTCGGTCGGACCGTAGACGTTCACGACCGTCGGCGGAGTACCCCGATAGGTGTCCGCAAAGGCCGAGATCACGCCGAGATCAACGCTCTCGCCGCCGAGCACCACGTAGCGCAGGGCGAGTCGGGGCCTGCCGGCCTCCTCGTAGCAGTAGGCAAGTGCCCCGAAGGCCGTGGGGACCTGGGAGATCAGGGTCACCTCCTCCCGGCGGAGCAACTCGACGAAGTCGGGCACCGACAGAGCCACCGGGGACGGCACCACGATCGCCGTCCCTCCGGAAGCCAGCGCGAGCCAGAGCTCGTTGACGGACCCGTCGAAGATGAACGGGTGGGAGAGCGTGACACGGTGCCTGCTGCCCAGGCCGAGCACCGGCATCTCGCTGCGGAGCAGTTCGAGCACACCGGCGTGTGCGATCATGCAGCCCTTCGGGGTGCCGGTCGAACCGGACGTGTAGATGATGTACGCCAGTTCGCTGCCATCGAGGTCGATCCGCGGTGGCGGGAGCGGCTCCTTCCGCCCGGTGTCCGGAGCGACCACGCGCACTTCGGTGAGTCCGCAGGACGCCACGTGCTCGGCGTCACCGATGACCAGCTTGATCCCGGCGTCACCTGTCAGATAGCGCAGACGCTCGGCCGGGTAGGAGGGTTCGAGCGGCACATAGGCCGCTCCCGCCTTCAGAACGGCGAGGATGGAAACCGGGATCTCGACCGAGCGGTGCAGGAGAATCCCCACGCGGTCGCCCACGCGTACCCCCTCCGCCACGAGTTCAGCCGCGAGTCGATCCGATACCAGGTCGAGTTCCCGGTAGCTCAGCGTTCGTCCGTTGTCGCGCAACGCCTCAGCGGCACCGCGCAGTGCCGCGACCCGGCGGAACAGGTCGGGCAGGGAGATCGCGTCGTCCAGATATGCCCGCTGCTCGTCGGCGGTCACGGCATTGCACATGGGATGTCTCCCCCGGTTCTAGGGTGTCCGGAAGCTTCCGCAGGGATCTGCTCGCGCGTCGGTCTATGCCTCTCCACGGGCGAACCGCCTGGTTTCCACCGCGCTCAGTACGCCGCCGTGGTAGTCCTGGAAGACCGCTCCGCGAGCCGCCTTCGGCGTCTCGGCCTTGGCGCCCAGGCGGACATGGTCGATCCCCCGGGCGCGCGCGTACGCGAACGGCAACTGGAAGAGCAGGTTGACGTACAGTGCGAAGCGCTCGCCGCCCTCCTCTCCGTCCAATCCGACGTCGTACACCTCCAATTCGTCCTCCCAGGCGACAATCGTCTGCACGCCGCGGATACCGGACGACTGGGCGGTGAACACGAAGAGGTCGATGTCGGGGTTCTCCTGCAGTTCGGAGTACCGCAGATCCACGAACTCGGGCCTTTCCGAAGTCCCCTTGCCGGCGTAGTGCAGCGAGATCAGTTCGGCCGCCCACGCGCTGACCTCGTCCCAACGCTCCCGACTCACCGCCATGGGTACCGCGGCGATCTTGCGCCGGTCCCGGTGGATCGTGTTCCGCACCTTCGACGGGAGTCCGCTCTCCCACCGGGGGTCGGACAGGCCGAACATGTGTGCCTCACGCCCCAGTCCGGTCCAGACGATGCGATCGTGGCTCGCGGCGGCCAGGACGTTCCGGGCTTCGGTGTACACGTAGGGGAACGCCAGGCACCGCTCCTCCTCCGCGGCGAGCCGGGCGAGTTCGATCAGAAGCCCGTGCAACTGGCCCGGGGTCGCGTCCGGATCGACATGGAGGCCGGTGCGCCGGTCTCCGCATCCGCCGACCATCAGGGTGGCCTCGGGCGAGCACCCGTCACCGGCTCCATCCGGCAGCCCCCATGAGCGCGGGTCGTAACCCGGGTCGGGCCACGCCTTCATACGGGACCGGTAGACCGGTATCGCCGCTCGCAGCCGGGACCCGTCGGTCCACTCGAGGTAGCGGCTGGACCACCTGGCATCCCGCTCCTTCTGAAGAAGCCGGCTGTACGAGGAGGCGAAGCCGGCCGTCCTGTCGAGCGCATCGAACTGCTGACGGTCGAAGTCCGCGATGGCCGAGGTGAAGTGGATGTCGCCCATGTGCAGTCCCCACAATCTGTTTCCATGGCAACAGCCGCCCCGGGCCGTGTGCGGGCCGGGCCCCCGGAACGGTCCTGACGTACCGTCACGACACGACGGGATCGGCCTCCGGATCGGGGCGGGGGATGTCGCGCATCCGGCGGAGCGGAGAGAAGAACACGAGCCAGCCGGATGCCCACACACCGATGACGGAGACCCACAGCGAGGGGCGCACCCCGATCGCCGTGCCCAGCAGTCCGCCGAGGATGCCGCCGATGGGCATCGTGCCCCAGACGACCCATCGGACGGCCGCGTTCATCCGCCCCATCAGGTCAGGAGGTGTCACCGACTGCCGGTAGCTGAGCTGCGCGATGTTGTAGACCATCATCGCGAAGTAGCCGGCGCCCCAGCCCACCGGGACAAGCAGTACCCCCCAACCGCGCCAGGCCGCCGCGGCAACGACCTGTGGCGCGGCGAACACCAGCACGGACACCCAGATGATCCGGGCCGATCCGATCCGCTTGGCCAACCGGCCGGCGAACGTGCCGCCGACGATTCCGCCGATGGAACCGCCCGCCATGATCAGTCCGACGAAACCGGGCCGCACGTGCAGCACCCGGACGAGGAAGACCATCATCAGCGCCGTGTTCATGCTGCTGAAGAGGTTGCCGGTGCCGGTGCAGGCGACGATCCTGCGGAGAATCTTGTCGGTGACGATGAACCGCAGGCCCTCGGCGATCTGACGGCGCAGCGTCTGGTCGGTCCGCCTCGGACGCGGCGGTTCCTCACCCTTGCCGATCGCGAAGAGGGAACCGACCGAGACCAGGTAGGAGATGGCATCGGCCGTCAAGGCGCCCGCCGCTCCGAATGCCGCGACCAGGCCGCCGCCCAGGCTGGGACCGGCCATCTGCGAGAAGGCACCGGTGGTTCCCAGCTTGCTGTTGGCGTCCATCAGTTGGTCGGTGCGCACCAGTGAGGGCAGGTAGCTCTGGTAGGAGACGTCGAAGAACACCGTGCACACGCCGGCGGCGAGCGCGACGAGATAGAGCTGCGCCATCGTCAGGCCGTCCAGGGCGGCGGCCAGCGGGAGCGAGCCGATGAGCAGCAGGCGCAGGAGGTCGCAGGCGACCATGATGGAACGCTTGGAACCGCGGTCCACGAGCGCGCCCGCCGGCAGCGCGATCAGTGCGAACGCGGCAGTGGTGGCGGCGGTCAACAGGCCGACCTGGAACGTGCTCGCCTTGAGCACGACGACCGCCACGAGCGGAAGAGCGACCTGGGTAACCGCCGAACCCATCACACTGACGGTCTGACCGCCCCACAGCAGCATGAAATCCCGCTGCCGCCACAGGTTCGGGCGATCGGTCTTCGCCCCGGCGTCCTGCAAATCGTCCGCTACATTCGTCACGGCCGTCAACCTAGCATGTCATGCTCAAAGCAGGTGATGGCGTCGGTCCTGATATTTGTTAGGACTTCGACGAGCCGTCACCCTGGCAAGCTGTGCTCGGGTTGAACCGGGTTGATGCGCGGCGCCCGGCTTTCTCCACCCGCCTGTCTCATATCGGCACGCTCGCCGACCGGCCCGCCGCGGCCGGAGAATCACGAATCACGGCCGAAACGGGGGACCGAATGGCGAACCGGATTCCCCTGTTGAACGCACAACTCGCTTTCGGGCTTCAGGCGGAGCGCTCGGGACGGCGTTCCACGGTCACCTTGATGTTCCGCACACCGCCTGCCGGCCTGTCCACCTCGGATGTGCAGCAGGTTGTGCAGTCGTTGCTGCTCCGGACCCCGGCGCTGTCCTACCGTATCCGGTTCTCCCGGGGCGGCGCGTACCAGGAGCGGCATGCGGCCGAGTGCGACTTCGCCGAACTCACCGTAGCGGGAGGAGAAGCGGTTTCCGCGGGTGTGACGGAACAGATCGAGGCATTCGAAGTCTCACTGGACGGCGCCGCCATGGCTGCCCGCCTCCTGCGCTCGCCGGAGGCCGACACCCTTCTTCTCATTTTCGACCACGCCCTGGTCGACGAACATTCGATGGTGCTCATCAGGCGGCAACTGGCTGCTCCCTCGACGCCGGACGCAGGGCAGCACGCGCGCTATCAGGCGGCGGTCCACGACCGGATGGCCGCTGAAGCCGCTGCCGCGGCCGGGCCCGGGGTCGCGTTCTGGCGGGAACGCCTCGACGCGGCCGGCGAATTCCCCCGGCTGAGGCCGAAACCCACCCGGGTCGTTCCCATCGAGAAGATCCCCGGCGTCGCCATCCCCCGTTCCTTTCGCGGTTCCCTGTTCCCCTACGTCCTCTTCTCGATCCACCGCGCACTGCGTGACGTCTCGCAGCCCGGACCGACCGTCATCGGCTACCCCTGGGGCGGCCGGAACCCCGCGTACACCGACGTTGTCGGCTGCTTCATGAACACCGTCATCTCGCTGGGCCCGACCGGAGCGCGGCAGGCACCGGCCGACGCAGCCGAGTTCCTCCGGGGATGGTACGGGGAACTCGACCACGCGGACGTGCCGTTCAGCACGGTCGTCGGACTGAGGTCCGCGTTCTCCGGCGCCGTCACAGCGCAGCTCAGCTACCAGCGCGCCACGGAGCGCACAGTGGTGATCGCCGGTGTCCCGGCCGTCGAGACCGCACCCAGCCGCGGTCGAGGGCCCCAGGGGCCCGTGGTCCTGGCCGGCGCGACGCTCCACGACGAGGAGCTCGGGCTCCGGCTGCTCATCGACGAGCAGAGCGCCGGCTACGGAGCCCAGGCATTCGGTGCCCGCTGGCGCCACTGGCTCACCACAGCCCTGTCGCGCTCTCCCGAGCGCACCTCCTGACAACCCGACGATCCATACCCTGGAGAAGCAAGGCATGCTGAATTCCCGGTCAAAAAGTGCACTGTGGCGGCCTTGGACGCCGATCACCCAGCAGGCCGACTCGATGCGGATCGTGGAGGCGCAGGGCAATCGCGTCCGCGACGCGGGAGGCACCTGGTACCTCGACGGAATCTCCGGTGTCCTGAACGCGTCCTGCGGACACGGGCATCCGCGGCTGGTGGAGGCCGCGACCCGGCAGTTCCAGCAGCTCGTCCACTACGACCCCATGGTGTCGAGCCACGATCCCGCCGAGACGCTGACCGCGCGGCTGGCCGAGATCCTGCCGGGCGAGCTCAACGAGACGTGTCTGCTCAACAGCGGTTCGGAGGCCACCGAGGCGGCGCTCAGGATCGCGTTGCAGTACTGGCGCAACCTCGGCGAGAGCCGCAACCGGGTGATCACGTTCGAGGCGGCCTACCACGGCAGCACCTTTCTGGCCCAGCAGCTGTCCGGCCTGCCCTTCACCGTCAGCGAATGGACCCCGCCCTTCCCCATCGACCACGTCTCCCTGCCCGCCTCGCCCCGGGCGGTGCGCACCGAGGAAGGAGCGGACGAGCTGATCGCGCTCTTCGCCCGGGCGCTCGAGGCCGGCCCGCCGGCCGCGGCGGTCATGGTCGAGCCGCTGCTGGGCCTCGGCGGCTGCGTGGTACTTCCCGCGGGATTCCTCGCCAGGCTGCGCCGGTTGTGCGACGAGCACGGAGCGCTGCTCATCCTCGACGAGGTGTTCTGCGGATTCGGCCGTACCGGTCGGATGTTCGGATTCGAACACGACGGGATCACCCCGGACATCGTCACGATGAGCAAGGGCATCAGCGGCGGGTACCTTCCGCTGGCCGCGGTGACCGTCACGTCGCCGATCAAGGAGTCGTTCGTCCGGGAACCCGTCGCCCAGGGGCTGCGGTACGGGCACACGACAGGCGGCCACGCCGTCGCGAGCGCCGTCGCGAACGCGGTGCTGGACGTCATGGCCGACGAGAAGCTCGTGGAGAACTCCGCGGCTCAGGGCGCCACGCTGCTGGACGGCCTGCGGCAGCTCGAACCGAGCCCGGTGATCACCGATGTCCGCGGTCTCGGACTGGTCGTCGCCATCGAGGCCGACTCTCCCGAGTCCGCGGCCGCCATCGCGACGGCTTCGGCCCGGGCCGGCGTCATGATGCGCCACGAGCGCGGTGTGGTCCGGATCGCGCCTCCTTTGACGATCACCACCGACGAGACGGCGGAGATGCTCCAGAAGATCGGTGCGGCCGTGGAAACCGCGGCTGAGGCACGTCGCTAGGAGGAGCCAAGTGAGCGAGACGACCCCGGCACTGCGGGAGGAGCTGTCCCTGCCTTCCTTCGACGCCCCGAGCGAGGCACCGTTCTCGTGGCTGCGGGACATGGCAGGGACCGTTCGTGACCGGATGCTGAAGCACGGGGCGGTGGTCATCCACGGCCTGCCGGTGGATGACCGGGACAGTCTGGCCGAGGCGCGCGGTTCCCTGGGGATCGAGCCGTTCACCCCCACCGAGTCCTTCAACCACCGGAGCGACCGGGGCGACGGCATCCTCTCCCCCATCAGCTGGCCGCAGGACAGGATCATCTGCCCCTTCCAGGAGAGCTCCTTCAGCAGGGAGTTCCCCTCCGTGGTGCTCACCGCGTGCGTCACCCCGCCCGACGGCGACGGGCGGACCCACCTCAGTGACGCCCGCCGAGTGGCCGATCACCTGCCGGCCCAGCTCGCCGACCGGGTACGGACGGGCGGTTGGACGATGACCCGGGTCTTCCACGAGGGGTTCGGCATCTCATGGCCGGAGGCGTTCTCCGTGACGGATCGTGCCGCGCTCGATGATCTCTTCCAGACCGCGGGGATCGATTCCGCGTGGCTCCCCGACGGCACGCTGCACACCGTGCGGCACCGGCCTGGCGTCCTCCGCCATCCGGTCACCGGGGAGGAGTGCTGGTTCAACCAGATCGCTTTCCTGAACGCCGGCAGCCTGGACCCGACCGAGCGCGTGATCATGGCCAACGCCTTCGGGGAGCACCTCCCGATGAACACTTTCTTCGGCGACGGGTCGCCGCTGTCCGAGGAGGATCTGGCGGCCGTGCACCACGCCTACGACGCGGTGAGGATCGGCGTCCCATGGCGTCGGGGGGACCTGCTGATCGTCGACAACATCCTCATGGCCCAGGGCCGGTCCGCCTTCGAGGGGTCCCCCGAATTCCTGATCGCCCTCGGCCGGTAACGCCCGGGGGCACCGGTTCGTCCGTCCCAGGAGCAGAGGCAGGCCGTCGCGCCGGCAACGCTTTCCCCCATCCATCGATCCGCTGATCGCCAGCATCCACAGAAGGAGAAACAGGTCATGGTGCAGGTTGTGCCAGAGGCGACTCTGCAGGAGATAAAGGATCACCTGGAACTGGTCGTCGGCAGCGCTTCCGGCAACACCTTCCAGGGCTCGGAGTCGGTGGTCCGCCGCCTCGCCGACCCGGGGGAACTGCGATCCCTGATCGGCCAGGTCATCGCTGACGGCCAAGCCCTCGCCGAGATCGCCGCCCGCTCGTACTACCACGCGAACAACTTCCTGAAAGTCGTGCTGCTGTCCGGCGACAAGAACCCGTGGAAACTGCGCCTCCACGTCTGGCACCCGCAGCCGGACGCCTCGGGGACGATCACGGAGGACATCCACTCCCACCGCTGGGACTTCACGACCGCCCTGGTGGCGGGGGAGTACTTCGCCCAGGAGTTCACCATCGGCCCCGGAGACGAGTACCACCACTTCAAGTACCTTCCGGTAGGGGCCGGGCAGGCCTTCTCCTTGGAGGCCCAGGGCAGGGAACGGCTCCGCAACGTGTTCTCGGCCCTCCTGCCGGCCGGCACGGTCTACCACATCGATCACCAGGTGCTGCACTGCATCTCGCGATCGGCCGGCAGGGCCGCCGCCTCTATCGTCCTGCAGCAGCCCGCCGAGACCGACTTCACGAACGTCTACCGGACGTCACCTGCCGGCGAGCAGGCCAGGACCGAGATCACGGTGGAGCGGCCTTCCACCGGTCAGCTGCGTGAAGAGCTCACACACTTCCTGTCCTGGCTCGGCTGACCAGGACGGCCGCGCACCCGGGACAACGCGCCCCCGACAGAGCGGGTCGGGGGGCCCGTCCGGCGTCTCAAGGAGGGCGTACACGTGCATCAGGGTGATCGGGACGCGACCGGTGAACTCGGTCGGGCGCCCGCCGTCGAATGGGCGCGGCTGTTCTCGGATGCCGCGCAGCGACGGGGGCTGTCAGGAGACGGTCTTGCCCTGGCCCGAGCTGCCCGGGAGGAGATCAAGCAGCGCGCGCGGAGGACTTCCGCCCTGATCGACCAGGTGCCGGGCCTTCCGCTCACCACGGAGGAATGCTCGATCCTCGAACCGCCCTTCGGACGGTCCACCCATCTGCCCAGTCCTGATCGCCCCTACGCGCATCTGGCCGTCCACACCGGACTGGGAGGCGTGAGCGTCACGCCGCTCTGGGCCACCGCCGCCGGTGGGAACGTGGTCATGAGCACCGTGGAGAACAGGATCAAGGCGAGGGCCACCGCCCTGGACCCGATGGTCGCGCTGTCCGTACCGGCCGGCATCGGCAGCCCGCTCTGCTACGAAGTGGGCGGCTTCGTGAAACAGTCACCGGACCCCGAACGCACTGTCATCCGCGCTCTGGCCGCCCTGTACAGCAAGCCGGGAATCAGCGAACACACGGACGGCAACTACACGAGCTGGGATCGGCGTGAAGGCAACGAGCGGCTCCGGCTGGAGGTGCTGGCCTACCGCGTCCGCAACGACCTCGGCGACGTACCCGCGTTTCGGACCGCCCCTTACATCCGGAGACTGGCGCCGAGGTACGGCGGAACCCGTCCCCCGCGGTGGTCCGCAGCGAACCGGCACGAGGACTTCCGGACGCTTGACGCGCGCGACACGGACGGGTCGGCTCCGTATGGTGCCGGCGACGAGCTGGCCGTTCTCGGCGTGGTGCGCCACTCCGGGCATCCCGGGTACCGGCCGCTGAACGCCACCTACGGCCACCTCGCGTGCTTCGACCGCTCCGGTCTCCTGCGCTGTCGCCAGCTCGGGTTCGACGTGATCGACGTCCGCGGCGAGACCCGCATCTCGTTCCTCGTCGACAGGCGCGACTGCGAGGCCCTGCGCCGCAGTCCCGCGGCCGCCCTGTCCGTCACAAAGTTCCGCGGCGGGAGTACGTGGCTTCAGTCGCGGGGGCTGGTGGAACTCCACGACGGCGCGGACGACCTCCGAAGGGCGATCCGGCGCCTCGAGGACAGGTACAGCCGCGACCACCGCCGCCTGGCCCTGGACCTGGGTGCGGCCGAACGGGCCCCCGGGGACTGCGTGCTCGCGACCCTCTCCCGGCAGAAGGTCAGCAGCCGGTACCGGGAGGCGGGGCGATCGCTGCGTTCGGCCGGCGCGCGGTGAGACGGCGGGGCCGCCCGGTCACCGGGCGGCCCCCTGTTCGTCTCACACCCCGTCTCCGGGCAGGTGCGCGGTGTCCACGTACTCGTAGAGGAAGGAGTCGTAGAATTCCGCGTCCGGCGAGGGAACGACCTCGACCAGCCGCCACCCGTCCCGGATCTCCGCGGCGGCCGCGGCGACCGGGGTCTTCTCCAGCTCGGTCCCCTGCCCGTCCGGCTGTCCCCTGCCGGTGAAGCAGAGGACCACGCGACGGGGGTGGCGGCGGATCGAGTCCTCGACCCTCCCCAGGAACGTCAGGGCCACCTCGACGGAGAAGGGTTCGTAGAAGTAGAAAAGCCCCCCGTCATCCGGAATGTCGTAGGTGGTTGCGTCGGCGTGCACGATCTCGATCCGGTCGAAGCCGTCGCGGTTCTCCGCGGCCTTCCGCACGTTGCTCGCGGCGATGCCGCACAGCGTCTCCGACGCCTCCACGCCGACGATCCGGCGGAACGGCAACTCGGCCGCCAGCAGCAGGACCCGGCCCTTTCCGGAGCCGACGTCGACAAACGTCACTTCCTCATGCCTGACGCCGCACCGGCCGAGCGCGTTGCGCACCGTACGGACCGGCGTCGGCGAGTACCTGGCGTTCCGCCCCACCGGCATCAGATCCGCCTCCGGGAGATCCCACAGTTCGACGTTCTGTGCGGTCTCCACCGCGTAGTCCGCGTCGAAGGACGTCTGCCGCTCGATCCGCTCCAGCCGATCGTCGAACACCTGACGGTACTCCAGCGCCCGTAGGAGCTTTCCTCGCTGATCCTGAGCCTGATCGTGATCCGGCATCCTGTCGTCCTCCCTCGGTCGGCGCCCTTACTCAAAGGGCCCGTCTGCTGTCGACCGTCGCCGCGAGGTCGGACAGCACCGGAGTGCGGGCGACATCGAGCAGCGACACCTGTTTTCCGAGCTTGACGACAAGCCGGATCGCCGACAGCGAGCTGCCCCCTCGCGCGAAGAAGTCGTCGTTCCGGCCGACGCTCGAAGCCGGCAGACCGAGCAGTTCCTCCCACAGGCCGGCCAGCATCTGCTCCGTCTGCGTCCGAGGCGGGACAGCCTCGGATCGCGCCACCGGGGAGTGGCCCAGCTCGTTCGCCAGGGCCTTCTTGTCGATCTTCGAGTTGTCCGTGAGCGGCATGCTGGGCAGGCGCTGGATGTGCGGCGGGATCATGTACGCGGGCAGCGCCTCCGCGAGGCTTTCGCGGATCAGCTCGGTCTCGATGGGGGACGCCGCGGTGTAGTAGCCGACCAGTCCGGTGTCGGCGTCAGCGCCTCGTCTGACGACCACCGCGGCATCGCGCACGCCCTCGATGCGCAGCATCGCGTTCTCGATCTCACCGAGTTCGACCCGCACCCCGCGGATCTTGATCTGCTCGTCGCGGCGGCCCAGGAAGTCCAGGACACCGTCCTGCCGCCACCGCCCGTAGTCACCGGTTCGGTACAGCCTCAGCCCCGGCTCGGTTCGGCTCTCGACGAAGGCCGCCCTCGTTCGCCTGTCGTCGTTCGCATAGCCCCGGCCGACGCAGACGCCGGCGAACGCGATCTCCCCCGGTGCGCCCATGGGCACCACCTGGAGGTTCTCGTCGACGATCAGTACCTGCACATTGCGCACCGGCTTCCCGACGGGCACGGACGCCGACGCCGGCGGCCGCCGCATCACATGGTGGGTGGTGTCGTCCGATGCCTCGGTCGCCCCGTACGCGTTCGTCAACGGAATGTCGCAGAACTCGAACCACCGTTCCACGATGCCCTTCTTCAGGGCCTCCCCCGTGACGACCACGTGCCGTACCGCCGGCAGCCTGCGCGCGGGCTCGATCTCCGACAGGCGTGCCGTGAGCATCTCCAGGTAGGACGGAACGACCTGGATCACGGTGGCGCCCACGCGCTCGGCCGTCGCGATGAAGTCGTCGATGTCCCGCACCGTCTCGGCGGAGACCACGGTCGTCGCCGCCCCCACGAGAAGCGGTGCGATCGCCTGCCACAACGAGATGTCGAACGTGGCGGGCGCGCTCTGCACGAGCATGTCCCCGGAGCCGATCTCCAGGTCCTCCAGCTTCGCCAGGAGGTGGTTCACCATCCCGGCGTGCTCACACATGGCCCCCTTCGGGTCCCCGGTGGAGCCGGACGTGAAGTAGATGTACGCGAGTTGGTCCGCGGCCACGGCGATCCCGGGATCACTTTCGGCCGGTTCGGCCGCGGCGGTGCCGATGGTCAGGACCCGCGCGGCATCGCCCAGGGACTCGGTGACGACCGTAGTGAGGGACTCGCTCTCCTCGTCGACGAGCACGACCCGCGCTTCCGCCTGCTTGAGAACCACCCGCAGCCGGTCGGCGGGCCACTGCGGATCGACCGGCAGGTACGCGCCCCCGGCCCGCATCACCCCGATGATCGCCGCAACCCATTCGACCGACCGCCGCAGGTTCACGGCCACCACGTTCTCCGCCGTCAGACCGCCGGCCAGCAGGCAGTTCGCGATGCGGTTGGCCAGCCGGTCGAGCTCCGCGTAGGTGCACGACCGATCCCCGTCCCTGACCGCCAGCGCACCGGGGGTCCGCGCGGCCTGCTCGGCGAAGAGCCGGTGAAACCGCTGTGCCGGCAGAGCGACCACGGGCCCGGCGAACTCACGTAGCTGGACGTCCAGTTCACCCGGCGATACGAGGCTGTGATCGCCGTGTCCGGCAAGGGGGTCACGGAGCAGCAGGTCGAGAGCGCGCAGGTAGTAGCCCGCGTAGCGCGCGACGCACTCTTCGCCGTAGCAGTCCGCTCGATACCTCAGCCGGAGGCGCGCTGAGTCCGCCGCCGTGGAGAAACTCCACAGCAGAGCCGGATCGCCGTGCTCGCTCCCGGTCCTCCCGTCTCCGGTCCAACCGGTGACGTCGAGGACGGCTTCGAGATCCGCGGCGAGGTGTCCGGAAGGCCGCGGGCCCGAAGGGGCACCGTCGGACTCCCGCAGCGCCTGCTCCGCCTGCCCGATCAGGTCGAGCCAGGAGCCCGCCGGAACCGTCATCCTCAGCAGACGCGGCTCGTCGCAGCCGGCCGAGCGGTAGCCGACAGAAACGCTCCGTTCCCCGGTCAGGACCGAGGCCACCTTCGCGTACGCCGCCGCCAGCGCCGCGCACTGCCGGTCCCTTCCCGACAGTGCGTGACGGACCTCGGCGGGAATCGCGAGTTCGTACGTCTGCCACCCGGTCTCCCGGGACGGGTCGGCCGACGGCCACCGGGGCAGGACGCTGGTGAGCGCGGAATGTTCCGTTGCGGTTCCGGACGAGTTGACCACGGCTGCCTTCCCTTGGACCTGTCACGGGCTGTCGTCTGGCTTCGGGTCGTACCAAGTGCTCGCCCTGAGCGGCTCAGGGCAACTCCGCGGCCCACTTCCGCAGCGTGAGCCGGTCCACCTTCCGGTTGGAGTTCAGCGGAAAGCCGTCCAGGTGGACGTATCGGCGCGGAGCGACGGTGTCCGGCAGCACCGCGCGCACCCCTTCGGCCAGCGAGGTCTCCGGCACCTTGTCGCCGGTGTAGAACACCACCAGTTCCGTTCCGAACGCCGCGGGCCGGCTGACCGTGACCGCGTTGCCCACTCCGTCGCACTGGCGGACGACATGGTCGACCTCCGCCAGTTCGACACGCCACCCGTGCACCTTGACCTGCGAGTCCATGCGCCCGATGTAGGTGAGTTCACCGCCGGGACTGGCGCGCACCCGGTCACCCATGCGGTACCAGCGCCGGCCGTCGAACTCGACGAACCGGCCTTCCTCGTCGGCCGGGTCGAGATACCCGGTCGCCATCTGCGGACCGGTGACCCACAGTTCGCCCTCCACGGACGACTCTTCGCCCTGCTCGGTCACAAGGCGGAAGTCGTGGCCTTCGTGCACCTTCCCGATCGGCACTGTGCCGTTGGCGCCGGCCAGCTGCGACTCCTCGCCCGACCAGCGGTGCCAAGTGATGTTGATGGAGAACTCGGTGGGTCCGTAGAGGTTCTCCACGTTGGCTCGCGGCGCCGCCGCCTGCCAGTCCGCGGCGTCCTGGCAGCGCAGCGCCTCGCCCGCGAAGAACGACCACCTCAGGCCGGCGAGTGCGCCCGGTTCCAGCCCGCCCATCTCCCGGGCCATCCAGATGGCGCTCGGCGTGGAGTACCACACCGTCACCCCGTGCTCGGCGAGGAACCCAGGGAGGTCCCGATACGCCGACGGCGGCACCGCCTGCGCCGTCGCGCCCGCGCCCCATGCCGAGAACACGTCGTGAATTCCGCAGTCGAAATTGAGGTCGAAGGTCTGTGAGAAGACGTCATCAGGCCCGAAGTCGCACCGCCGGTCAAGGAGGTCGAAGTAGTGCGCGAAACCGCCGTGGGTCAGGGAAGCGCCCTTCGGGACCCCGGTCGAACCAGATGTGAACAGGATGTACGCCCGGTCCGAAGGAGCCGCTTTCACCGGTGCCGAGAGTCCGGGACGCTCAAGCATCGGGATCGTCGGAAACCGGCCGGCGAATCCGCCGGTGTCGAGGACGCGTGGAGGCGCCTGCTGATCGCTGATCTCCGGGAGGACCGCCAGGCCGCGGTCGTCGACGATCAGCGTGTCCAGCCCGGACAGTTCGATCATCCGGCGGAGGAGCTCGGCGGGGAAGCCGGGCTGCAGCGGAACGACGGTGGCACCCGCGTACAGGGCCGCCAGCAAGCCCGTGTAGGCCGTCGTGCTCTTGCCCGCCAGCACCCCCACCGACCGGGGAGCGCCCTGCGCGATGAGTGAACCCGCCCAGCGCAAGGCCGTTTCGTGCGCCTCTCGATAGGTGACGACGTCCGAGCCGACCCGTACCGCCGGACGGTCAGGGGATAGTTCCAGCCCCCGCAGGAATCGCTCGGTCAAGGTGAGCGACATACTCTCGTCAACTCCTGTCGTTCGCCTGCGCAATGCGCTTGAGCGCGGTAGTCGATCTCCTATCTCTGCACCAGAGGTTCGCTTATCGGTGCTTCGTGCCGTACTGGCATCCGTCAGGAGACTCGGTCCGCAGGCGGAACCCGCCGGAGACCGTCGTCCAGCCGGTGGAACCGAACCGGGGTCCCCGGTCCGGCTCTGTGCGATAGGTTGCCGACCATGAGTGAGACCGAACTCGCCGCATGGCCGCCTGCCCCGATCAAGACCGAACGCCTGGTGCTCCGCGCGTCCGAGGCCCGCGACCGTGCGGCGTTCGTCGAACTGTTCTCCTCACCGGAGGTGGGCACCTACATCGGTGGCGCGCAACCGCGGGAGCAGCTCGACCGGGCGATGCCAGAGGTGCCCGGGCGGCGATTCGGCGTCTTCGTCGTCGAACTCGACGGCGCCATGATCGGCATGATCACGCTCGACCCGCGTGACGCGGAACGCCCGGGCCATGTCCGTCCGGATGCCGGCGAGGCCGAACTCGGCTACATGTTCCTGCCGCAGGCATGGGGGCGCGGATACGCCGCCGAGGCCGGCGCGGCGGCACTCGGCTGGTTCTCCGACGCGCGTCCCGACGAGCCGGTGGTGCTGTCCACCCAGATCGCCAACGGCGCCTCGCTGCGCGTGGCGACGAAGCTGGGGTTCACCGAGGTGGAGCGGTTCGAGGAGTACGGCGCCGAGCAGTGGTTCGGCGTGTGGTCCCCGCTCCCGCCGACCGCCTGAGCGCGCGGCCGGCGACTACCGACAGGAAGATCCAGGGGCCCGGGGCGGCGACGCGGTCGGGCCCCTTTTCTGCCCCCATGCCCCGATCGCGCGCGGCCCCTTCAGCGCGCCGCGCGGGCTTCTCTAACGATGTAAATCCGCGGCCTCCGAGGGCCCCCGGCTCCCCCGGGCGGCGCCCCCTCGCACCCTCGGCCCGTCCCCCGCACGCGGAAAATCCTCCCGGGCCGACCTGCCGGCGTCACAGCGATGAGCTGCACACATACGGGTCATGACCATCCGTCGGCGAAGGCGCTTTGCATCAACTCCTGCCGCAACCCTTGACGGTTCCTGTGTCCCGGTGGCGGAATCTGTGCGTTACATCGTTGTAGGGCGATGACGAAAGGACCGTCAGATGGTCCCAGCAGTGGTGTCCTCGGGCAGGCGCGGGCCGCGATCGATCGGAGCGCCGAGGGGCCGTTGGCTCGCCTTCACCGCCGCCCTCGCGGCCCTCGTCCTGCTCGCGCTGGTCAGCCCGGCGTCACCGGCCCGCGCGGCGGGCGCGTACGACAGCGCCGCCGCCGGCCCCGGCAGCAGCCCCGCCGCCGGCCCCGGCACCCCGGCCTCCGCGGTCGGCGCCGGAACGCACATCCTGGACGACGCGTCCTACCTGTCCGGCTTCGCCGACCCGGACTGGTACGAGTCGAACATCCCGTTCGTCGACCTGCCGGACGCCACCATGCAGAGCGTCTACTACTACCGCTGGCGCACCTACAAGGAGCACCTGCGCTACACCGACCCGCAGGACGGCTGGATCTCCACGGAGTTCCTCGACTGCTGCGGCTACGCCGCGCCCTACCAGGCGATCGACGCGGCGGCCGGCCACCAGATCACCGAGGGCCGCTGGGTCAGGGACCAGACGTACGACGACGACTACATCCGGTTCTGGCTGACCGGGCCCGGCGCGGGCGCCAAGCCGGCGACCGACGACGTCAACGCCGACACCACCGACTGGGCGCACGAGTACAGCGTGTGGCTGGCGACGGCCGCCTACCAGCAGGCCGAGGTGACCGGCGACTACGCCGAGGTCACCTCGCTGCTGCCGGCGCTGGTCCGCCAGTACCGCGGCTGGGACGAGCAGTTCGACGCGAGCCTCGGCCTGTACTGGTCGGTGCCGGTGTGGGACGCGATGGAGTACTCCGCGTCCTCCTACGCCTCCGGCGACCCCTACCACGGCGGCGCGGGCTACCGGCCGACGCTCAACTCGTACCAGTACGGCGACGCGGAGGCGATCAGCGAGATCGCGCGGCTGGCCGGCGACAGCGCGCTCGCCCGGGAGTACGCCGGGCGGGCCGCGAAGCTCAAGTCGGCGATGCAGAAGTGGCTGTGGGACCCCAGCCGCGGCTTCTACTACACGATGGCGCGCGACGGCAATCCGGACCACCAGCTGTCCGGCACCCGCGAGGAGATCGGCTACCTGCCCTGGATGTTCGGCGCCGCCCAGCCGTCCGACGCCGGCGCGTGGTCGCAACTGCTCGACCCCCAGGGCTTCGCCGGCGCCTACGGGCCGACCACGGCCGAGCGCCGCAGCCCGTACTTCATGAAGGACGCCGGCACGTGCTGCCGCTGGGACGGCCCGAGTTGGCCCTTCGCCACGTCGCAGACCCTGACCGGGCTGGCCGACCTGCTCGACGACTACCCCGCGCAGACGTCGATCGCCAAGGGCGACTACGCCGCGGCGCTGGCCACCTACGCCAGGACCCAGACCAAGAACGGCACGCCGTACGTCGCCGAGGCCCACGACCCCGACACGGACGCCTGGATCTACGACGGCGCCGACCACAGCGAGGACTACAACCACTCCACCTACGACGACCTGGTGCTGTCCGGGCTGATCGGCCTGCGCCCCCAGCAGGGCGACACGCTGAAGGTCCAGCCGCTGGTCCCCGCCTCCTGGGACCACTTCGCCGCCGAGAACGTGCCCTACCACGGCCACAACGTCACCGTGCTGTGGGACCGCGACGGCAGCCACTACCACCAGGGCGCCGGCCTGAGTTTGTACGTCGACGGCAGGCTCGTACAGCGCTCGGCGACGCTGCGCGACACCACCGTGCGGGTCGGCGGCACCGTCACCGCCCCCGCCGGCGGCCTGGTCGACGACGCCGCCAACCCGCTGCGCACCGGCTACCCCCAGCCCATCGCCTCCTACACCTGGCAGAACGACAACGCCTGGAACGCCCTGGACGGCAAGACCTGGTACGACGAGGTGCCCGAGGACACCCGCTGGACGAACTACGCCTCCCCGAACAGCAGCGACTTCTACGGCGTCGACTTCGGCGCCCCCACACCCGTCAGCGACATCCGCTGGTCCGGCTACGACGACGGCGGCGGGGTCCGGCCGGCGGCCGGCTACCGCCTCCAGTTCTGGGACGGCTCGGCGTGGAAGGACGTGCCCGGCCAGGTGCACAGCCCCGCCCAGCCGGTGGGCAACGGCACCAACCGCGTCACCTTCCCGCAGCTGACCACCAGCAAGGTGCGGCTGGTGTTCACCGACCCGCCCGGCGCCTTCGTCGGCGTCACCGAGTTCCAGTCGTGGGCGCCCTCCAGCCCCGACGCCGCCCTCAGCGTCGGGCCCGCCAACCAGAGCGGCCTGGTCACCGCTACCGCGTCCACGCCGATCAGCGTCACCGTGCGCAACACGACCCAGCGGCCGCTCACCTCCGCCCAGGTCGAACTCGGCCTGCCCCCGGGCTGGTCGGCCGACCCGGCCACGCGTCCCTCCGGCGCGATCCGCCCGGGCGGCTCCGCGGTGTGGACCTACACTCTGCACGCTCCCCCGACCGCCGACCCCGGCAGCGCCGCGGCGCTCACCGCCACCGCCACCTACCGGCCCGCGGGCGGCACACGGCAGTCGACCCACCGGCTGCAGAACCTCCGCGTCGCCTACCCGGCCGGCCGGCAGGACCCGGTCGGCACCTGGACCCTCGACGAGGGAAGCGGCAGCACCGCCCACGACAGCTCCGGCGCACACGACGCCACCCTCACCGGCGCCCCGGCCTGGGTGTCCGGCGTCTCCGGCACTGCCCTGCAACTCGACGGCTCCGACCAGTACGCCCAGACCGCCGCACCGGTCCTGGACACCGCCGGCAACTTCACCGTCTCCGCCTGGGTACGCCTGGACTCCTCCGGCGGCTTCGCCACCGCCGTCAGCCAGGACGGCACCACCAGCAGCGGCTTCTACCTCCAGTACTCCTCGGCCGACCACCGGTTCGCGTTCTCCACCAGCGGCGGCCGCGCGCTGTCGGACCAGGAGCCGCAGACCGGCCGCTGGTACCAGCTGGTGGGCGTCCACGACGCCGACGCCGGCACCTACACCCTCTACGTGGACGGCGTCGCGCAGACCACCGTGTGGAACCAGGCCACCGGGGCCGCCGCGAACGGCCCGCTGGCCATCGGGCGCGCGTTCTCCGGCGGGCACACCAGCGACCCGTGGCCCGGCGCCATCGACCAGGTCCAGGTGTGGGACCGGGCGCTGACGGCCGCGGACGTGGCCGGGCAGTACCACCCGCAGACCTGACGGCCGCCCGACTGCCCCACGCCCACGGGCGATCCGGGGCGGGCCGGCCACCGCGTGGCCGGCCCGCCCCGCGCACGGCGTCCGACCACCCACGGACGGCGCCCCTCCACCCGACGGAAGGAACAACGGTGATGCGCAGAGCAGGCCGTGCGGTGGCGATCGCCGCCGCGCTGATCGTCACGGCGGGCACCGCCGGCACGGCCGCCGCGGCCGGCGGCGCCGGCGGTGCCCAGGCACGGGCCGGGCAGTCCCCCGGCTCCGCGGCCGCCGCCGACCCGTGGACGCTGACCAGCAGCTCCTACACCGCCCAGGACATCACCACGATGCCCTTCGTCGGCAACGGCTACCTCGCCGAGCGGCTGCCCGCCGTCGGGCAGGGCTACGAGGGCGGTCTCGGGCCGTCCGGCTACCAGTTGGACCAGCAGCCCAAGCAGCGGCTGACCACCTCCATGGTCGCCGGCCTCTACAACAAGGGCCTGACCTCCGCGGTGCCCGACATGGAGTACATGGTCTCGCTCCCCACCTGGAGCACCATGGCCCTCGGCGTGGACGGGCACACCCTGGACGCCGCCGCGCCGCAGGAGCAGATCAGCGACTACCGGCAGCGCCTGGACCTCGCGCACGGCTCCGTCGACACCTCGCTGACCTGGACGCCCGAGGACGGCAAGGCCACCGGCGTACGCGTCGAGGTGCTCGCCAACCGCTCGCTCGAGCACCTCGGGCAGGTCCGCCTCACCGTCACCCCGCGGTGGAGCGGGAACCTGGACCTGTCCGCACTCCTGGACGGCGCCGGCGCGCAGGGCGTCAGCGCCACCTCCCGTTCCGTGGCGACCTCCGCGGACACCGCGACCGTCCGGCTCACCACGCCGGGCAACGGCACCCGCGTGGTGGAGACGCAGCGCCTCCAGGCCGGCCCGGGAACGAAGGTCTCCGCCCGTACCGCCGCGGAGCCGTCGGACGACACGGCCACGGCGGGCGAGAACTGGACGATGCCCGTCACCGCGGGCGCCACCTACACCGTGACCAAGTACGTCGGCACAGCGACCTCCGACGATCCCGGCGACCCCGCGGCCACCGCGGCCGCCACCGTCGAGACCGCCGTCCACCAGGGCTGGTCCAAGCTCGTCGCTCGGCACGACGCGGACTGGGCCGCGCTGTGGCAGCCCAACATCGAGGCGGCCGGTGACAGCGACCTGCAGGCCGACATCAACATGTCCTTCTACACGCTGTACTCCAGCCTGCGCGCCGGCAGTTCGTGGAGCATCCCGCCCGCCGGCCTGACCAGCCAGGACTACAACGGCGACATCTTCTGGGACGCCGACACCTGGATGTTCCCCTCGCTGCTCGCCCTCCACCCCGAACTCGCCGAGTCCGTCGTCATGTTCCGCTCGCGCACCCGGGTCCAGGCCGAGGCCAACGCGAAGGCCAACGGCTACGGCGGAGGGATCTGGGCCTGGGACAACGGTCCCGGCGGCGCATGCGGCGACCTCGGCCACCCGATGTGCGTCACCTTCGAGGACCACCTGGAAGGCGACATCGCGCTCGCGCAGTGGCAGTACTACCAGGCCACCGGGGACACCACCTGGCTGAAGGACTACGGCTACCCGGTGTTGAAGGACGTCGCCGCGTTCTGGGCCGACCGGGTCACGAAGGCCGCGGACGGCAGTTACCACATCGACGGCGTCACCGGCCCGGACGAGTACCACGAGCACGTCGACGACAATGCCACCACCAACGCGGGCGCCGTCCTCGCCCTGAGGGACGCCGCGGCCGCGGCCGCCGTACTGCACCAGCGCCCGGACCCGGCGTGGACGGCGATCGCCGACGCCATCGCCGTGCCCACCGACGCCGACGGCAGCCACCCGGAGTACGCCGGCTACACCGACCAGACCGTCAAGCAGGCCGACACGGTCATGCTCAGCTACCCGCTGGGCTACGTCACCGACGCGTCGTCGGCCGCGGCGGACCTCGACCGCTACATGCCGGTCACCGACGTCAACGGGCCGGCCATGACGAACTCGGTGGAGTCGGTGGTCGCCGCGCAGATCCAGCAGCCCGGCTGCCTGGACTACACGCTGTTCGAGAACTCCTACCAGCCCTACATCAAGGGGCCGTTCCGCCAGTTCGCCGAGACCCAGGGCGACGTGCCGCTCCAAGGCGGCGGCACCGGCCCCGCGTTCACCTTCGCCACCGGAGCCGGCGGCTTCCTCCAGACCTTCCTGTACGGCTTCGGCGGCATGCGGTGGACCGCCGACGGCCTCACGCTGGCCCCCACCCTTCCGCCGCAGCTCGCCTCCGGTATCACCCTGGCCGGCATCCAGTACCGCGGCAGCCGGCTGGACGTGCACATCGGTGCGAAGACCACCACGGTGACGCTCGTGTCGGGCAAGGCGCTCACCCTCGGCACGCCCGACGGCGACAAGCACGTCACCCGCGGCCGCCCGCTGACCCTGCCGACCGCCCGCCCCGACCAGGCCGCCACCGACGACCTCGCCCGCTGCCAGGCGGCATCGGCGCAGTCCGTGCAACCCGCGATGCCGCCCGCGGGGGCCGTGGACGGCAACGACACCACCACGTGGACGGCTTCGGCCACGTCCTCCTCCCTCCAGGTCGCCCTGTCCGGCCGCAACCTGACCGACCACCTCCACGTGCGGTGGGGCACCACCCGCCCGGACACGTACACCGTCGAGGTCCAGGACGGGCCGGGGGCGGCCTGGCACCAGGTGGACCAGGGCAGTGTGCCGCCGCTGGGCGACCTCGTGGCGCGCTGGAGCCGTACGGAGGCCACCGCGGTGCGCCTGTCGTTCGACGGCGCGGTGGCCGCGTCGGTCGCCTCGCTCTCCGTGCCGCGCGCGCAGGCGGCCGACCTCACCGGGGTGCTGACGGCCGACGGCACCTCGCCCGGCAAGGCCGCCACCGTGCGCCTCGCCCTCACCTCCGTCGGCGGCGCGGACGCCCGGCACGTGGAGAGCAGCCTGCGCGTGCCGGACGGCTGGCAGGTCAGCGGCGACCCCGCTGCGGTCACCATCGCCGCGGACGGCCACGCCGACCTCCGGTGGACGGTCACCCCGCCCGCGGGACAGGCGACCACGGCCGCCGGGCTCACCGCCACCACCAGCTGGGACGGCACGGCCGGACGGGACACGCAGACCGCCACCGCCCTGCTCCCGGTCGTGACGCCGTCGCCGCTGGGCTCCACCATCGAGGCCGAGGACGGCGCGCTCAGCGGGGGCGCGCAGCTGGCGAACGACCACGGCGGCTACACCGGCAGCGGCTTCGTGGCCGGCTGGTACGCCGGGGCCGCCGGCACCGTCGCGGTGGACGTCCCGGCCGCCGGCCCCCGTACCGTCACCATCCGCTACGCCAACTCCCTGGGAGGCCAGCGCCCGCCGCTGGAGAACGTCACCCGCACGATCACCCTCACCGCCGGGGGCGCCTCCCACCAGGTGGAACTGCCGGTCACCGGCAGCTGGGACACCTGGTCGACCGTCACCGTCCCCACCGACCTCCCGGCCGGCACCGACCCGATCACCCTGACGGTGGGCCCCACCGACTCCGGCAGCATCAACATCGACAGCCTGACGGTGACCTGAGTCCATGCCCCAGGGCGACTGCAACGGCCACGTCACGTCGGCATCAAGCAGCCCTCTGTGACGGCGGGCGCCGCTAGCATCACAGCGTGCCGGGGGGCGGCGCACGCCGAGGGGGGCGGATGGTGACCAGAGAACGTGGCGTGATCGCGGCGGCTGTCGTCCTGGGGCTGGCCCTGGTGCTGGCGACGCTCTACGGCGGGTACGTGGTGTTCCTGCGGGACCGGACCACGAGTCCCCGGCGGGACCTGCTGCTGCCGAGCCTGCCCGCGCCGGGGCAGTGGCAGCAGAGCGGGCGCCTGCCCTCGGAGGACGGCGAGGCCACCCGCACCTGGGGCCGCTCCACCGACGACTTCGTGGAGGTCGTCTACGGCTACCACTCGAACGGTGCGGCCGCGCGGCAGTTCACCCGGTCCTCGCCCCAGAGGACGGAGCCGTACCTCAACGGCAACGCACGGCCCGACGACATCGGCGTACGGGTCCCGCAGGCGGACCAGGCTCAGTACATGTGCGGCGAGTACGACCACCAGGTGTGCGACACCTGGTGGGCGTGGCTGCGGTTCGGCAAGGTCGACGTCGAGCTCCGCTATCGGCACGAGGTCGGCGCCTCACCGGCCCTGACCGACCCCGAACTCGCCTCCGTCGTCACCCGGGCGGCCACGACCATCGCGGCCATGGCCGAGGAAACCTGACGCCGCTCCCCCTTCCCGCGCGCCGGTGCGTACGGCGGCGCGCCGGGAAGGGCGGGGGCAGGTGTGGTTCGCTGCGGGGGTGACTCAGGATGGGGAGATCGTGGCGTTCGCCTCTGCCGAGGCGTTCGGGGCGTGGCTCGGCGAGCATCATGGCGACTCGCCCGGGATCTGGCTGAAGCTGCGCAAGAAGGGTCCCGGGGTCGTCGCGCTGGAGTACGCGCAGGCGGTCGAGGTGGCGCTCTGCTACGGCTGGATCGACGGCCGGAAGGCGGGGTTGGACGACGAGTGGTGGTTGCAGCGGTTCACCCCGCGCACCCCGCGCAGCAGGTGGTCCAAGGTCAACCGGGAGAAGGCGGCGGCCCTGATCGCGGAGGGCCGGATGCGGCCGGCGGGACAGGCCGAGGTGGACCGCGCCAAGGCGGACGGCCGGTGGGACGCGGCCTACGACAGCGCGCGGACCGCGACGGTGCCGGACGACCTCGCGGCGGCGCTGGCCGCCGACCCGGCCGCGGCGGCGTTCTTCGAGACGCTGGACCGGCAGAACCGCTACGCGATCCTGTACCGGGTGCAGGACGCCAAGAAGCCCGAGACCCGCGCGCGCCGGATCGGGAAGTTCGTGGCGATGCTGGCGCGGGGCGAGAAGCCGCACCCGTAGGCCGCGGCGAAGGCCGGTCGGGCGGCGGGGCTCACCCCGCGGGGCGGTACGCGGGGAGCGCGGTCTCGGCCAGTACCTCGTCGAGGGCGCGGCGCGTGGCCGCGTCCAGCGGTGCCGCAGGGAGGCGTACGGCGGGGCAGGCGATGACGCCCCGGTGCACCAGGACCTCCTTGTGCACCGCCCACGCCTGCCCGGCGCGGATGCCGAGGTGGATGAGCGGCAGCAGCCGGCGGAACGCGGCGCGGGCGGTGGTGCGGTCGCCCGCGCCGAGGGCGTCCAGCAGCCCGCGCAGCACGTCGGAGAACTCGCATGCGGGCATGGTGCCGACCGCTCCGCAGTCCGCCTCGTCGATGACGTACTGGGCGTTCTGCCCGCCCAGTACGGCGAGTCGCCGGCCCACCGCGGCGGTGACGGCGGCGATCTTGGCGGGCGGTGCGGGCACCTCGACCTTGACCGAGGTGATGCCCGGTTCCGCGGCGAGCGCGGTGATCTGGTCGACGCCGATGCCCACACCGGTGACGCCGGGCGCGTCCTGGATCATGACCGGTACGGGCGCGGCCGCGGCCACCTCGGCGTAGAAGTCGAGGACCTGGCCCGCGGAGGGCTTGGTCAGGAACGGCGGCAGCACCATCAGGTGGTCGGCGCCGTCCTCGGCGGCGCGGACGGCCTGTTCGCGCGCGGTGACGGTGCTGGTGGCGTTGACCCCGGCCACCACCGGCAGGTCCGGCCCGGCGGTGGCACGGACCGTGCGCAGAATCGCGGTGCGTTCGGCGCCGGTGAGCGCGAAGCCCTCGCTGGCCATGCCGAAGACTGCGACCCCGTCGACGCCGGAGGCGAGCTGGAAGTCCACCAGGGTGCGCAAGGAGGGCAGGTCAAGGTCTCCGGCGGCGGTGAAGGGCGTGGCGAGGATGGGTATCAGGCCGTGCGGCTGCCGGGCGGCGGGGGCGGCTTCGGGGCTGTCGGCGCTGCGGGGGCCCTGCGGGTCGTGGGGGCCCTGCGGGCTCTGCGGGGTGGTCACGGCGGTCACTTCTCCTCGGACAGTGCGGTGATCTTCTCCACGTCCACCTCGACGCCCAGTCCGGGCCCGGTGGGAAGCGTGTATCCGGCCGGTGTCGCGTCGAGCGGAACGCGCAGGATGCTCTGGGCCACCGGCAGGGAGTCGGCCTGGAACTCGAAGAAGGGGCAGTCGGCCGTGGCGGCGCTCAGCTGGATGCCCGCGGCCAGCGCGACGCCGAGGCCGACGGAGTGGTGCGGGGCCACGGGCACGTGGGCGGCGGAGGCGAGTTCGCAGATCACGGCGGCCTCGGTGATGCCGGTGCGGGCGACGTCGGGCTGGGCCAGCCTGAGGGCGCGGCGGCCGAGCCAGTCGGCGAACTCGTAGCGGTTGCGCAGCGCCTCCCCGACGGCCACGGGGGTGGTGACGCGGGTGGCCAGTTCGGCGTGGCCGGCCACGTCCTCGGGCGCGAGCGGCGCCTCGTAGAACAGCGCGCCGCGCCGGTCGAGCTCCCGGCCGAGGGTGACGGCCTCCTCCAGGCGGTAGGCCCAGTGGGCGTCCACCGCGATCCGCAGCCCCGGGGCGCCGGCGGCGACGGCGTCGAAGGTGGCGAGGTCCTGCTCGATGCCCTTGCCCAGGGCGAGCTTGACCAGGCTCGCCCCCTTGCGCTCGTAGTCACGGGCGAGGGCGGCCCGCTGCGCGTCGGTCGGTTCCGGCAGGCCGGAGACGTAGGCGGGGACCTGGTCGCGGTAGGCGCCGCCCAGCAGTTCGGCGACGGAAAGCCCGGTCAGCTTGCCGTGCAGGTCCCACAGGGCGATGTCCACGGCGGCCATGGCGTCCGCCTGGTGACCCACCAAGTGGCCGCGCTCCCGCATCAGTTCACGCATCCGCTGCCACAGCGGCCGGACCCGGCGGGGGTCCCGGCCGACCAGTTGCCCGGCGAGCAGCCGGTCCACCACGGCGGCGGGCACCTCCGGGCCGACCGGCGCGAGGGCCTCGCCCCAGCCGACGCAGCCGTCGTCGGTGCGGACCTCGACCAGCAGGGTCTCGAAGCGCCCGGAGTACAGGCTGCGCCAGGGCTCGCGGACGACATAGCCGCGCTCGGCCGTCAGCTCGCCGCCGTCGTCGAGGCGCCCCAGGTAGGCCCGGGGCCCCGACAGCTTCAGAACGTGCGTGACGACCTCGGTGATCTTCGCCATGCGTAGCGCCTTTCATTTTTCGAGCGGTGCACTGTGGATTCTGCACGTGGGTTGCAAATAGAGCAAGCAGCGTTAACATCTCTGCCATGAGTTCCGAACGAGGCGGTAACCAGACCGTCGAGCGCGCCGCGGCCGTCCTCCGGGCCTTCACCCACGGGCGTCCCGCCCTGCGGGTCTCGGACGTCGCCTCGGCGCTCGACCTCAACCTGTCCACCACATCCCGGCTGCTGGCCACCCTGGAGGCCGCCGAGCTGGTGCGCCGCGACCCGGTCAGCCAGCTGTACGAGCTGGGGCCCGCGGTGATCTCCATGGCCGGCGTCGCCCTGAACAACGACCCCGTCTACCGGCAGTCCCGGCCGGTCACCCAGCGCCTCGCCTGGGAGCTGGGGCTCGGCGCGAACGTGGCCGTGCGCCGCGGCGGCGAGCTGTTCTACCTCCAGAACGTGGAGGGCCAGCTCGCCCACAAGTCGTACTCGCTGCTGGGCCAGCGCAACCCGCTGCACGCCACCGCGATGGGCAAGTGCCTCGCCCTGGGCATGACGGCGAAGGAGCGCGCGCAGCTGCTCGGCGCCGGCCCCTTCCCCTCGTACACCCCGCGCACCCTCACCACCCCCAAGGCGCTGGAGGAGGAACTCGCCGCGGTCGCCGAGCGCGGATGGGCCACCGAGGTCGAGGAACTCGCCCTCGGCCGCGCCTGCATCGCCGCACCCGTACGCGATCACACCGGGGGCGTCGTCGCCGCGATCTCCGTCTCCGGTGCCCTGTCCGCGATCGCGCTGCACGACCGCGAGGCCGACCTCGGCCGCCGGATCATCGAGGCGGCGGACAGCGTCAGCGTCGGCCTCGGCTACCTGGGTCCCGCCCCCGCCCCGCGGGCATCGGCCGCCACGTCACCGGCCGCGGCAGAGGGCGGCCACCGTTCGTGAACCTCCCGGAGTTACCGCCGCACGCGGTGACCACCCGCACCCCATCGAGGTCCCCATGTCCCAACAGACCGCCGCCGCGCCCTTGTCGGGCACGCGGACGTCCGCCTCCGCTCCCTCCGGCAGAGTCCTCGTGGCCGGCAGCATCGGCAACTTCGTCGAGTGGTTCGACATCGGCATCTACGGCACCCTCTCGTCCGTGATCGCCGGGAACTTCTTCGCCAAGGGCAACCACACCGCCGCGCTGCTGTCGACCTTCGCCATCTTCGCGCTGGGCTTCGCCGTCCGGCCGCTGGGCGGCCTCTACTTCGGCCCGCTCGGCGACCGGATCGGCCGCAACCGCACCCTGGCCGTCACGGTCATCCTCACCTCCGCCTCCACGTTCGCCGTCGGCGTGCTGCCCACCTACGCCACCGTGGGCACGCTCGCCCCGTGGCTGCTGGTCCTCGCCCGGCTCGTCCAGGGGTTCGCCGCCGGCGGCGAGACCTCCAGCGCCGTGAGCCTGCTGTTCGAGTACGCGCCCCGCAACCGCCGCGGCTACTACACCAGTTACGCCGCCAGCCTCGGCTTCGTCGCCTTCGTCGCCGGCGCCGGCACCGCGCTGCTGCTCACCCTCGGGTTCGGCGACGACCAGATGTCCTCCTTCGCCTGGCGCATCCCGTTCCTGATCGCCCTGCCGCTGGGCATGGCCGGGCTCTACCTCCGGCTGAAGCTCGACGACACCCCGGAGTTCGTCCGGATCGAGAAGAGCGGCGAGCTCGCCGCGTCGCCGGTCCGGGAGACCTTCCGCACCGCCGCCGGGCCGATGGCGATCCTGGCCGGGCTCATCGTCCTCAAGGGCGTCGCGCACTGGATCCTCCAGACCTTCATGATCAGCTACCTCACCGACACGATGCACTTCAGCCGGACGCAGTCCTTCGCCGCCTCGATGGTGTGCATGGGGGCCGTGGCGCTCCTTATCCCCGCCGCGGGGCTGCTGTCGGACCGGGTGGGCCGCAAGCCGCTGCTCATCGGCGGCTCGGTCGGCCTGATCGCCCTGGCCTGGCCCTGCCTGCTGCTGATGTCCTACGGCAACGCGGTGCTGGCGGTCGCCGCGATGGTGCTGCTCGGGCTGCCCATTGCCGCGTACGACGGGGCCGCCAACGCCAGCATGGCCGAGCTGTTCCCCGCGCGGATCCGCACCGGCGCCATCGCCATCCCGTACAACGTGTCGGTCAGCCTCTTCGGCGGCACCGCGCCCTACGTCGCCACCTGGCTGGTCAGCGGGACCGGGTACGACCTCGCCCCGTCGTACTACCTGATGTTCGCCGGGCTGCTGACGCTGGTCACCGTGGTGCTGGGGGTACGGGAGACGGCCGGGCCGCGCGCCGACCCGGAGTTCACCTACTGACGGCACGTCAAACGCCCCACCCCACGAGGAGTTCCGATGTCCCTCCCCGCTCCGCCCGAACGGTCCGACCGGCGCTTCGGCGAGGCTCTGGCGCGGCACGGCCTGGTCGCCATCCTCCGCTCCACCCGGGGCACCCGGCTGCCGGAGGTGATCAGCGTCCTGGCCGGCGCCGGGGTTCGGCTGATCGAGGTCACCGTACGCACCCCCGGGTGCCTAGCGGCGCTGCGGGAGACGGGGGACCGGCTCCCCGCGGGGGTGTACCTCGGCGCGGGCACCGTCACCACCCTCGAGGAGGTCGAGGCCGTACGGGCCGCCGGGGGGACCTTCACCGTCAGCCCGCACTGCGACCCCGAACAGGTCCGGGCCGCCCGCGACGCACGGCTGGCGGCCCTGCCCGGCGCGATGACCCCGACGGAGATCCTCACCGCGTGGCGGGCCGGCGCCACAGCGGTCAAGGTCTTCCCGGCCGCACGGGCCGGCGGCCCGTCCTACACCGCCGACGTGCACGCCACGCTCCCGGAGATCCCGCTGGTCCCCACCGGGGGCATCGGCGCCGGGCAGATCGCCGCCTACCGCGCGGCCGGAGCGGTAGCCGTCGGGGTCGGCTCGCCCCTGCTGGGCGACGCCCTCGACGGCGGATCGCTGACCGAACTCGCCTCCCGTGCACGGGACTTCGTGGCAGCTGCGGCCGCGCGATGACCAGCACGACCGACCGGAACGACGTGACCGCCATGACCGGCCCCACCGGCCCCACCGGCCCGACCCACCCGACCGACCGGACCGACCTGACCGTGCTCGGCGAGACCATGGCGAGCCTCACCCCCGACCATATCGGCCCGCTGCGGCACGCCCGCGGGCTCGGCCTGTCCGTGGCCGGCTCCGAGTCGACCGTGGCCATCGGCGCCGCGCGGCTCGGCCACCGCGCCGCCTGGATCGGCCGCGTCGGCGACGACGAACTCGGCCGCACCGTCCTGAACCGGCTGCGCGGCGAGAACCTCCTCGTCCACGCCGTGACCGACCCCGAGGCGCCCACCGGGCTGATGCTCAAGGAGCGGCCCGCCGCCGGCCACAGCCGGGTGCACTACTACCGCGCCGGTTCCGCCGGCTCCCGGCTGCACCCCGACGACCTGCCCGGGCCGCTGCTGGAACGCACCCGCGTGCTGCACACCACCGGCATCACCCTGGCCCTGTCCGACAGTGCCCGCACGACCGCCCACGAGGCGATGCGCCGCACCCGCGCGGCCGGCGGCACCGTCTCCTTCGACCTCAACCACCGTGCCCGGCTGTGGTCGAAGGACACCGCGCGCGCCGCGCTGACCGCCGTACTGCCCCTGGTGGACCTGCTGTTCGCGAGCGTGGACGAAGCGGTGATGGTGACCGGACGGCCGGACCTGACCCCGGCGCAGACCGGGCAGCAACTGCTCTCCCACGGCCCCGGCACCGTCGTCCTCACCGACGGGGCCGCCGGAGCGGTGTGCATCACCGCCGACCGTACGATCCCGGTCGCCGCCGTCCCGGTCCAGGCCGTGGACCCGGTCGGCGCGGGCGACGCGTTCGTCGCCGGCTGCCTGTCAGGCTTCCTCGCCGGCCTGACCACCGAGGAGGCGCTCGCCCGCGCCGCCGCGGTGGCCGCGCTGTGCGTCGCCTCGGAGGGCGACTGGGAAGGGCTCCCCGAACCGGACCGCCTCCCCCAGGCCGCCCACCGGCCCGGCACGGTCCTGCGCTGACCCGGCCGTCGGGCCGCCAATTCGTCGCGATAGCGACGTCATAGGGACGGGATTACGCGGGTTCCTAGCCTCGGAGCAGAAGTTGCCGCCGGACACGCACCGAGGAAAGGACCCCCGATGTTCACCCACCGCGCCTTCCCCACCGCCTTCGCCGCCGTCGCCGCCGCCGTGCTCTGCGTACCTCTGGCCCTGGGCCTCTCCGCCGGCCGCGCGCACGCCCAGGCCGGTCACACCCCGGCCGGCCACACCGCCGCCCGGACCCTGGCGGCCGCGCCCGCGAGCACGGCCGCCGACGACTCCACCGGCGGCACCGACAGCACCGACCCCTGGGGCTGAGCCCGCGCTCTCAGCAGCCGTCCGCGCACTGACCGGTGAGGGCGGCCATGAGCTCCTCCGCCCGCTTCAGTTCCCGGGCCATCTGCTGCTTCCGGAAGACCGGGACCGCCGCTTCCAGCAGGCGGTCGGCCTGACGGCGCCGGTCACCGCGGAGCAGCAGCAGCGCCGCCAGGTCCAGGGAGACCGACGCGACACCGGAGTGGTCGAGGATCTCCTCACGAACGGACAGTGCCCGGGTGAAGAAGTCCTCGGCCTGCGCGGGCCGGCCCATCGACACGTTGACGCGGCCGAGATCGTGCAGCAGATGGCCCTCGCCGATCACGTCGCCGCTGCTGGAGACCATCGCGAGCACGTCGGTCAGGATCTGCTCCGCCTTGGTCAGCTCCCCGCGCTGCTGGTGCACTTGTCCAACCCGCTGCAACGCCCGGGCCTGGCCCCCGAGGTATCCGCTGCCGCGGTAGATCTCCAGCGCCTCCTCCAGTTGCGCCAGGACCCGGCCGGTATGGCCCTGCCGCAGCCAGATGTCGGCGCTCTGCGTCAGCACGGAGGCCCGGCCCACGTGGTCGCCGGCCCGGTCGAAGTCCCGCCGGGCCTGGTCGTAGAGGAGCAGTGCCTTGTCGTCGTTGCCCTGGACACGTTCCAGGAAGGCCAGGTCGCGCCGGCACAGGGCAAGGCCCTTGGGATCGGCCAGCTCCTCGAACAGCTTCTGCGACTCCGTCAGCGCGGCGCGGGACTCGCCGAGCTGGCGCCTGTTGAGGTAGAGGGTGCCCAGGGAGCCGAGCACCGCCGCGTGCCCGCGCCGGTTGCCGGCCTGGCGGACCGCGGAGAGCGCCTTGCGGTGGGTCCGGGCCCACACGTCCAGGTAGCCGCGGGCCTCGAAGAACGACACGAGGCTGACGGCCAGTTCCCAGCTGACCTCGTCCTCGCCGGTCCGCGCCGCGTGCTCCACGGCGATGCCCAGGTTCTCCCGCTCCCGGTCCAGCCACTCCATGGGGTCGGCCAGCAGTTCCCGGACATGGCTCTCGGGCGGCTGCCAGCGGATCGTCCCGCCGCGCAGGTAGTCGGTACCGAAGATCTTCCGGCCGGCCCGCTCCGCGAGCGCCAGCCATCCGCCGAACATGCGGCGCAGCGCCTCCTGCCGCTGCTGTCCCCCGATCTCCTCGGCGAGCCGTTCGCGTGCGAACAGGCGGATGATCTCGTGGAAGCGGTACCGGAAGTGCCCGCCGGCGTCGACGCCGACGACATCCAGCATCTGCACGTCGACCAGCGGTTCCAGCAGGTCCGACGCGTCCGGCCGCCGGTCGTCCACCAGCGCGCCCGCGAGCCATCCCGGCAGCGTCGAGCCCTGCGCCAGGCTGAGCAGGCAGAGCAGTTGGCGCTGCGGACGGCCGAGCCCGTCGTGGGTGAGCGACAGGCTCGCCCGCATCCTCATCTCGCCGTGGGCGAGCTCGTCCAGTCCGCCCCGCTCGTCGGCCAGGCGCCCCAGCATCGACGCCAGCGACCAGTGCGGCCGGGCGGCGAGGCGCGCCGCGAGGATGCGCAGGGCGAGCGGGAGTCCGCCGACCGCTCGGATGAGGGCTTTCGCGGCTTCCGACTCGCGGGCGACCCGATCGTGGCCGACAACGTTGCCGATCAACTCCAGCGCCCGGCCCGTGTCCAGGATGTCCAAAGTGACGCGGTGGGTGCCGGGAAGGCCGGTGAGCCGGTTCCTGCTGGTGACCAGGACCGCGCAGCTCCTGGAGCCCGGCAGCAGCGGACCGACCTGCGCCTCGTCCGCCGCGTCGTCCAGGACGACGAGCATCCGCCGGGTGCCCAGCAGGCTCCGGTACATCTCGGCGCGTTCGTCGAGCCCGTCGGGGATCAGGGAGCCGGGGATGGCCAGCGCTCGCAGGAAGCGGCCCAGCACCTCCCTGGCGTTGAGGGGATCGGGGCGCACCCCGCGAAGGTCGCAGTAGAGCTGGCCGTCGGGGAAGTACTCGTCGCTCAGCCGGTGGGCGATGTGGGTCGCCAGGGTGGTCTTCCCGATTCCGGGGCGGCCGACGATGGCGACGATCCCCATGGCCCGGCCGGAGCCGGTGGCCCGCAGCACGGCCTCGGCCTGCGCGATGACCGCGTCGTCCCCGACGAAGTCGGCGGTGTCCGCGAGGAGTTGGTGCGGCACTTCGTCGCGCTGCCGGTACTCGGCCTCGGCCTCCGCCCCGGCCTCGGCGTCGGCGTCGGGTATCGCTTCGGGTTTCGCTTCGGCTTTCCCCTCGGCTCTCCCCTCGGCCGCCGCTTCGGCTTCGGGCGGGCGGTGGGCAATGGCGGCCGGGGCGGAGGCGCCGCCCTGGGGTCCGGGTGACGGGAGGTTCAGGCCGATGCCCGTGCCGGCCCGAAGTGCCGGGTCGTCGGCGAGGATGGCGCGCTCCAGGTTGCGCAGGTCCTGGCTCGGCTCCAGGCCGAGTTCGTCGCGCAGCAGCGTACGGCCGGCCCGGTAGGTCTCCAGTGCCTCCGCCTGGCGTCCGGACCGGTGCAGGGCGAGCATGAGCTGTCCGCGGAACCGGTCACGCAGCGGGTACTCGCGGACCATCCGGCCCAGTTCGGCGATGAGCTGGGTGTGCCAGCCGAGGTCGAGCTCCAGTTGCAGATAGGTCTCCGTGGCCGCCAGGCGTTCTTCGTCCAGCTGGATTCCGGTGCGCTCCAGGGCCTTGCTGGAGATGCCGCTCAGGCAGATGCCGCGCCAGATTCCCACCGCGTGGCGCAGCGTCTCCGCCGCTTCGGCCGGTCTTCCCCCCTTCACCAGCGCGCGGGCCTCGGCCGTCAGGCGGTTGAAGACGGTCAGGTCGATCGACGCGTCGTCGACCTGGAGCAGGTAGCCCGGGGGCCGGGTCACGACCGACGCCTCGGACCCGGCCGCGGCAAGGGCCTTGCGAATCCGGGAGACACAGATCTGGACCTGGGTACGGGCGGTGTCCGGCGGGTTCTCGTCCCAGAGGACGTCCACCAGGTGGTCGGTGCGCACGATGCGGTTGCTGTGCAGCAGCAACGCGGCCAGCACCACCTCCTGGCGGCCCGGACGGATGCTCACCGGCCCGTCGGCGCCGAAGACCTCGAGCGGTCCGAGCAGGCGGAATCTCAGCCGTTCGTCGCGGGGCCGCTGCTCGTAGGGTAACTCCCCCACCAGGCTCTCCTTTCCGGCTCATGGTCGCCTTCGACAACGCCATTCGACTGCGCGAAAGTCCCCCGAGCCGCACACCGGCAGCGGCCTGTGCCCGTCGACGTGCATTCATGCATGTTACGTGAGCAACCCCGTAACTACCCAGCACGCCAAGGGGACACGCCACGCCGACGCGCCTGCCGTTCGGTGCGCGCCGCGGCCGACAGCTGGATCGTCCGGGCGTCGCCCCGGTCGCGTACCGCTGATCCGCGGCTGCCGGGCGGCGCCGCCGCCCGCCCCCATCGACCGGGGAAAGCGGCGCGATAGGGCCGGGTTATGCGCCCGGACGATGCTCGAAGGCGTAAGGACCGGCCGTCAAGGGCCCGGTCGCCGCACGAGGGAAACGGCCTCCGACATGAGCCGCGAGAATCTGGAACCCCGTTATCCCAGCACCGCCCTGACGGCTGCCGGGATCACGCACGCGATGCTGACCTACCGTTACCGGGACGCCGGAGACCTCGACGGCTACGGCTCCTTGCTGGACGAGGGAGTCGAGGTTGCGGAACCCGGCGCTCCCCGCTGTCGCGGCCGCGGGGAGGTCCTGCGGTCCGAGGCCGGTGCGACGGGCCGCCGCGGCAGACACCGGCTTCGCCGGGTGGTGGCCGAGGGGGACACCATCGTCGTCATCGGCCGGCTCTCGGCCCCGGACGGCAGCACCGCCGAAGACGGCCCGGAAGACGTGGAGTTCGTCGACGTCTTCACGTTGTCGGACGCGGCGCTGATCCTCGACTGCCGCAGGTACTACCACGCCGAGCCCTGGGCACCCCCGGCCCCGGCATGACCGGCGGACCGCGACCGGTCCGCACCGGTCCCCGCGCTACACCCCTTCCGGCGGTCGGCGCACCGCGGTCTCCAGCGCGGCCGCCGCCCGGTCCGGGGCGGCGGGGCCCACCCGGGGCCTGCGTCGCCCGCGTTCGACATTCGACGTCATCGATCCGCCCACGATGGGAGTTTGGAAATGACCCAGCCGACCGACCTCATCGGAAGCACTCGATCGTCGTTACGGTCCGCCGCGATCGGCCTGGCCGAGAGAAGCCTGCGGGAAGAGGACCTCAGCCCCACCTCGATCGCCCGCGGACTGAACGTCTCGGTCCGCACCCTGTACCGGGCCTTCGACGGCACCGGGGAGACGCTCATGGGCTATGTCCGCCGCCGGCGGCTGGAACAGGCCCGGGTCGACCTCATCTCGGGCCACGGCCACCTGACGGTGAGCGAGATCAGCCAGCGCTGGCGCTTCGCGGACAGCAGCCACTTCATCCGGGCCTTCCGGCAGCGCTACGGAACGACACCGGCGCGGATCTCCGACGCGCTCGTCGGCGCGGGCGATCCGTAGCCGAGGCCGCGCGGGCGGGTCCGGCCCAGAAGGCCGACGGGACGGCCCGCCCGCGCCGCCGGCAGTCACGGGGACTGCTCGAACGAGCAGTCCGGCCCCTCTTGTTGAAAGGCAGGTTGTCGTGCCCTCGTTCTCGATCCGCATGGATCACGTGCGCCTCGACGTCACGGATGTGGCCCGGTCGGCAGCGTTCTACGCGGCCGCGCTGCACCTGGAGCAGGTCGTCCGCTATGAGCTGGACCGGCGGACGATCCTCCAGATGGCGCCCGCCGGCATGCCCGCGGGCGTCGAACTCTGGCAGGAGGACGGCCTCCTGCCGGCGCCGCACCCCTCCCAGCACCTGGCCTTCTCCGTCGACGACGTGCCCGGGATCGTGGCCCACGTCCGGGCGCTGGGCTATCAGATCGTCGAGGAACCGCGGCGCATCGGCGGGGAGACCGTCGCGTTCCTCTCCGATCCGGACGGCCACTTGATCGAGATCAACGACTTCCGGGGCCGTGGGGTGGCCGAGGCGGGCAGGGCCCCGGACAGCTCTTCGAGCAGCAAGGTCGTCGAGTAGCCGTCGACGAAGGGCACGGTGACCACCTCGCCGCCCCAGGCCCGCACCGCCTCGGTCTCCGGCAGCTGCGCGGCGTGGTAGTCACCGCCCTTGACGAAGACGTCCGGGCGCAGCGCCCGCAGCGCGCGCTCGGGGGTGTCCTCGTCGAAGACCACCACCGCGTCGACCGAGCGCAGCGAGCGCAGCATCCCGGCCCGGTCGACCGCGGGCAGCACCGGCCGCTCCGGGCCCTTGAGCCGGGACACCGACTCGTCGCCGTTGATGCAGACGACCAGCAGGTCGCCCAGGCGGCGGGCCTCTTCCAGCATGGTGACGTGTCCGCGGTGCAGCAGGTCGAAGCACCCGCCGACCGCCACCACGGTGCCGCCGGCGGCCTGCACCCGCCGCGCCATGGCCAGCGGGTCCTCGTCCGGTCGGGCCTCGTCCGGGGCGGCCGGCCGGTCACCGGCGTTCCGGGGGCCGCCGTTCTCCACGTACGTGGTGGCGGCGTCCGTCGCGGCGGCCACCGCCTCGGCCGTCGTGGCGCCTTCGGCCAGCCGCAGGACCGTCGTCGCGGCGAACCGGTCCCCCGCCCCGCAGCTGTCGAGCGCGACGATCCGCCGGCTGTTGACCACCAGCGGGGTGCCGCCGCCGCTGTGCACCAGGACGGCGCCGTGCGCGCCCCGGGTGACCACGGCCTGCTCGGCCGGCCACCGGTCCAGCAGGGCCCGGGCCGCGGCGACGACCGCGGACAGGCCGTCAGGGCCGCCGGTCTCCTGCCGGCCCGTCAGCACCTCCGCTTCCCGCTGGTTGGGGGTGACCAGGCGGACTCCGGGTACCGCGGCGGTGCCCCGCGGATGCGGGTCCCACACCATCGGCACCCGGCCCGCCGCCTCGGACAGCAGCCGGCGCAGTCCCGGCAGCGCGGTCACGCCGCGGCCGTAGTCCGACACGAGGACCGCGTCGGCCCCGGCCAGCTCTTCGGCGGCGCCGTCCAGGCCGGCCGGCCGTATCTCGCCCGCCGGGCCTGCCTCGTCCAGCATCAGCAGGGTGCGGTCCGCGGTACGGATACGGGACTTGACGGGTGTCGGTCCGCTCAGGCCGAGATCGACGACACGGACGCCGGCTTCGTCGAGCAGGGTGCGCAGCAGGGCGCCGGGGGCGTCCTTCGACAGCGCGGTCACCAGGGTCACGTCGTGGCGGTCCGTCGCGGCGAGCACCGCGGCCAGGCCCGCGCCCCCGGGCCGGTGGGCCGTGTCGAGCCCGGCGAGGACCGGGACGGGTGCTTCCGGGGAGAGCCGGCTGACCGAGCCGGTGCTGTCCCGGTCGAGCAGGGTGTCCCCGACCACCACGATCCTCGGCCGCGTCGGGGTCCCGCTCCGCTCGGCCGGGACGGCGGCCGGAATCGCGGCCGGAGCCGCGGCCGGAACCGCGACCGGGCTCTCCGCGGGGGCCGGCGCGGCCGGCACCGGCGCCGGCTCCGTACCCGGCTCCGACACCGGTGCCGACGCTTCGAGCAGCCGCTCGTCGACCGCCGACGCGAGCAGGTGCACCACCACGAGCTGGCACTCCTGGACGTTGGCGGAGGTGCCCGCCTCGATCGCCAGTGCGTCGTCGGCGAGTTCGGCCAGCGGATTCGGCCCGGGCCCGGTGAGGGCCCAGGTGGTGGCTCCGGCCGCACGGGCCGCCTCCACGGCGTGGAGCAGGTTGGTGCTGCGGCCCGATGTCGACAGCAGCAGCACGATGTCGCCGGGCCGGGCGTGCGCCTCGATCTGGCGCGCGAACACCCGGTCGTATCCGTAGTCGTTGGCCACCGCGGTCACGGTGGAGGAGTCGGCGTGCAGGGCGACCGCGGCGACCGCCCGCCGTTCGCGCTGGTAACGCCCGACGAGTTCCGCGGTCAGATGCTGTGCCTCGGCCGCCGAGCCGCCGTTGCCGGCGGCCAGCAGCGTTCGCCCGGTACTGAGGCGGTCCGCGAGTTCAGCGCCCCAGCGCGTGATCCGGTCCACATCGAGACCGGCCAGCGCCTGCGCCAGACCTGTGAGATGGCTGTGGCTGTGGTCCGCGGACGCCGAATGGGCAGCCATGGTTTCTCCCTCGATGACACGCGACATCGGCCCGTATCCCTCAGGGGTACCGGGAGTCGCGCCGCTCGCTTCGTGGTTTTGCCAGCTACGACCTGATCGATGCCGCCCCTTCCGGGCGCGGAGATCCTGGTCGACGGTGATGCTTCGCCAGTCCAATACGGAATGTATAGCCAGAACAAATTCTCCGACGCCGGGAACCCGGACATTCCGGCCCGGATCGACCAAAGTTGGCGCTGCTTTTCCATTCGCGGCCCGGAAATTCCGTCCGGCTCCGGGGAGCGGTCGCCGAACGGCGGACAACCGGCCCGGCGGACGATCCGGAACCTGGCGCGCAAGTTCAATGAACCGCCTTTCGGCATGTCGTACGGTTCCAACTGGACGGCGCGAGGCCGTATCGGCACAACCGGCCGATTCTCTTGTCAGTTTGGCGGGACGTGATGACGACTCCTTGTGGGACACCGAACGGAATTCATCCGCCGTCAGCCGACGTGCTTGTCGTCGGCGGCGGACTCGCGGGGCTTTATCTGGCCCGCCGGATGGCCGCGACTCATTCGGGCAGCATTCTCGTCGTCGAGGCCGGGCCGGACGCCGGACACGGTCACCTCCGGTGGGAGCACGACCGGGAAAAGGCCGACCGGATATGGCTCGACCCCGCGTCCGATCCCTACTTCCGGCGGCCTTACCACCCCACCGCGACGGGGTTCGACGGAATTTCGGGTCTGCGCGGCCGGCTCGGCGGGCGGGCGCTGTACTGGGGTGGCGTCGCGCTTCCGATCGAGCCGTGGGCGCTGGCGGACGGCAGCTGGCCGGCCGAGGTCGTGGCCGATCTGACGATGCCGCGGAACGGCGAACCGCCGCTCTACGACTCGGTCGTCGCCGACCTGGAGAAGTGGGCGGGCGGCCCGCTCTGCGCCGGGCGCGGGTTCGAACTCGGCGGCCGCCGGTTCACCGAGGTGCCCCGGGCGGTGCTCGCCGAGGAGGGCTCCCCCCGCTGGCGGGCCTGGTCGCCGCTGGAGGACCTGCACGCCCCGGAGCGGCCCGGCGCGGTGTCCGTGCGCTGCGACGTCCAGGTGGTCGCGGTGGTGACCGGGCCGGACGGTACCGCCCGCGGGGTGCTCGTCGAGCACGACGGCGAGCGGACGGTGATCGGGGCCGGACGCGTCGTCCTGGCCGCGGGCACCGTCGAGAACAGCCGGCTGGTGTTGCAGGCGCTGCCACCTGACGACGCCACCGGGACCGCCTCGCTGCCGGGCCTGGTGGACAAGCTGGCGCAGGGGTTCGTGACGGCCTTCGCCCCGGCGGCCGTGCCGGAGCAGCTCCGGCCGTTCGCCGAGGCCGGCGGCCTGTTCATGGCTCCCGGCCCGGCCGGTTCGCGCTCCAACCTGTTCCTGCGCGTCTACACCAACGACCACGGCCTCACCGTCGTGGACTGCTACCTCATGGGCGAGCAGACCCGTCATCCCTCCGGCCGGGTGTGGTGCGAGCCCGGGCCGGAGCTGCCCTGGCCGACGTTCGCGGCCGGCCATGTCGGCGAGGCGGACCGGCGGTTGGCCGGCGACCAGCGGCGGGAACTGCGGCGGATGCACCAGCTCCTGGGCGGGCAGGCGGACACGACCGCGGCCCCCCTCGCGTTCGAGGACGGGTTCGGCTCGGCCGACCTCGCCGGCCGGATCACCGCCGGGGACAGCATGCAGGCGCCCGGACAGCCGGTGACGTACAGCTTCCCGCTCGGCTGGGAGCAGCACGAGGCCGGCACGCTGCCGCTGGGCGGCGCGGTGGTGGACGAGCGCGCCCAGGTGCGGGCGGTGCCGGGGCTGTACGTGTGCGGGCCGGCGACGTTCCCGCGCACCGGCGCGGCGAATCCCGCCCTGACCGTCCTCGCCCTTGCCGCGCGGCTGGCCGGCGAACTCACCGGGGTGCGCCGATGAGCGCCGCAGCGACCGGCCGGCGCAACGCGCTGCTGTTCCTCAACGGCGGCCTCGGCAACGGCATCATCCTCGCCCCGCTGCTGGCGGAGCTGGAACGGACGCTGCCCGGCCTGCGGTACTGGTCGCCGCCCAACGCGATGCTGGAGGCGGACTGGGTGCGCGAAGCGGCCGGCCTGCGCGGTCCGACCGCCGTCCTGCCCACGCTCTGGCGGCGGTTCCGCCCCGCCGACCAGCCGGCCATCGTGGAGTTCTGCCGGCAGCACGACGTCACGCTCATCGTCAACCTGCGCCACGAGGAGTGGCAGCGCGACGGCGACTACCTCGACTTCCGCGAACGGGCCGCCGGACTCGGCATCGAGTGCTGGGACATGCACGAGATCACCGAGCCGGAGAAGCTCCTGCCGATCGGCAGCCAGGCGGCGGCGTGCCTGCGCCGGCACGGGGTCGAAACCGACGGGGCCGACGCGGCGTGGCTTGCCGGGTACCGGGCGCCGCGGCCGGGGTCGACCGGCATCTGCGTGGGCGCGAGCACCCGGCCCAAGCGCTGGCCCGCGTCCCGCTGGTCGGAACTGATCGGCGAACTCGGCCCGGTCGAGGTCTGCTCGGGGCCGGACGAGTCGGAGCGGGAGATCGCGCGGGAGCTGGCCGCCCGCCATCCCGGCCGGGTCACGCTGCGCCTGGTGGACAGCACCACGGAGCTGCGGGACTGGATCGGCGGCCTGGAGCGGCTGCTGACCAACGACTCGCTGGCGGTGCACCTGGCAGCGGCGCTCGGCTGTCCGGTGGTCGCGCTGTACCTCGCCACCGACGCCCGGATCTGGTCCCCGCTCGCGCTTCCGGGACGGTTCCGGGCCGTGCAGAGCGGGCGGGCGCGCGCGTGCGCGTTCATGGGCGCGAACGGCACCTGCACCAACTACTACGACGTGTGCTTCGAGACCTGCCGTGACGGGGTCGCCGCGGCCGAGGTGCTGGCCGCGGCCGGCCGCCTGGCGCCGGCCGGCGCGAGCACACCCGACCATCGCGGCGAAGGAGCGGCAGCAGTATGAGGAATCGGGCGATCGCGGTCCTGGGCGGCCGAGCGGGCAACGCTGGTTCCAGCGCGCTGGAACTCGCCGACGCCATCGGCGGGGAGATCGGGCGCCGCGGGTACGGCATGGTCACCGGCGGGGACGGCGGTATCGCGGAGAGCGCGCAACGTGCCTGCGTGGCGGCGGGCGGGCAGACCCTGGGGCTGCTCAAGTGGAACCGGTTGGACGACGCCACCGACTGCACCACCTGGGCGCTGCCCACGTCGATGGACCTGGCCCGCAGCAACATCCTGAACTGGGCCGGGGACGGGGTGATCGCCTTCGAGGGCCGGTACGGGACGCTGGGCGAGATCGCGCTGGCCCTGGACACCGGGCGCCCGCTGGTCGTACTCGGGCAGCAGCCGTTCCTGGACGCCCGCGCTCTCGACGCGCCCACCTGCCGGCACTTCCCCGACCCGAAGCCGGAGGACGCCGCCTCGATCCTCGACAGCCTGGAAGAACTGATCGCGGCGTGCGCGCCGGCCCCGGTGCGGCCCGGCGCGGCACTGTTCGCCGACCAGGCGGCCGGCGCCGGCGGCATCGGACTGCGCCGGGCGGTGCCCGAGGATCTGGCCCTGTTCGAGCGGGCGTTCCGCGACGCCGAGGTGCGCAGGTGGTGGGACCTGCCCGCGGAACCCGAGCACCTGGCCCGGTTCCAGCACGAGCGCTGCCTGCCCTTCACGAAGGACGGCAGGACGGTCGGCTTCATCGAGTACGAGGTCGACTCCCGCACGGACACGGTGCGTCCGGACGTCGTGGTCGCCGCGCCGGAGGACCGGGGCCGCGGGCTGGGGTCCGCCGCGCTGGCCGCGTTCGCCGCCGCCGTCTTCGCGGCCGGCCACGCCCGGGTGGCCGTGCTGGCCGACGCCGCCAACACCCGCGCCCTGCGGTGCTACGAGAAGGCCGGCTTCCGCCACGTCGGAAGGCTGCGCTCCTACCTGCCGGGCCCGGACGGGCGGCGTGACGCGCTGCTGCTGGACCTGCTGCCCGATGACCTCAAGTCCGCTGAGGAGGACACGAAGTGAATACCCGTCAGACGACGCTGTCGGCCGAGGCGCAGGACCGTCTCGCCTTCGATCTGGCCGTGCGCCAGGACGTCTTCGGCGACGCGGAGTCGATCCGCGTGGCGGACGAGGACGTGGAGAGCTGGGGGGAGTACGCGCGGTTCCTGCGGTGCGGCCGCCCGATCGAGGTGCGCGGCGGGGCGCGGGTCCCCCGCTATCCGGCGGCGGACAAGGGCCCGGCGCTCTGGTTCTCCGGCGGCGTGGAGTCGACCTACACCCGGGAGGTGCTGGCCGCGCAGAACATCGAGCCGACCCTGCTGAGCATCCACGACTACGACCTGTTCGACGGGCCGGACCGCAAGATCGGCCAGATCCACTTCCTGTGCGCCGCCATCGCGTCCGCGCTCGGGTACGGGCCGGTCTATCTCGGCATGGAGCGCAACGACCTGCTGCTCGGGCACAGCGAGTTCATGCGCGGCTACTTCGAGCGGCACCCGCGTTTCGCCGACTGGTGGTCGCGGTACCAGCCGGCGCACCCGGTGCGTACCGTCGCCGGCGGCCTGCACAAGGAGGAGATGATCACCTGGCTGCACGAGCGGGACATCCCGATCCTCGGCACCTGCGACCGGCTGACGAACGGCGCGTGGTGCGGTGAGTGCTACAAGTGCTACGAGGCCTTCTACAGCGCGAAGGCCGTCGGCATCGACCTGGGGATTCCGCTGACCCGCCAGGCGTACGAGCTGTACCACGCCGAGTACGAGCGGTTCGTGGCCTCCGGGTTCACCGACAACTTCAACAACGCGTCCCAGCACTACGTCCGGCTCCAGATCACCTACGGGCCGCTCTTCGACCCGGACGCGGACTGCTGCGAGGTGCCGGCGTGAGCCCCCGGCCTCCCCGGCACGGCGCGGACGGCGCGGACGGCGCGGCCCCGATCACCGTCGTCCTGGAGTTCCCGGGAAGCGGCACCGCCGGACGCATCCGCGCGATGGACCTGGAGAGCCAGGGCTTCACCACCCGGTACCTGCTCGACGAGTTCCGGCCGCGGCGGACCGGGATCGACGAGTACGCCCGGCAGTTGTCCGAGCGGGTCGCGGAAGAGGACGTCGGCGCCGTCGTGTCCTACTGCGGCGCCGCCGCCGTCGGCCGGCACCTGGCCGCGCACTGCCGCCGGCGTCCCACGCTCGTGGCGCTGAACCCGGAGCCGACACCGGCGGCCGGGGTGGCCGGCCTGTTGCGGCGCACGCTGGCCCGGGTCCCGCTGCCGCCCGAGGAGGCGGAGCGCTACCGCGCCGACGCCGGCACCGTGCGCGAGGTCATCGCCCGCTGGCTGCCCGACATGGAGCGGGCCATGGCGCGGTCGTACGCCGGAGCACCGCTCAACCTCGGGCCGGTGGCCGACCGCCTCGCCGCCATGCAGGCCGACTGGCTCGCCCATGTCACCGCGACCTGCGATCCGGACCGGCGGCCGGCCGGCCCGGAGGAACTGCACCTGGTGGCCCGGGACCACCCTTGCGACCCGGACTGCCCGGCGAAGCACGAGACGGTCGAGGTCGGCCGGGCGGACTTCTTCGCGGCACCGCAGACCAGGGACGCGCTGATCGGTGTGCTCAGCGCCTGAGCACACCGCGTCACACCGGAGGGACCGAAAGACATGCAGACTCTCAGTGCGAACCACGCGGTCGACGGGCGCGCGGGCGCGACGTCCGACTCCCTGCTGCTCCCCGGCAGCCGCCGCCGGATCTGGCCGCAGGCGATGGTGCGCAGCGCCGGCTACCCGGCGTCGGCCGCCCTCGCCCTCGCCGACCCTGCCGTCTGCCGCGCGGCCGACGCGGTGCCCGACGTCTCCCTGAGCCGGCGGATCGACCTCGGTTCCTTCGACCCGGCGTGGCGGGAGTACCGGCGCAGGGCCGACCGGTCCATGGCGGAGCTGGCCGGCTCGTCGTGGCTGCGGCTCGCGGTGACCTGGCAGAACCGCGCTGTGCTCGCCACCGGCATCGATCCGCTGCTCGCGCACATCAACGAGGGCCGGGGGCGGGACGCCAAACGCCGGGCCCGGGAGGCCACGCTCGTCACCTACGTGCAGCGGTACTGCACGAAGAACGAGACGATCGGGTTCTTCGGCCCGATCGCCTGGGCCGGGCTGGACCCCGCCCGCCCGGCCGCCGTGGCGGTCCGCCCGGGCAGCGGCCTGCTCTCCGGTGTGGACGTGCACATGGAGGGCTGGGCGGTGGACGCCGTGGCGGCGCACTTCGCCGAGCGGTTCGACCTGCGGCCGTGGCTGCCCGTGCGGCGCGTGCCCTCGCTGCGGCCGGCCGCGGACGGCGTACGGTTCTCCTCCGGCCGGGTGCAGTCGGCCGATCCGGTCACCGCGGCCGTCCTGGCCCGGGCGGACGGCCGGATGCCGGCGTGGCTGCTGGCGGCCGAGGTGGCGCGCGAACACCGGCTGGACGGCCCGGAGCAGGTCATGGCGCTGCTCGCGGAACTGGCCGACCGGCGCTGGCTGACCTGGGACCTCAACCTGGCCGGGCCGCTGCACACCGACGACGAACTGGCCGCGCTGGCGCAGCGGATCACCGATCCGGCGATCGGCGGGGCGCTGCGGTCCGCGGTCGGCAGGCTGGCTGCGGCCAAGCGGCAGGTCGCCGAGGACTGGGACGACCCCGACCGCCTGGACCGGGCGCTGGGCGCGCTCGACGAGACCTTCGTCGAACTGTCCGGGGTGGACGCCACGCGGCGGCACGGAAAGGCGTACAGCGGCCGCACGGTCGCCTACCCGGAGAGCCGGCGCGATGTCGCGGTCGACCTCGGCGGTCCGTTCGTCGACGCGCTCGCACCGCTGGGGCCGTTGGCCGACAGCGCGCGCTGGCTGACCTGGCGGGTGCGGGAGCTGTTCCTGCCGCACGTCCTCGCCGCGTACCGGAAGCTGCTGGCCAGGGGCATCGACACCCCGGACGCGATGGCGCTGTGGCTGGCCTGCCTGCCGCTGCTGGCCTCGGCCCTCCCCGGGGCGCTGGCCACCGCCCGGGAGGAGTTCGACGCGCGCTGGCGCCGGGTGCTGGCTCCGGAGCCCGGGCAGCGGGTGCTGCACCGCACCACCGCGCAGCTCGCCCGCGGCGTCGCGGCCGAGTTCGCCGCGCCCCGGCCGGGCTGGAGCGAGGCGCGGGTGTGCTGTCCCGACCTCATGATGATCGGCGGTGCGGCGCCCGGGGAGCCCTTCCTGGTGCTGGGCGAGATGCACGTGGCCCTCAACACCCTCGACTACCAGGCGACCGCGCGCCAGCACCCGGACATGGCCGCCCTGCGGGACATGCTCAGCGCCGACTTCCCGGGGCCGCGCCTGCTCATGGCGCTGCCCAAGGACGCCCGGCCGCGGCTGACACCGCGCTCGCATCCGGCGCTGGTACGCCCCGCGGACTACCGGCTCCTGCTCAACCCGAAGCACCCGACGCCGGCCGACGGCGTCCTCGTCGCGGCGAGCGACGCACAGGTCCGCGAAGAGGACGGCGAGCTCGTCGTGGTGCTGCCCGACGGCCACCGGTTCGACGTGATGGACCTGTTCGCCGAGCAGCTCAAGGAGCCGGTGTCCCAGGTGTTCGGCCTGCTGCCCGGTGCGCGGCGGCCCCGGATCGTCGTGGACTCGATGGTGGTGGCCCGGCAGAGCTGGACGGTGCCGGCCCGCAAGGCGGCGTTCGCGATGTGCGGCGACGAGCGGGAGCGCTTCGTGGCGGCCCGCGGCTGGGCCCGCCGGCTGGGACTGCCGCGCTTCGTGTTCGTGAAGTCGCCGTTGGAGACGAAGCCGTTCTTCGTCGACTTCGACGCCCCCGCGTTCGTGGAGATCCTGGCCCGGACGGTGCGCCGGCTCATGCGTGAACCCGGCGAAGGGGACGTCAGCGTCGTGGAGATGCTGCCGGAGCCGGAACAGTGCTGGCTGACCGACAGGCAGGGCCGCGGCTACACATCGGAGCTGCGGCTGGTGCTGGTCGAGGAGGACACCGCGGCGGCGTCATGAGGGCTGCCGGCCGAGCGAGCGGTGAGGGATTCGACGGACGTCGAGATGAGGAGATTGATCATGGCGGTAAACGGGCCGACCTTGGAAGAGTTCACCAGGCTGTGTGCCGACATCCTCGGCGTGCCCGAGCTGTCGGGGGACGCCAACTTCTTCGAAGCCGGCGGTGACTCGATCGGCGCGGCGCAGCTGGCGGTCGAGGTCGACGAACGCTGGGGAGTGCAGGTCGACATGCTGGAGATGTTCGCCGTGCCGAACCTCAGCGCGCTGCATGCCGGGATTCGTGAGGCGTCCGGTGCCAACTGAACCGGCGGGCGCCGGGACCGTCGTCCTGGTCGACCCCTACTCCTCCGGTGTCGCGCTCGGCCGCACCCTGCGCCGTGCGGGCTTCGACACCCACGCGGTGCTCACGTCGCCGCGCCCCGACCCGTCGTACACGCGCACCTTCCAGGCCGCCGACCACGCCGGGACGACCGAGGCCGCCATCGGCTTCGAGGAGGTCCTCGACCGTGTCCGCCGGATGCGCCCGGTCGCGGTGTTCCCCGGGGCGGAGTGCGGGGTCGAGTTCGCCGACGCGCTCGCGGCCCGGCTCACCCCGGAGTTCGCCAACGATCCGGAGCGCTCGCAGGCCCGCCGCGACAAGGCGGTCATGATGCGGACCCTGCGCGCCGCGGGGGTCCCGACCATCCCCACGGTCGCGGTCGACGACTGGCGCGGCTGCGTCGAGGCGGCGGCGGCCGGCGGCCTGTCCACCGACACCGGCGCGCTGGTGGTCAAACCGGCCCGCAGCTCGCTGTCGGACGGGCTCACCCTGGTGCCCGAGGGCGGCGACCTCGAGGCGGCGGTGCGCGGCCTGCTGGGCGCGGTCAACCTGCTGGGCGCGGTCAACGAGACGGTCCTGATCCAGCGGCGGATGTACGGCACCGAGTACGTGGTGGACACCTTCACCCGCAACGGCCGCCACGCCGTCACCAGTGTCTGCCGGTACAACAAGGTCCCGGTCGGCCCCAGTTTCGCGGTGTACGAGAGCACCGACTTCAGGCCCGAGGACGCGCCGGAGAACCCCGGGCTGATCGCGTACGTGCGCCGCGTCCTGGACGCGCTGGGCGTCCGCTTCGGCCCCTGCCACACCGAGGTCCTGCTCACCGCCGACGGCCCGGTGCTGATGGAGTCGGGCGCGCGCCTGGCCGGGGCCGGCCTGGCCGGCGCGTCCGAGCTGGCCACCGGGGGAAGCGCCCTCTCGCGGTACGTGCACAGCCTCACCGGCGCCGCCCCCGACGAGGGCGACTACCGGCTGCGCCGCCGGGTCCGCGGGGTGTACCTGATCTTCCGCCGGGCCGGCACCGTCGGCAACACGGCCGCCCTCGGCCGGGTGCGGCAGCTGCGCAGCTGCCGGCACTTCCAGCTGTCCCTGCGCGACGGTGATCCGGTGGCGCCGACCACCGGCCTGATGTCCACCATGGACCGGGGCTGGGCGCTGCTGGCCGACCGGGACATCGACCGGGTCGAGGCCGACCACGCCGAGTTCCGCAGGATCGAGCAGGAGCTGCGCGTGGTGGCGGACGAGGACGGCACGCCATGACGCCGGCGATCGAAGTGCACGGGATCGGCCGGTCGTTCGGCCGCCCCGGTGCCGAGGTGGCGGTCCTGCGCGACGTGACGTTCGAGGTGGCGCCCGGGGAGATCGTGGCGCTGCTCGGCGGCAACGGCGCGGGCAAGACCACGCTGCTGAAGATCCTGTCCACGGTGCTGGTGCCGGATCGGGGAACCGCCCGGGTGCAGGGCTTCGACGTGGTCACGCAGGCCCGCCGGGCCCGCGGCGCGCTCGGTGTCTCCTTCGGCGGGGACCGCGGGCTGTACGGGCGGCTGAGCGCGCGGGACAACCTGCGGTACTTCGGGATGCTGCGCGAACTCGGCGGCCGCGGGCTGCGCGAGCGCATCGCGCAGGTGCTGGAGCAGGTGCACCTGACCGATGTGGCCGGCCGGCGGGTCGAGACGTACTCCAAGGGCATGCGCCAGCGGTTGCACCTGGCGATCGGCCTGCTGGGCCGCCCGTCGGTGCTGATGCTCGACGAGCCGACGGTCGGCCTGGACGCGTTCGAGGCGCAGAGCCTGCGCGAGACCGTGCTGTCCCTGCGCGACGAGGGCGTGGCGATCCTCCTCACCAGCCACTACCTGCTCGACGTCGAGCGCCTCGCGCAGCGCGTCGTGCTGCTGCGGGACGGGGCGGTGCAGCACCAGAGCGAACTGGAGGAGTTCACCCGCCTGGCCGGGTACGTCGCCACCATCGTGGTGCGGGGCGAGGGCCCGCTGCCGGATCTGACCGGGCCGCACCTGCCGGAGGTGCTGGTACGCCAGGAGGGCGGCGGCTGGGAGATCGGGCTGCGTCCGCAGGCGTGGGAGGCGGGCGTCTTCACGGAGATCGGGCGGCTGCTCGGTGATGTGACGGTGCACGAGGTGCGGGTGGAGGACACCCGCCTGGAGGAGGCGTTCACCAGCCTGAGCGGGCGCACGGCGGCACCGGCCGCGGCCTCGGCGCCGGGACGGCGGGCGTGATGCCCGGCTCCGGGACGGGCGAGGCGCTCGCGGTCGCCGCCCGCCACCAGATCCTGATCTACGCCGCGGAGTGGAAGTTCACCCTGGTCCTCGGCTTCGTCCAACCGGCGGTGCTCCTCGTGGTCAACCTGAACGCGGTCACCGACCCGGTGGCGGCCGGGCGGGTGGTGTCCGGCATCCTGCTGATGGCGTTCTGGACCTCCACGGTCTGGAACGGCGCGGGCATCCTGAGCCTGGAACGCGCCGAAGGCGTGCTGTCGGCCGGCCTGTTCGGCGTGCGGTCGGCGCTGGTCGTGCTGGTGGGCAAGTCGCTGGGCTCGAGCGTGCTGTCCGTGGCGTCGATCCTGGCCACGGTCGCCGCGACACTCGCCGCCCTGCGCCAGCCGATCGCGTTCGGCGATGTGGGGTGGCTGCTCGTCGGCCTGCTCGTGGTGGTGTGCTCCGGCACCGCCCTCGGCATGCTGCTGGCCTGCGTGTTCCTGGTGAGCCGGTACGGCTCCCAGATCTCGGGCGCGCTGATGTACCCGGTGTTCCTGCTCGGCGGCCTGCTGATCCCGCTCCGCCTGATCCCGCGGCCGCTGGGCGCGCTGTCCTGGCTCATCAGCTTCCGCTGGGCGATGGAGTTCCTCACCTCCTGCACCCAGCGGACCCCGGACCTGCGCTTCCTGGGCCTGACGGTCCTGCTCAGCGCCGGCTACGCGCTGCTGGGCCACCGTGTCTTCACTTACGTGTCCCGGCGGGCCCGGGTCCTCGGCACCCTGGATCTGGAGTAACCGTGGTGGACTACACGACCGCCGCACGGCTGGCGTGGACCGAGCACGTCGCGGCAGTGCCGCCGCGCATCTCGCTGACCGCGGCCTGGCCCAGGGCGGTGCTGCAGTGCCTGTTCTGGGTGCTCGTCGGCCGGGTCAGCGGCACCGGCGCAGCCTACGCCTTCCCGGGCTCGGTGGCGCTGAGCGTCACCCTGTCCACGGTCATCGGCCTGTCCGACGTGCCCATGCTCGACCAGCGGTCGGGGACGTACCACCGGGTGCGGATGGCCAACGTGTCGATCGCCGGCCTGTACGCGGCCCGGAGCGTGCCGTGGCTGGCGGATGCCACCGCGGTCTACCTGCTGTGCGTGGTCGTCGTCGGCCCGGTGTCGGGCCTGGGTGCGATGACGCCGACGCTGCTGGAGGCGTGCCCCCTCTACCTGTTGATGATCCTCAGCAGCGCGGCGGCCGGCCTGGCGGTGGCCTCGCTCGGCACCCGGTTCAACAGCAACGTGCTGCTCGGCAACACCCTGACCTACCTGATGCTCGCCGCGGGCAGCCTGGTCACCGCGACGACGCGGGTGCCGGTCCTGGGCACGGTCGGCGCGGGGCTGCCGATGACCCACGGAGTCGCCGCGGTCCGCGCGTTCGCCGACGGCCGGCCCTGGTGGCCCGACACCGTCCGCGAAGCGGCGGTCGGCGCGGTCTGGGCCGTCCTGGCCGCCCTGGCCTACCGGGTGCAGGCGGCGCGGGCCAGGCGCACCGGCAGGGACTTCCCGATCTGATGCGGCCTCACGACGCGACGGCCCTGCCGCGCTCTCCCCTTTGCGAATCCGATGGATCACTGATGCCGAAGGCGGTGTGGACAATGCGGTGCCCGGTCCTGGACAGGGTCGAGTTGGCGGCCCGGACGTATGCCGACCGGACGGCGGTCGTCGCAGGAGGCGCGGGAACCGGGAAGGCCCGGGAGGAACTGACCTACGCCGAACTGTGGCAGGCGGTCGGCAACGTCGCCGACGCGCTGCGCGACCGCTTTCCGGCCGGCTCGGCGGTGGCCGTCACCACACGCGGCGGCGTCGGCCTGCCCTCGGCGTTCCTGGGTGTGCGGGCGGCCGGGCTGGTGCCGTTCCTGGTCGACGCCTACCTGCCCAGGGCCAGGGTGCGGGCGCTGCTGGAGATCGTCCGCCCGGCGGCCGTGATCGAGGAGGGCGCACCGGAGGTGGTCTCGCCCGGTGATCCGCACCCGGCGGTCCTTCCCGAGGGCGCCGGCTACCTGGTCTTCACCTCCGGCAGCCAGGGCACGCCCAAGGGCATCGTCGGCAACGCCGCGGGCCTGGCCGCCTTCCTCGACTGGGAGGCCGCCGAGTTGGGCCTGGCGCCCGGGCACCGTGCGGCGTCGCTGACCTCCCCCTCGTTCGACGTGGTCCTGCGCGAGGTGCTGCTCCCCCTGGTCTGCGGGGGCCGCGTGCACATGGCGGGCGCCCGGGTCCGCACCAATCCGCGGGCGGTGCTCGGCTGGCTGCGCGACGAGCGCATCGACCTGGTGCACCTCGTACCGAGCATCAGCGCCCGCTGGCTGGCGGCCGCGGACGACACCGTGCTTCCCGATCTGCGCTGGTCGGTCTTCGCCGGGGAGCCGCTGTTCGCGCGCCATGTGCGGCAGTGGCGGCAGGCCGCCCCCGCCTCCCGGATCGGCAACCTGTACGGGCCCAGCGAGACGACACTGGCGAAGTTCTGGTACCCCGTCACCGATCAGGCGGGCGAACTCCCCGACGGGCCGCTGCCGGTGGGCCGCCCCCTGCCCGGCACCGTGCTGCACCGGCTGCCGGTCCCGGCGGAAGCGGCCGCGGTGCCGGGAACGTTCCGGATCGGCATCCGCACACCGCACGGCTCCTACGGCTATCTGCGACCGGAGCGGATCGGGCCGGCGGCAGCGGCGCTGCGGCGCACGGACGGCATGACCGTGTTCGACACCCAGGACCGCGGCCGGCTGCTCGCGGACGGCGCGCTGCTGGTGACCGGCCGGCTCGACTCGGTGGTGAAGCGGCGGGGAGCCGCGGTCGACACGGCCGCGATCACGGCGGCGGCGCTGCGCGACCCGACCGTCGGGGCGGCCTGCTGCTTCCAGGCCGACTGGCAGGCCGAGGGCGAACTGGTGCTGGCGCTGGAGAGCGCGCCGGACACCGACCGCGACGCGGTGATCGGCGCGCTGCGCACCGCGCTCGGCGCGGAGATGCCGGACGTGGTCCTCGGCTGCCCCCAACTGCCGCGGCTGCCCAGCGGAAAGGTCGACGCCCGGTCGGTCGCGCACGACGTGGCCGCCGGCGGACCGGGCTTCGTGACGATGTACGGCCGCCGGCCGGCGAACCGGGACATGACGAAAGAAAGGACGCACGCACGGTGAACTCCCAACACACCGAACCCTCCATGACCCCTGAGACGATCAGGGCCGCGGTCCGCGCGGCGATGGCCGAGGTGACCGACCAGGCGGGCCTGGACGAGATCGGCGACCAGGCGGACTTCTTCGCGGCCGGCCTCGACTCGATGGCCGTCGCCGCGATCGTGGCGCGGCTCCAGCAGCGGCTGGGCTTCGACGTGCCGCTGTCCGCGGTCTTCGAGTACCCGAACGTCAACGGCCTGGTCTCCTTCCTGGCCGGGTCGGCCCACGTCCCGGTGGAGCGGATGCCCCCGCCGGCCCTGCCGGGCGCGTACTTCCCGGCGCCCGCCATGACCACCTACCTGGCCCGCCGTATGGGCCCGGACTGGGAGCGCACCCCGGCACCGGTCTGGGGGGCCGTCGAGCTGCCGGCCGGGACGATCGACCCCGGCGTCCTCCGTACGGCGCTGGACACCCTGGTCGAGCGGCACGAGGCGCTGCGGGTCTCCCTGCACCGGCGCGGCGACGAGGTGCTCGCACGGCTCGATCCGCCGGCCCCCATCCCGCTGGAGGTGGTGGACGCGCCCGGCGCCGACGACCACGAGCTGAACCGGATCGTCCTGGCGCGCAGGGAGCACCTCTTCGACCGCACCCGGACCCCCATGGCCGCGGTCACCCTGATCCGCGGCACGGAGCTGGAACTGCTGTTCATGGTCGTCGACCACAACGTCGCCGACGCGTGGTCGCTGCGGATGCTGCTGCTGGAGATCGGCGAGTTGTGCGCGGGCGGGCAGCCCGAGCCCGCCGCCGAGCCGCAGTTGACCCTGTCCCAGTGGTGCGCGACGGAGAACCGGCTGCTGGCCGACAAGGGCAAGGAGGCCGCGGAGTTCTGGCGCGAACTGCTCGAGCCGTCCTGGCGGACGCCGGGCCAGGGCGAGGTACCGGGCAGCGCGCCGGACCGGTTGACCACCCGCCGGTTCGAGGTCGGCGCCGAGCCGCGCCGCCTGCTGCTGGAGCGCGCGGCGGCCGAGGGCCTGAGCCTGTCCTCGCTGCTGGGCGGCCACCTCCTCCACGCGGTCCGGGCCGGCCTGGGCGCCGACCGGGTGCCGGTGGTCGTGCACTCGATCAACCGGGACCTGGTGGGCACCTCGACGCTGGTCGCCTCGACCTCGCGCGAGCTGTGGCTGTCGGTCGACCTGACCGAGCGCGGCACGCCCGAGCAGGCGGCCGCGGCCCTCCAGAGCTGCCTGCTCCAGGCCGTGTCCCGGCAGATGACGCCGCCGGCGCTGGTGCTGGGAGCCGACGGCTTGCGGTTCGGCCCGAAGTGGAAGCCGTGGCTGTTCCTCGAGGTGAGACTGTGGCAGCCGGTGCTGGACTTCCCGTCCGGCCCGGTGCGGCTGCGGTCGATCCCGGCGGCCAAGGACGCCAGCGCCCCGCTCGACCTGCACGTCGTCGACATGGGCAGCCACCTGGTGTTCGAGCTGACCAGCTGGCCGGGCGCCATCACACCCGAGACGACCGACCAGGTGGTCCGGACGCTGGTCGAGACCGTCGCCGCACCCTCCGGACCTCTCCCCCGGGTCCAGGACCCGGACGCGGCGGCGCAATCCCCGGCGGCGCCATGACCGGCCGCGGGGAGTTCGATCCGCGCATCGCGATCAGCGGGACGGAGTTCCGCGACGAGCCGATCGACACACTGCTGCGCACCGCGGACAAGGTCGGGGTCACCGCGATCGAGCTGTGGTACCCGGAGAACCTCCGTGCGGACGCCGGCGGCGTTGCCCTGGCCCGGCTGGCCGCCTGGCCCGGGCAGGTCGCCGCGGTGTCGGCCGGCGTCGAGATCGGGGAGACCTCCGACGTGCCGGGCAGCCGCTCCCGGCTGATCGAGGCGCTCGAACTGGCCGACCGGCTCGGCGCGCCCGTGGTCAACACGTACTTCGGCGCGCCCGGCTACCGGGACGACCGGCGCTCCGGGGAGGTGCTCGCGCGCAACCTCGAACCGGTGCTGCGGCGCGCGGAGGCGCTCGGGGTGACCGTGGTGCTGGAGAACGAGTTCGACGCGTTCGGCCGCGACCGCTACGGCGGCGACCTCACCCGGCGCCCGCACGCCCTGCGGGAGGCCGTGCGCCGGATCGGCAGCGCGCGGCTGCGGCTCAACTTCGACGCGGCGAACTTCTACTGCGCGGGCGTCGAGCCCTTCCCGTACGCGTACGAGGTCCTCGCCGACGACGTCGAGTACCTCCACGTCAAGGACATCAGGCGCGCCGACCCGGCCCTGCCCGCGCAGGACGGGCCGTCCGTCCGCTACCACGACTACGACCGCGCGTACGTGACCACCGCGCTCGGCTCCGGGGCGGTCAACTGGCCGGGGCTGCTCGCGCGGCTGGCCGCCGACCGCTACCCGGGTCCGCTGACGCTGGAACCGCACGTCCGGCCGGAGCACCGCACGGCCGCTCTCGCCCAGGCCGCCGGCTGGCTCCGCGCCGAGATCGCCCGCCTGCGCGGGCGCCCCACCGACCCTGCCCCGCCCGTCCCCCCGTTGTCCGCTCCGCAATCCATCCTCATGGGAGGTCACTGATGCCAGGACCCGGTTTGTCCATGATCGGCCTGGAGGAACAGGCCGAGGTGCTGGACGTCCTCACCAGCCGCGAGCTCAGCCGGTACCGCTTCGACGGCGACCCGACGCCGTCCAAGGTGTACCAGTTCGAGCGCGAGTTCGCGGACCTGACCGGTTCGCCGCACTGCCTGGGCCTGAACAGCTGCACCAGCGCGCTCTACACCGGGCTGCTCGCCGCCGGGATCGGCCCGGGCGACGAAGTGATCGTCCCGGCCTACACGTTCATCGCCTCGATCGCGGCGATCGCCTACACCGGCGCCACCCCGGTGCTCGCCGAGATCGACGACAGCCTCCTGCTCGACCCGGTGGACGTCGCCGAGAGGATCACCCCGCGGACCCGGGCGATCCTCGCGGTGCACATGCTCGGCGCGCCGTGCGACCTCGACTCCCTTGCGGAGATCGCCCGCGCCCACGACCTGCTCCTGGTGGAGGACTGCGCGCAGGCCGGCGGCGGGACGTTCCGGGGGCGGCACCTCGGTACCGTCGGCACGTTCGGCGCGTTCAGCCTCAACGTCTTCAAGACGTTCACCGCCGGCGACGGCGGCATCCTCACCACCGCGGACCGGGCGCTGTACGAGACCGTGTTCGCCCTGCACGACCACGGCGCCGCGCCGCTGCGGACGGGCGTGACCGACGGCCCCGCGCTGTTCGGGCTCAACCTGCGGATGCACGAACTCACCGGCGCTGTGGCCCTGGCCCAGGTGCGCAAGCTGCCGGACATCCTGGCGACGCTGCGCGCCAACAAGAAGGCGCTCAGCGCGGCGATAGGCGAGGTTCCCGGCGCCACCGAGCGGGTCGTGCACGACCTGGACGGCGAGTGCGCGACGGCGCTGGCCTACACCTTCGAGTCGGCCGGCCTCGCCGCGGAGGTCGCCCGGCTGCTGGGCACCATCACGCTCGACCGGTCGGGCAAGCACAACTACGCCAACATGCCGCAGTTGACCGGCGGCGGCGGCGCCGGCCCGGACCTGCCGCACCCGGCGGCGGCACAACCGGCCTACCGGCGCGGTGACCGCCGGCGCACCGACGACAGGCTCGCCCGCACGGTCGCGCTGAGCGTCGGGGTGGTCGACTCCTATCTGGGAACGGCCGTCGGAATCGACATCACTTCGGACGAGGAACGCATCGACGCGGCCGCCGCGAACTTCCGCACGGTGGTCGGGAAGGCGCGAAAGGAGTCGGCATGCTGAACAGGGTCCGCATCCGGGGCTGGTCGGTGGTCGGCACCGGCGAGCCCACCGAGCTGGAACCGCGCTGGCGCCACCGGGACGACGTGCCGCTGCCGGCGGACCGGTGGAGCCGCGCGCAGGGCGTGGCCCCCGGGGCGCCGGTGGGTGAGGCCGACCGGCTGCTCGTGCTGCGGGCGACCGGAGCGCGGCCGGTCGAGATCGAGTTCGTGCTGGGCAGCCAGGGATCGGCCGAGCCTTCGCGCACCGCGCCGGCGGAGCGGATCACCCTCGCCCCCAGCGAGACGCTGATGCTGGACGCGCGCCTGTGGTGGCGCGGCGACGCCTCCGACGACGTCGTGGCCGAGATCTGGGAGCAGATATGACCGACCACCTCGACGAGCTGCGAACGGCCGGCTTCACCGTCGTCCCGGGCGCCTTCCCGGTCACCGAGGTCGACGCGCTGGCGGACCGCATGGACGCCCTGCTGGCGGACGACGAGGCCACCTGGGGCAAGGACCGGCTGCTGAAGATCCACCAGTGGGGCGCGCTGCGCAACCTGGCCGACCGGGGACCGGAGTTCGAGCGGCTGCTCGACACCGAGCCGCTGCACGCGATGGCGGCCGAACTGCTCGGCCCGTCCTACCGGCTGCACTCCTTCGACGGACTGGTACTCCAGCCGGGAGAGGGGCGGTTCCCGTGGGACTTCCACACGGACCTGGACGCCCTCGCCGGCACGGCCTTCCCCGCCGACTCCCCGCCCGGGCTGAACAGCCTGGTCGCCGTCGACGAGAGCGGACCGGAGAACGGCGCCACCTGGCTCATCCCGGGCAGCCACCGGTCGGTGGTCCGCGACCCCGGCCCCGAGGAGCTCGCCGGGCTGGCGATCCAGCCCCGGCTGCGGCGCGGGGACCTGCTGCTGTTCGACGCCCGGATCTGGCACTGCGCCGGGGAGAACCGGTCGGCCGCCGTACGCCGCCTGATCAAGATCGAGATGGTGCGGCCCTGGCTGCGTACGCAGATGGACTACGCGCGATCGGTGCGGCCGGAGGTCCTGGCGCGGCTGTCGCCTCGGGCCAGGGCCGCGATCGGCGAGCCGCTGCCGGCCGGCGTCGAGGAGTTCTGGCAGGCCGTGGAGCGTGCGACGTGACGGTCGCGACGCCCCTGCGGGTCAGCCGCGGCGACGCGGTGGTGGCCCAACTCCCGGGCGCCGGTGCGCCGACGCCCTTCCAGAGCGCCGGCTGGTGCCGCGCCTGGATCGCCGAGGCGGCCGCCGCCGAGGGCGCCGCCCCGCTGCTCCTGCGGGCCGCGACCGCGGCCGGGCGACCGGTGTACGCCGGACTCCAGGTGCACAGCGAACCGGCGGGCAAGGTGCTGCGGCCGCTGTGCTGGCCCTGGGCGGACTACCACCGCGCCTGGTGGCCGGAAGGCGAGCCGGAGCCGGAGGGTGCCGCGGCCGCGCTGGCCGCGGCGCTGGCCGAACTCCAGCGGATCGAGGGCGCGGCCCTGGACCTCCAGGACGTGGCCGAGGGGGACCTCCTGCACCGCGCGGCGCTGCTGGCCGGTGCCCGCAGCAGCCCCGCCAGCCCGGTGGTGGCGTTCGACCTGACCGACGCCGAGCGGGTCGCCGCGGTGCTCGGGCGCAAGGAGACCGTGCGAAAGGCGCGGCTGCTCGCGCGGCGCGGCCGGGTCGAGCTGGTCCACTGGCGTGATCCGGCGGACCTGCGGGAGCGGTTGCCGGTGTTCTTCGCGATGCACGCCGCGCAGTGGCGGGACCGGCCCGACGTCGTCGCGCCGTTCGACGGCGGGCCGGTCGACCGGACCTTCGCCGCAGCGGCGCAGCGCGGGGACTGCGGTGTCGTGCTCAGCGAACTGCGCCTGGAATCGGTGCCGTTGGCGATGTACTACGGCTTCCTGCACCAGGACCGCTACTGGGCGTACCGGACCGCCTTCGACCAGGAGTACCGGCGGCTGTCCCCGGGCTACCAGCTGGTGGCCGGCATGATCCGCGACTTCGTCGCAGCGGGCGTGACCTGCTTCGACCTCATGCGCGGCGACTACCCGTACAAGGCCGACTACGCCGAGGGCGTCAGCCACAACGTCCGCCTCGAACGGGCGAAGCCCTGACGGACTCCCCGAGCGGGGCGCTCCTGCCATGTCGGCGATCTGCCCGCCGGGTTCGGGCAGCAACGGAGAGAGAAGAAGAATGTACGTCACGCCTTTCTGGCACTACGAGACCACCGACCGCGAGACCGCGCTGTCGAACACCGTGACCGGCCGGCAGGTGACGGTCCCCGCCGGGGCGCTGGACACGCTCGGCGCCGTCTTCGCCGACCCCGGTCTGCCGATGCCCGGCGAGCTGCTGGCCGCCCTCGCCCCGGCCGAGATCGTCTTCCCCGACCGCGAGGCAGCCGACACGTGGCTGGCGGGTTCCCTGGCCCAGGTCCGCGAGCGCCCCCTGATCGACCAGATCGAGCTGACCAACCGCTGCCCGTACACCTGCCAGATGTGCCCGCGGACGAGCTCGATGACGCGCGAACTGGGCAGCATGGAGATCCCGCTGTTCGAGCGGATCATCGAGCAGATCGCGCCCTACCAGCAGTACACGGCGCTGCACCACTTCGGTGAGTCCCTGCTGCACCCTGAGATCGACACCGCGGTGCGGGTCGCGCGCGCCCACGGGGTGAAGACCGGGCTGTCCTGCAATCCGCCCAGCCTCACGCCGCGGCTGAGCCGGCGGCTGCTCGATGCCGGCCTGGCCAACATGGTGCTCTCCCTGGACTCGCTGGACGCCCGCACCTACCGCAGCATCCGCGGGCACGCGGCGCGGCTCGACAAGGCCGACAAGCACGTCCGGCGCATCGTCGAGGCACGGGACGAAGGCGGCTACGACACGTGGATCACCCTCCAGATGATCGCGATGCGGGCCAACCAGTCGGAGATCGACGGGTTCCTGTCCTACTGCGAGGAAGTCGGCGTCGACCGGGGCATCGTGGTGCGGCTGGGCCGGTGGGACTTCGAGGACGACAAGGTCGAGGACCTCGGCGGCCACGACAGTCCCGGCTACACCGCGCCCTGCACCCTCCCGCAGAGCTCGGTGGTCGTCCTCTGGGACGGCCGGGTGGTGCCGTGCTGCCACGACTACGACGGCGACGTGGTGCTCGGCGACCTCAACACGCAGACCCTGGAGGAGGTGTGGGCGTCGCCGGCCGCGCAGCGGTTCCGTGAGCGCAACGAGGACTACGAGCTGTGCCGGCAGTGCGCGTTCAGCCGCTGGTTCAAGGAGAGCCAGCGGGAGAAGGACGGGTTCACCGACTTCCACCGCAAGCGGACCACCGCGCTGTCCGTCCGGTACGAGTGGACCAATCCGGCCTCGCTGAGCCGCGGGGACGGGGGCGAGCTGTTCGACCGGTTCGACGTCTACACCAGGGACTGAACCGCGGTCGGGCCCCGGGCCGGTCCCGGCCCGGGGCCTCTCCCGGCACTACGCCGGCCGCGGTATACGTCGGTGTCGGCACTACACCGGCCACGGCACTACTCCGGCCACGGCATTACGCCGGCCACGGCTCGAAGTCCTGCGCGGCCAGCAGCGGGTAAACCGGCGAACCGGGCGCGGGGGTCGGCACGAAGACCAGCCGTTCCCACAGCCACCGCGCACCCGGGGTGGCGTCGGCGGTGCATCCCGGCATCGGCCGCTGCCAGCACCACGCGCCGACCCCCTTCGCCCGGAGCCGGTCGATGGTCGCGTCCCGGGTGGCGGACAGCAGCGGCAGCAGCGTCAGGACCTCCGACGCGACGGTGCGCGGCGGCAGCAGGGGGCCGAGCGCGGTCCGGGCGGCGCGGTCCGCGGCGAGTCCCCGCGCGACCTCGGCCGCGCGGTCGAGGCGGTCCCAGCGGGCGCCCACCGAGGCGTCGGCACCGACCGCGCCCCGCAGCCGCGCCGTGCCGTCGCCGACCGCCAGACCGCCCTCGGGCCACAGGAACTCCTTGCGCGGGCTGAACACGACGAGCGGCCCGGCGGGGGGCGCGGCCATGCCCAGTGCCGTCCGCAGGCCGAAGCAGGCGTCCTGGATGACGGTCAGGTCGTCCCTCGGCGGCGGGGGCAGCCAGCGCCCGAAGGGCTGGTGCCACACCAGCGTCCGGAACCGGTCGTCCGTGGGAAGGCGTACCGGAGCGAGGTCGGCGCCCAGGTCGTAGACCTGCACCGGGACGCCGGCCGCCTCGATGTCCTCGGCCACCTCGGCGCAGTACAGCGCGGGCAGCAGCACACCGCTGCCCGCCTGACCGCAGGCGGCGGCCAGCAGGTGCTTCGCCCGGTCGGCGAGCAAGGGGTGGTCCCATGTCATGGCAGCTCCGTTCCGCTGTCGCCGGGCCCGGTCCCGCCGGGCGGTGGGTCGGCGGGCGCGTCCCGCGGTCCAGCCAGGAAGTCCGCGAGGCCGGCCGCGGTCTCGGCCGCGGACCGGAAGGCGATGGCGCGGCCGCCGAGCTCGCGTACCGCGTCGACGTTGCGCGCCTTGTCGTCGACGAGCACCAGTCGGTCCGGCGTCGCACCGGCCGCGGCGCACAGTTCCGTGAAGTATTCCGCGGACGGTTTGCGCACGCCGTGCCGATAGGAGGGAAACCACTCCACCGCGATTCCGGAGAGGAACCTGCGGCGGAGCGACTCGGCCCATTCCGGGCAGTTCGTCGCGATCACCGTGCGGTGCTTTCCGGCGTAATGCGCCACGAGGTCGCGCATTCCGGGAATCCACCGGCAGCCCGCTTCGTGGGCCCGGTGGAACATTCGGGAATCCGGTTCCGCCCCGAGCGCGCGCAATCGGCGCCAGTATTCCGCCTCGGTGATCTCGCCGCGCTCCAGGCTGTGGTAGAGCGGCTTCATGCCGATAGCGAGGAGCCGTGCCATCGGCAGCCCGGTGGACGCCTCGTGGGCCTGCTCGAAAGGATCGGTGAGCAGGGTGCTCATGAGGTCGAAGGCGAGCAGCGCGGTCAAGGCTTGCCGGCTTCGAAAGCGTCGAACAGCTCCCGGGCGCGGGCGCGGACCCCGCCGATGTCGAGGCCGCCCGCGCCGGGCAGGGCCGCGCGCAGCTTCGTCATGTCCGCGCCGGTCCAGTACTGGTAGCGGGCGGAGAGCGGGTTGGCGACCAGCCGGACGTCGAGGGGCGATCCGGTGAACTCGGCGCACCACTCGAGCAGGGTCGCGAAGCTCACCGGCAGGCCGGAGCCCAGGTTGTAGATCCCCGAGGGCACCTCCGCGTCGACCAACCGCAGGCAGACCCCGGCCACCTCCCGCACCGGCACGTAGTCGCGGCTCGCCTGAAGGGTGTCGGCGAACACCGGTATCCGTTCCCCTTGCGCGGCTCGGCGCAGGATCTGCGAGATGATCGAGGCCATCGCCTTCTTGTGTTCCTCGAAGGGGCCGAACACGTTCGTGTAGCGCAGCCCGACCCAGGTCGGGCCGGCGGGGCGGCGGGCCATCTCCCGGTCGAGGGCGAGCTTGGAGGCGGCGTAGCGGTTGAGCGGACCGGAGCACTGCCCGGGGCCGGCGTCCTCGGCGATCAGGGTCCCTTTCTCGAAGGTGCCGTAGACGCTGTGCGAGGACGCGTAGACGAAGCGGGTGCCGGAGGCCGCGCAGGCGTCGGCGAGGGCGAGCGGGCCGTCGGTGTTGGTCCGCCGCAGCAGGTTGCGGTCGCTTTCGGTCGTGCTGCTGATGCCGCCCTGGTTGATCACGGCGGCGAAGCGGCCGGCGCGCACCTCCTCGAGCACGTCCGGTTGTGCCAGGTCGGCCCGCAGGACCCGGCAGGCGAGCGCCACGTCCTGCGGCGCCGGCTTGATGTCGAGAGCGGTCACCTGATATCCGGAAGCGGCACACAGAAGCGCGCAGTGCCGCCCGATGAATCCGGCGGCACCGGTGACCAGTATTTCACCCGGCATTCACATGACTCCATCCGATGACAGAAACAGTGATGCGCCGACGATAACACGGCACCGGTACCTTTTCCGAGCGGAAAACCGGCCCGACAATGACAGCGAAATACAATCTCGCGCACCCCGGCGTCATGTATGACGGGCGCCGCTAATTCACCGTTCAGCCCTCCGCGAGGGCCCGCCCGAGGGAGAGCAGCGCGAGGAACGCGCCGGCATGAGCGTCCCCCGCGCCGTTGCTGCCCACCGCGGTGACCGGGAAGCCCGCGACGTGGACCGGTTCCCGGCCGGGGTGTCCAGCACCTCGTCCTCCTCGACGGTGTCGACCAGGAAGCCGACGACCACCAGGTTCAGGATGCCGAAGACGACCGTCGCCCACTTGTTGATCCACATGATGGCCGCGTGGCCGAGGCCGAGCCCGTGAGCTGACGCCCGCCGCCGCTGGACGGCACGGCCCGCAACCGGAGCAGGCGGCGTACCCGTCTACTACGGGGGCGGGCAGGAATGGAGAGTACGGATGCGGCGGCGGGCCCAGGCGTTGGCGGTGCGGCTGTTGGGGCCCTACGAGGTCACCGTCGGCGCTTGCCCCGTCGCGGTCCCCGCGGGCCGGCTCCGTGCGCTCCTGACCGGCCTGGCCCTGTCGGCAGGACAGGTCGTTCCTCTCGACGCACTCGCCTCCGGCGTCTTCGACGAACAGCAGCCGGCGAACCCGCGGGGCTCCCTGCAGACCTACGTGCTGAGGCTGCGGCACCTGCTGGGAGCCGACGCCATCCTCACCACCGACGCCGGCTACCGGCTCGACGTCCTCCCTGCGCAGGTGGACGCCCTCCTCTTCCAGGAGTTGCTGGAGGCTGCCTCCGCCGCCGACGGCGCGACCGCCCACGAGCTGCTGACCCGGGCGCTCGGCCTGTGGCGCGGCACGCCGCTGGCCGACGCCGGTTCGACCTCACTGGAGCGCGAGTACGCCCCCGCCCTCACCGAGCGCTTCCTCACCGCGTCCGAACGCCATCTCGATCTCGGTCTCGCGCTCGGCGCCGGGCAGCCGCCAGGCGAACCGATAGCCCGCCTGAGAGAGCTGACCGCCAGGTACCCGCTGCGCGAATCGCTGTGGGCACGGCTGCTGACGACGCTGCTGGCGGCAGACCGGCAGGCCGAGGCGCTCCAGGCGTACGAGCGGCTGCGCCGCCTGCTGGCCGAGGAGTTGGGCGCTGATCCCTCCCCCCGCCTGCAGGAGTTGCACCAGCGGTTGCTGCGCCAGGAGGTGTCTCCACCGCAGCCGCGAGAAGCCGGCCTCCTGCCGCCGGGGCCGCACGCACCGCCGTCCCCCGCCACGCACCGCGACAGCCCACCTGTTCCGCGTCAGCTTCCGCCCCCGGCCGAGGGGTTCGTGGGCCGGACCCAGGAGGCCGCGGCTCTTGACGGCCTCCTCGTCCCTTGCGCCGACACTTCCGGCCGGGCCCCTGTCGCAGTCGTGCACGGCGCCGGCGGCATGGGCAAGACCGCCCTGGTGGTGCGATGGGCCCACCGGGTGGTGGACCGCTTCCCCGACGGCCAACTCCACCTGGACCTGCACGGCTACGGGCCGGGGGCGCCGCTGTCCGCGCACGAGTCGCTCGGGATGCTCCTGGCGGACATCGGCGTCCCGGCCGACCGGATACCGCCGGGCGTCGACGGGCGCGCCGCGCTGTGGCGCAGCACGCTGGCGGACCGCCGGGTCCTGCTCGTCCTGGACAACGCCCGCAGCGCGGAACAGGTGCGCCCGCTGCTGACCGGTCCAGGCGGCACGGTGGTCGTCACCAGCCGCAACCGTCTCAGCGGGCTGAGCGTGAGGGAGGGTGCCCGGTCCATCCCGCTGTCCGAACTGCCCGAACCGGACTGCGTCCGGGTGCTCGCGGCGGGAGCCGGCGCCCGGCGGGTCGGGGCCGAACCCGACGCCGCCGCACGGCTGATCCGCGTGTGCGGGCGGCTGCCGCTCGCGCTGCGCATCGTCGCCGATGCCGCTTCGCGCCACCCCGGCGTCCGGCTGGCCGAGATCGCGGACGACTTCGCGGCCCGCGAGGGCGTACAGGGCAGCTTGGACGTCCTGGCGGTCACCAGCGACCCCGCCACTGATCCGCGCACGGTGCTGTCCTGGTCCTACGACCAACTCGACGACGAATGTGCCCGGTTGTTCCGCCATCTCGGCCTCGTGCCCGGCACCCGGTTCGGGTCCGCCGCCGTCGCCGCGCTGACCGCCCGTCCCCCCGGCACCGTCCGCTCCTCGCTGAGGACGCTCGCCACCCTGCACCTGCTGGAGGAGGAGAGCCCTGACCGGTACCGGATGCACGACCTGCTGCGCGAGTACGCCTGGGAGCGGGCCGAAGCGGACGAGCCGCCGGAGAACCGGTGCCGTGCACGGGAGCGCCTGCTCACCTGGTACCTGCACGGGGTGGACGCCGCCGCCGACACGATCTACTCCCGGTGGGTGCGGCTGGCGCCCCCACCGGGCACGCCCGCGGCGCCGGTCCCGCGGTTCGGCGCCGACGCCGCCCGCGCGACCGCCTGGCTCGACGCCGAGTGCGCGGCTCTCGTGGCGGCCGTCGTGCACGCCGCCCAGCACGGTCCCCGTCCGCTTTCCTGGCTGCTGGCCGATCGCCTGCGGGGGTACTTCTGGCGGAGCAAACGTACCCAGGAGTGGCAGACGTCCGCGGAAGCCGCCCTTGCTGCCGCCGACGCCGAGGGCGATGCCGCGGCCCTGGCCGCGGTGCGGCTGAACCTCGCCGACCTGCACACCCACGGCAACCGGGTCGCCGACGCCGTGCCCCTCTACCTGCGGGCCCGCGACCTCGCCGACGAGGCGGGCCGGCCGGAATTGACCGCGCTGGCACTCAACGGGCTGGCCGCCGCGTACTGGCGGGCGGGCAGGCTGCGGGAGAGCGCCGATCACCTCGGCGAGGTCCTGGACCTCAACGACCGCCTGGGGCACGCGTACGGCCGGTTCAGCAACCTCCTCAACCTCGGCGCGGTGCTCTTCCGGCTGGGAAGGACCGGCGCGGCGTACGACCGCTTGCACGCGGGTCTGGCGTTGGCGGAGGGCCGCCATGAGGAGGCCCAGGCACTTGTCAGCCTCGCGTCGGTCACCCACGCCTTGGGCCGGCTCCCGGAGTCCCTGGCCCACGCCGAGCAGGCACTGCCCACGCTGCGGGAGAGCAACGACACCGGACGTGTGGTGGACTGCCACCGCTACCTGTCCAAGTCCCACGCCGATCTGGGGCACGAGGCACAGGCCCTGGCCGCGGCACGGGCTGCCGCCGAGATCAGCAGCACGGTCGGTGACCATCTCGTGGAGGCGGAGGCACTGGCCAACGCGGGCATGGTGCATGCGCACTTCGGACATTTCGAGGACGCCCGGACCCTGTGCGCGCGAGCCCTCGACCTCGCGCTGGAGGGCGGCCTACGGCATCTGGAAGCCACTGCCCGCACCGGCCTGTCCCGGGCGGCAGCCGGACTGGGCGACCTGGACGGCGCTGTCGCGCACGCCGAGACCGCCGTCGCCGTCATCCGGGAGCACGGCTTCGCCGACCGCGAGGGCACCGCGCTCCTCGCCCTGGCCGAGGCCCGGTTCGCCCAAGCCGACAGCGAGGCAGCCGCGGACCTGGCCCGCCGGGCCGCGCGCGCCCACGAAAGAGCCGGCCAGCGGGTCGGCGCGGCCCGCTCCCTGCTGTTGCAGGGCCGTGCCCTGACCGCGCCCGCTGCCGTGCCCCCGCTGGAACGAGCACTGCGGATCTTCGCCGAACTCGGTTCCCCCGAAGAGGCCGAGGCACGCGCCGCCCTGCGGGCGGTCCGCTGAAGTGCCGGTGGTCCGGTGGCCCGCCCGTGTGCCGGAACCCCCAGGACACGCCGAGCAGGCCGGTACCGGATCACGTCACACGTAGCTGCCCTGCCACTGCTGGAAGTTGAGGCCGTTGCACGGGATCATCCGCAGGCCGATGGAGCTGTCATCGAGGCAGTTGCCCGTGTGCCTGTTCCTGATGTCGGCGTTCGGAATCCAGACCTGGTAGTCGAGGGAGTTGCAGTTCAGCGTCCGCAGCCCGGCGACACTGTCGTCGAGGCAGCGGCCGGTGGCCACGTTCCGGAAGAAGCGGTTGTTGAAGCCGAAGCTCCCGGCGTCCACCTGGACCCACTGCTGGAAGGTCGTTCCGTTGCAGGCGAACGCGCGGACGCCGTACGCGAGGCTGTCGTCGAGGCAGCCGCCGGTCGCCACGTTCCTGAACACGGTGGGGGGCGTGTCGTCGGCCTGGGCGCTACCGACGCCGGCGAAGGACATCGCGAGTGCCGCGAGCACGCAGCCACCGATACCTGCGACACGGCGTCGCACTGACCTCTTCACGTTCATTGAGTCTCCACTCGTCTGTGGTGTTCTTGGGTGCGCCGGCAACCGCGCCGTGCCTACGGGGCGGCGATTCCCCTCGGCACGGCGGGTGTCGGGCTCCCTCATCACGCTAGGGGGCACCTCTTTCACATCGGTCACGTCTGGCTGTCACCCGCCCTGCGCGCGCCGGGAAACCCGGTGCGGGGCCGGGTCGGGTGGCGACACCGTCAGCGGGCTACGCGAGGTCGAGGACGAGTTTGCCGCGGGTGCGGTTGGCTTCGCCGAGGCGGTGGGCCTCGGCAACCTGGTCGAGGGGGAAGGTGCGCTCGACCTCGACGCGCAGCGCGCCGGACTCGACGAGGGCGGCGACAGCGGTGAGGGCGGGGGCGTCGGGTTCGACGAGGAGCGGGCTGGTGCGGACCCCCGCGCTGGCGGCCGCGGCCGCCAGCGCGGGGGAGACACCGCCGGGGATGGAGACGACGAGGCCGCCGGGCCTGGTCACCGCGACCGAGCGGACGTCGGTGGCGTCGGTGCCGCCGACCAGGTCGATGACGACGTCGACGGGCGCGGTGGCCTGCTCGAAGGGACCGGCGGTGTAGTCGATCGCCTCGTCCGCGCCCAGTTCCTTCAGCCAGGTGTGCCGCGGCGCGCGGGCGGTGGCGACCACCTCCGCACCGAGGTGCCGGGCGATCTGCACCGCCAGGTGGCCCACGCCACCCGCCGCCGCGTGCACCAGGACCCGCTGCCCGGCGGTGACGCGGGCGGTGTCCACCAGGGCGTGCCAGGCGGTGAGCACCGCCAGCGGCAGCGCCGCGGCCTCGACGTGGCTGAGGGAGGCGGGCTTGCGGGCGAACTGGCGCGAGGGCGCGGTGACGTACTCCGCGTAGGCGCCGGCCGGGCGCGGGAACCACGGCATGCCGTACACCTCGTCGCCCGGTGCGAGCGTGGTGACGCCGAAGCCGACGGCCTCGACGACGCCGGAGATGTCCCAGCCGAGGATCAGCGGGAACTTCTGCAACCCGGCCATGCCCTGGCCCGCGCGCGTCTTCCAGTCCACCGGGTTGATCCCGGCGGCGTGCACCCGCACCAGCACCTCGGTCGGCAGCGGCTCGGGGCGCGCGACCCGGCCGACGGCCAGCACCTCCGGGCCGCCGAACCGGTCGACGGTCACCGCCCGCATCGTCTGCTCCGCCACACCCTTGTCCTTGCCGCTCATGTCTCTCGCGCCCCTCGTCGTTCTCTCGCAGGTCACAGGTACGGACCCGGGTCCTTATCCCAGGCCCGGGTCCACCCGCCGGGCCTCTGGCCTCGGTGTGCCTCAAGGTTCGCGGGGTCCGCCCCGGAGCGGTCAGTGGCCGGGGAGCCACCTGTCGTACTATTCCGGCCATGCCGCACCTCGTCGCCGTCCTCGCACTGGACCACGTCATGCCGATGGACCTGGGGATCGCCGCCCGCGTCCTCAACGAAGCCCTGGACCCGGCCGGTGAGCGCCTGTACTCGGTGCTGACCTGCTCGCTCGGCGGCGCACCGGTCCGTACGAGCGAGGGCTTCCGCGTCCTGCCCGACGAGGACGAGTCGCTGCTCGAACGCGCCGGCACCGTGGTGATCGCCACCCAGGAGCCGGGCGAACACCTGCTCGCCACCGGCGAGTTGCCCGCCGACGTGGCCGCGGCCCTGGCCCGGATCGCCCCCGGGGCCCGCATCGTCAGCCTGTGCACGTCGGCGTTCCTGCTCGCGGCCGCCGGGCTGCTGGACGGCCTGCGCGCCACCACCCACTGGACCCTGTGCGACCGGCTCGCCCGGCTGTTCCCGGAGGTGGCGGTCGACCCGGACATCCTCTTCGTGGACAACGGGCGCGTGCTGACCGGCGCCGGCGGCGCGGCCGGCATCGACCTGTTCCTCCACCTCGTCCGCCGGGACCACGGCACGGCCGTGGCCAACGCGGCGGCCCGGCGGTGCGTGGTGGCGCCCTGGCGGGAGGGCGGCCAGGCGCAGTTCATCGAGCGCCCGGTGCCGAAGGAGGCGGACCGCTCCACGTCGGCCACCCGCCGCTGGGCCATGGACCACCTCGCGGAGCCGCTCACCCTCCAGGACCTGGCGCGCCACGCCCACATGAGCGAACGCACCTTCACCCGGCGCTTCCGCGCCGAGGTCGGCACGAGCCCGTTGCAGTGGCTGGTGCGCAGCCGCCTGGACCATGCCCGCCACCTGCTGGAGAGCAGCGAGTTGACGGTCGCGCGGATCGCCACGGCCACCGGCTTCGTCGACCCGACCGTGCTGCGCCGGCACTTCCACGCCCGGCTGGGCCTGTCCCCGCTCGCCTACCGCAGGAGCCACCGCCCGCCGGCCACCGCGACCGCCCTACCGGTCCTCACCCACGGCGTCGGCAACAGCCCTCACTGAGCGGCCCGTTCACCGATCCGGCTGCCGCGCCGCGTCCTCGCCCCCGGTGCGGAACAGGCCGCGGACCCCGGTGATGGCCAACAACCGCTCCAGGAGCGGGGGCACGTGGTCCAGGTGGAGGCCGACTCCCGCGGCGCCGGCCGTACGGTGGACCATCAGCAGCGCCGAGAGCCCCGACGAGTCGCAGAACCGCAGTTGGGCGCAGTCCAGGTGCAGGTCGCGCAGGTCCGGGTGGGTGCTGACGCAGTGGGCGGCGCGGTGCACCAGCACCTCGGCGCTGTCGTCGTCGAGGTCGCCGCAGATCCGCAGGTGGACGGCGCGCGGGCCGGCCTCGACGGTGACGGCGAAGGGGAGGTGCGGCAGGGTCACGCTGGTGCTCCGGGGGGTGGTCCGGTCGGTGCGGCCATGGCGTCCAGGGCGCGGCGGGCGCCGTCGAGCAGCCGCACGGACCGCGGGAAGTCCCGCAGTTCGGCGGCTAGGACGGTAAGGGCCGGCCGCAGGGACCGCGCCGGCACGTTCCGCGCGGTGAGGACGTCCGCGGTCCAGGTGATGAAGCCGGCGAACAGCTCGTCGTCGTCGCAGTACAGGGCCGCGGTGAGGAACTCGACGATGTGCGCGAGGTCCTCGGCGGTGCGCTCGCGCTGCTGCGCGGTGTAGGAGGCCATGGCCGGCAGGTGGGACTCCAGTTGGGCCAGCACCTCCCTGACCAGGGTCGGCTGGGCGCGGGCGACGAGCGTGTACTCCTGGTCGGCGAGGTGCGGCAGGTCGTCGATCGGCTGCCGTCCGGCGGCCAGGTCGGGCGCGGGGATGCCGTCGGCGAGCTGCCTGGCGGCGGAGCGCGCGTCGGGGGCCCAGGCGTTCGCCCCGAGCAGGCGGGCGTTGCGGCCGTCCGGGCCGAAGGCGGCGCCGCCGACGATGACCGGCAGGCCGATCGCCTGGCAGCTGGTGATCGCCGCGTGGGCGGTGGGCAGCCGGGTCGGGAGCGAGGAGGACAGCGCGACCGCGTCCGGCGCGCCGGCGTGGAGGTGGGCGATCAGGTGCGGGGTGGGCACCTGGGCGCCGAGGAAGTCGACCTGCCAGCCCCGCAGGGTGAGGACCTCCGCGAGGAGGCGGGCGGGCAGGGCGTGCCACTCGTGGTCCACGCACGCCACGGTGACCCGGCCGCGGCGGGGCGTGGCGCGCGCGGCCGGGTGGTGGGCGAGGGCGGCGATGACGCGTTCGGTGATGGCGCTCGCGGCGTGTTCCTGGGCGACGCTCAGGCGGTTGGCGGCCCATTCGGCGCCGACCTTCGTCTGGAGCGGGGCCAGCAGGTCCAGCAGGATCGCCTCGGCGTCCGCGCCCTCCTGGAGTGCGCCCAGGACGAGGGCGGCGGCCCGGTGCTCGTCCCGGTCGACCACCGCGGTCCACAGCGGGTCGCGCACCGCGCGGAACGGGTCGGGCGCGGGGCGCGCCTGCTCAGCGGGGCGCGCCTGCCCAGCGGCTCCCTGCTTGCCGGGTCCCTGCCCGGCGGGGTCCTGCCCGGCGGGGTCCTGCTCGGCGGCTTCTACGGTCATACCGTGTACCTGCCCCGGGTGTGCCCGTCCACCGCACTGAGATGGGTGGTGCGGGGCGCGCCGATGGCGACCAGGGCCATGTCGTCGTGGCTGCCGTCGTGCAGCCACTGGAACGCCAGCATCTGGATGCGCTCCACGATCGCCTCCGCGGGCAGGTCGGCGCACTCCGACAGCGCCCGCTTCAGCCGCTCCTCGCCGAACATCTCGCTGCCGAGCGGGCCGCCGCGCGCCTCGGTGAACCCGTCGGTGTGCAGCAGGCAGGTCTCGCCGGGCTGGAGGACGACCTGCGCGGAGTGCGCCTCAATGGCCGGCAGGGCGCCGATCAGGGTGCCGCGGGTGGGCACCTCCTCGACGCTGCCGTCCAGGCGCACCACCAGCGGGGCGGGGTGGCCGGCCGAAGTGAGCCGCAGCCGCACCTCGTTGTCGTGCCGGCGCACCGAGCCGAGCACCATGGTGGCGAAGCGGGTGTGGTGGGAGTTGAGCAGGGAGCCGTTGAGGAGTTCGAGTATCCGCCGGTGGTCGTCGCCCAGCGGGGACAGCGCCTGGAGGGTGCTGCGGATCTTGCCGGTCAGTACGGCCGCGTCCAGGCCCTTGCCGCACACGTCGCCGAGCACCACCAGCGAGGCGTCGTCGGTGCCGGGTCCGGGGTGGACGTCGTAGAAGTCGCCGCCGACCCGCTCGTGGCTCTCCGCGGCGCGGTAGCCGCCGGCGAACTCCACGCCGTTGACGCGCTGGAGCGTGGGCGGCAGCAGTTCGCGCATGAGCGTGCGGGTGATCGCGCTCTGCTCGCTGTAGAGGCGGGCGGCGGACAGTGCGGCGCCGGCCCGGGCGGCGAACAGCCGCGCGAAGTCCTCCTCGCTCTCGCTGAACCGGGCGGGGCGGCCGGCGCGCAGCAGCACCAGCGCCCCGGCGGACACCCCGTGGCCGGGCAGGGGGGTGACGACGATCGACCCGATGGGGCCGGCGCAGCCCTCGGGCAGCAGCCAGTCGGGCAGCAGGGCGCCGTCGATCCACCGCGAGGGCAGCGGCGGGAAGCCCTGGAGCGCCTCGCTGAGCCCGGGCAGGACGGCGGGGTCGGCCGCCACCTGGCGGCGTACGGCGTCCTGGCCCGCCACGGCGGAGACGGTCAGCAGCTTGCCGCGGGAGGGGGGCGCGACGACGACGGCCGCGTCCGCGAGGTGCTCGGCGGCCAGCGTGACCGTGGCCGCCATGCAGCGGTCGGGGTTCAGCGAGGCGAGCAGGACGTTGGACGCCTCGACGAGGAAGCCGGTGCGCTCCCGCTCGGCGGCGAGGGCCTGTTCGGCGCGCCGCCGTTCGGTGCCGTCGACCATCCACCAGACGACCTCGCCGGACTCGCCCGGGGTCGGGTACGCCTCGAAGCGCCGCTCCCCGATCGGGCCGGCGGCCGGTGCGAGGGGCGCGCCCGGCCGGTCAGCGTCGCCGGGCACCCGGACGTGCGGGGCCGCCTCGGCGTGGGCCCGGGACAGCCAGGCCGGCACGGCGTCGGCCATGTTCGCGCCGGGCTCCGCTCCGCTCAGCAGCAGCCGGGCGGCGGGGTTGGCCCGCAGCACGGTGCCGGCCGGGTCGGCCACGAGGACGGGGTAGGGGGCCAGTGCCCACAGACCGGCGGTGGCGCCGGGCCCGGGCCTTGCGGCGGGAGTTCCCTCGACAGAGGTCATGAACGCCGGCTCGCACGCGGCGAGCCGCACCAACTTTCCGTAGGAGGCGAATTCATTTGCCGTGCGGCAACTATCGCTCACCCCGTACGCGATGACAACCCGCCCCCGCCCGCCGCCCGTGCGGAAAGCCGCCCGGACCTGGGGCGGTTGCCACCTGCGGCGACGCGGAAACGGTACGCGCGACGCCGCAGGCGGCCGGACGTCAGGCCCCCGCTCCCCCGTCGGGGCGGCCGGTCCAGTCCAGGCACATCACCAGGGCGTCGTCGGCCGCCGGCCCCGGACCGCGGTGGCCCAGCAGGTTCTGGAGGATGGCCCGCGGCACCTGCGAGGCGGGCAGCAGCCGTGTCTCGTTGATCGACCGCACCAGCGCCCGCAGGCTGTACTTCTCGCCGCCCGGGGAGAGCGCGTCGTAGACGCCGTCGCTGATGAACAGCAGGCGGTCGCCGGGCAGGACGGTGAACGACTGCGGCTCGTAGACGGTGTCCTCGAACATCCCCAGCGGCATCTGGGGCTCCAGCTCGACCAGGTCGACGGCACCCTCGCGCACCCGCCATATCCGGGGCGAGCCGGCGTCGATGACCTCCACGTTCCCGGTCGGCAGGTCGAAGCGCAGCAGCAGCGCCGCCAGGTACTGGTCCCCCTGGTGCTGCCCGTAGACGGCCTGGTCGGCCAGGTACGCCTGGTCGCTGAGGGACAGCCCGGCGCGGCGGGCGTTGCGCAGCGCGCTGACCGCGAGGTTGGTCAGCAGCGCGGCCTGTATGCCCTCACCCATGCCGTTGTTCACGGTGACGTGCAGGTGGTCGGCCGAGGAGGACCAGTCGAAGCTGTCGCCGAAGATGGCGTAGGCCGGTTCGAGCTGGGCGCCGAGGGTGTACTCGGGCCGGGCGCACGCGCGGCCGGGCAGCAGTTGCCACTGCATCTCCGCGGCCAGGGTGAGCCGTTCGGCCCGGCGTGCCTGGAGGAACAGGTCGGTGTCCCGCCCGGCGACGACCAGTTCGTGCGCGAGCGCGTCCGCGCACGCCTGGAGTTCGCCGACGGTCTGTGCGGTCGGGCCCGCGCCGTCGGCGTCCGGCAGTGTGACGCTCAGCACGCCCAGCCGGTCGCCGCGTACGCTGACCGGAAGGTGCACCGCCACCGCGGCGGCCGGGGCGTCGGGCACCGCGTACGGCTCCTGGGCGCCGAACGCGCGGCCCGGCGCGGTGTCGTGGACCGACAGCGGTGCACGGGTGTGCGGCAGCGCGTCCACCGGCTGGAGCCTGGTCACCGCGTAGTCCGCCATCAGCAGTTCCACCGTGTGCGCGCGGTGGCGGCGCTCGATCGTGGCGCGGATCACCTCGAAGATCTCGTGGGGCTGCGCCTCACGCAGGCGGCCTTCGACCGTCCCGGGTCTGTCCAACGCTATCGGTCCCACTTTCGTTGACATATCGTCGTCCAGGCGACTGCTGGAGCGAACAGAAGGAAAGAGCCCGAAACGGCTCACTGGGGAGTGTCACATGGACGAGGCCTCGGCCGCTGTGCGCCGGCTCGCGTCCCCTGCTGTCGGCGAGCTCGGCGAGGTGCTGGAGCTCCTGGAGATCGCGTGGGAGCGGGGCCGCCGCGACTACAGCACCGCGCCGCTGTCGGCCGCCCAGGCCCGGGTGCTGTACGTCGTCGAGCGCGAGCCCGGGATCAACCTCACCGGCCTCGGCCGTGCGCTGTCGGCCGCGGCTCCCTCCGTCACCCGGCTGTGCGACCGCCTCCAGGCGGCCGGGTTCCTGCGCCGGGCCGCGGGCGCGCAGGACCGCCGCGAGGTCGAGCTCGAGCTCACCGAGGCCGGCGCCGCCCACCTCCGGACGATCCGGCACCGCCGCGAGCAGGCCCTCGGCCGGGCGATGGGCCTGATGTCCCCCGAGGCCCGCCAGGCCCTCGTCACCGGCCTCACCGCCCTCAACGACGCCGTCAGCCCGCCGGCCCGCCCCTCCCCCCGCGCCCGCCGCGCCGTCTGACCCGACCGTCCGACCCCGCCGTCAAGCGCCGCCGTCAAGCCCCGCCGGCCGCGCCCGCACGCAGGCGCGCCTCCCGGCCGGGTGGGCCGGGAGGCGCGCGGTGCTGCTGAGTGCTGCGGAGGGTCAGGCGTAGTAGCCGAAGAGGTCGGCGACCACGTCGACCGAGCCGGCGCTGGCGTGGAAGTCGACCTTGCCGTCGACCACCGGGACCGTCACGAGGTTGGCGATGGTCTGCCCGGCCGACCAGTTGAGGTTGGACGAGGTGGGCCGGGTCTGCCCGTCGGGCCACACCGTGAGGACGCCGCCCTTGGTCCCGTTCACGACGGTCACGTTGAGGACGACCGCCTTGGCGCCGGCCAGAGCGCCGCCGTCGGCGAGGCTGAGCGACAGCGACCCGGTGGAGGCGAGCTGCCCGGCGCTGGGCGCCCCGGTGCCGTTGCGGGTGTCGAGCAGCCGGACCGGCCCGGCCGGGTGGAAGAGGGCGCCGCCGGTATCGGCCCGGTAGTAGCCGAAGACGTCGGCCACGAAGTGGGTCGTACCGGAGCTGGCGTTGTACAGGTCCACCGTGCCGTCCGCGCCGATCGGCACGACCACCAGGTTCGGTACGGACTTGCCCGCGATCCAGTTGAGGTTGGAGGAGTCGGGCCGGGTGGTGCCGCCCGGGTAGGCGATGAGGTGGCCGGAGGACGCCTCGGCGGTGGCCGTCACATTGAGGACGACGGCGGTGGCACCCGTGGCGGGCACCCCGCCCGCGCCGGCGACCTTGAGGGCCACCGTGCCGTTCGCCTTCACCGGCGTCGTCGTACCGACCCCGACCGCGGCGCGGGTGTCCAGCACCCGGGTCGGGCCCGCGGGGTAGTACGTGGCGCCGGACGACGCGGTGGAGAAGTACCCGAAGACGTCGGCGACGAAGTGCACGGTGCCGGACGAGGCGTTGACCAGGTCGACCTTGCCGTCGTCGCCGACCGGCACGATCACCAGGTTCGGGATGTTGCGCCCGGGCGTCCAGTTGAGGTTGGACGAGGTGGGCTGGGTGCCGCCGTCGGGGTACGCGATCAAGTGGCCGCCGGTGGTCTCGGCGGTGGCGGTGACGTTGAGCACGACGGAGGCGACGCCGGAGGACGGCACCGCGCCGCCCGCGCTGCCCGCGACCTGGAGGGCGACCTTGGCGCCAGCCGCGACCGGGGTCGTGGTGGTCACGCCGATCTTGGCGCGGGTGTCCAGCACCCGCGCGGGGTTGACCGGGGTGAAGGTGCTCCCGACGGTCGGGGAGACGGCCTGGCACAGCGCGGCGATCGTGGTGCGCGCGTTCTGCGGCGTGCCCAGGCCGGTGGTCAGGTCGTATCCGGGGCCTGCGGTGTAGAGGCCGGGGGGCTGGAGGTTCTGGCCAGGGACGATGTTGGTGCCGTCGGTGATGTCGTGGAAGGCGCTCGACGGGAGCCGGTAGAGCGCGGGGTTGGCGAAGCCGATCGGCCCGTCGGCGGCGCAGCCGAGGTCGAGGTCGGCCTGCGCGGCCAGGGCCGCCCAGGTCGGGGAGGCGCCGCTGGTGCCGCCGATGATGTACCAGCCCGCGTCCGCCGGGTCCTTGGACGCCTCGCCCCAGTCGACGAGGTAGCCCTGGTCAGGGTCGGCCAGCGCGGCCACGTCCGGAACCTGCCGGCAGTCCTTGTCCACGCCGGCGGAGCAGGCGTCGAAGTACCCGGCCCCCCGCCGGTCGGCCTGGTAGCCGCTGGCGGCGTCCATGGAGAAGTACGACGAGACGCCGCCGCCGGTGGCGCCGCCCTCGCTGTTCCAGGCGCTCTGGGTGGCCTTGGAGCCGGTCATGGTGGTGCCGCCGACGCCCAGCACGTAGGGCTGTCCGGCGGGGTCGTCCACGGCGACGCGGCCGCCGTTCGGGTCGTCGTTGGTGCCGTCGCCGTTCCCGTCGTACCAGCAGTCGCCGGAACCGTCGTCGCCGGAGGCGGCCGTCACGGTCTGGCCCTGGGCGGCGGCCTCGGCGAAGATCTGGTTCTCGCCCTGGAGGAACGCGCTGGACTGGTCGGCGGTGCAGGCACCCCAACTGGTCGATATGACCTTGACCTTGTTGTCCGTGACCATCTTCTGGTACACGTCCAGCACGTCCTGGTCGCTCGCGGCCGCCGCGTCGGGGCCCTGGTAGACGACCAGGGACGCCTGCGGGACGAGGCCGATCAGGTCCTCGATGTCCAGGGCCGACTCCACGCCGACCTGCGAGCCGTACGCGTCGACGGTGTCGGCCGGCGCCGTCGGGCCGCCGTCCACCTTCACGGCGCTGACGGAGACCTTCGTGCCGTAGCAGGACTGGTAGGCCGCGATGTCCTTGGTGCCGTAGTTCTCCAGCTCGAAGATGCCGACGGACACGCCCGTGCCGACGTCCGGCTGGTCGGCCATGCCGTAGGCGGTGGCCAGCGAACGGGGGCTCCAGTACGCCTGGGTGTCGACGGCGCCGGCCGCGGTGAGGGCCGACTTCGCCGAGGAGCACAGGGCCGGCGTGCGGCCGGTCACGGCCGGGGCGACCGTGCGGGCGCCGGTGCCGGCACTGGCGGTGGCGGTGGACGCGGCGGCCTTCCGCACCTGCGGCGACAGGTGCGGGGTGAGGTGCGCGAGCGTGTCCAGGCCGGTGACCCCGGCCACCGCGGGCGCCGCCTGGGCGGGCAGTTGCGGGGCGGCCGTGTTGACGACGCCCCTGCGGCCGTCGGCGGTACGGAAACCGGTGAAGCCGGTGTGCAGCGCCTTGGCCGCGGTCGCGAGGGTGGTGTGCACCGGCAGCGTCATGCCGTCGGCCGACAGCTTGCCCGCGGTCAGGCCCTGGGCGGCCAGGGCCGCACGGACCTGCCGCACGGTCGCGGCGCTCGGGCCGAACCTGGGGCCGAACTCGCCGGTGGCCAGGTAGTGGTGGTACAGCGGCGAGCCCGGTGTGGACACGTCCGCGATGAACGTACGCAGCGCGGCCGGGTCCCGCGGGGCGAGCTCGACGCCCAACTCGATCGCGGTGGCGCCGCTGGGCGCCGCCGTCCGCACGGCGCCCTTCGGCAGGTGCGGCGCCGTGCCGACCCGCTGCGGCGCCGCGCCGCCGCCTCCCCCGCTGTCCGCGACGGCCGCGGGCGCGGACGCCCCGACCACCGCGAGTGCCGCCGCGGCCACGACCGGGCCGAGCACCCCCCGGCGCCGACTTACGCGCCTGGCTATCCCCATCAACGCTTCTCCTTCTTCTGCGCCTCGGCCGGCCACACAGGCGCACTGACCACCACGCACACGGAAGTGCCCCCCGAACGGAACTCCACGCAAAGCCCCCCTTGCATGGCGGCTCGCCCACGGCGAGAGCCGACGTAGCTTTGTATCAGCTGTCCGCGGCCTGTTCGTCGTTCAGACGTGCGAGTTTTACCCGCTCTTGGCCATCTGTCGCCCGCGGGGCCCGGTTTTGCAACTTCCGCCGGGTGGGGCGCCGTTCGCCCGGCGCCCTCGAGGCGGCGGAACCGGTTCGTTGCCGTGTGGGGGTGCCGTCACCGTCATGTCACAGGGGGCGGACAGCGGAAACCCGGGAGGGGCGGCGGGCGGTCTTGGCGGGTGTCAGTTGATCCACTGGACCGTTCGACCTTTGGGGAACCGCATGAACCGCCTGAACCGCCGCCACGTTGTCGCCGCCACCGTCCTGGGTACCGCCGCCGTGTTCCTCGCCTCGGCGTGCGGGCCGTCCGACGCGGCGTCGGACGCGGCGGGCACGGGCAAGCCGTCGGCGCCGGCCGGCAGCACCGCGTCCTCCTCGACGACGGGGGCGACGCAGCAGCCGGCGGCCTCCGCCACGACCGACGCCCCCGCCCAGCCGGTCGGCAAGGCCGGCGGCACCACGGGCAGCACCTCCGGCGGCACCACCTCCGGCAGCAGCACCACCGGCGGCACGGGCACCTCGCAGCGCCCGATCCGCACCCAGACCCTGCCGGACGGGAGCAAGGCCGCGATCTACCAGCTCGGCGACGAGCACTACCGCGCCGACGTCACCGCGAACGGCGAGCCGTTCGTGACGCTGGAGACGCACGGCCACGACGCGGGGATCGACGCGAACGACGAGTTCATCGTGCTGAGCCTGGACGGGCAGCTGCACGCCTGGATGGGCGGCGACAACCAGGGCCCGGGCACGTTCAAGGTGGCCGGCGACTGGACGGTCAAGGTGACGAAGGTCGGCGAGCTGCACTTCCGCGCGCAGGTCATCGGCAACGACGGCGCGGTCGACGCGACGATCGACGCCGACCAGCAGGACGTCGGCCTCGACGCCAACGGCGTCTACATCGTGCTCAGCGACGGCGGCGTGCTCAGCGCCCACGAATAAACTCCGCCGCCGCCCCGCAACGGAGTTGGGGTATTCCGCATTCCGCCGGAAGGGGGGGAATCGCGGCGGCCGTTGCGGGGCGGGAATCAAACGGGGGCCGCCGGTGGTTCAAGGGCACGTGAAGAAGATGGGATTCCTCTCGTTCGGGCACTGGTCGCCGAACCCGCACTCCGGGACCCGGTCGGCCGCCGACTTCCTGCACCAGTCCATCGACCTGGCGGTCGCGGCCGAGGAACTGGGCGTGGACGGCGCCTACTTCCGGGTGCACCACTTCGCGCGGCAGGCGGGCAGCCCTTTCCCGCTGCTGTCCGCGATCGGCGCGCGCACCTCGACCATCGAGATCGGCACCGGCGTGATCGACATGCGGTACGAGAACCCGCTGTACATGGCGGAGACCGCGGGCGCGGCGGACCTGATCTCGGGCGGCCGGTTGCAGCTCGGCATCAGCCGCGGGTCACCGGAGCAGGTCATCGACGGGTGGCGGTACTTCGGCTTCGCGCCCGCGGAGGGCGAGACGGAGGCGGACATGGCCCGCCGCCACACCGAGACCTTCCTGAAGGTCATCGAGGGCGGCGGCTTCGCCCAGCCGAACCCGCGGCCGATGTTCCCCAACCCGCCGGGGCTGCTGCGCGTCGAACCGCACTCCGAGGGCCTGCGGGACCGCGTCTGGTGGGGCTCGGGGTCGAACGCGACCGCGGAGTGGGCGGGCCGGCTGGGGATGAACCTCCAGAGCTCCACGCTGAAGGACGACGAGACGGGCGAGCCGCTGCACGTCCAGCAGCGCAAGCAGATCGAGGCGTACCGGGCGGCGTACCAAGCGGCCGGGCACAGCCGCGAGCCGCGGGTGTCGGTCAGCCGCAGCATCTTCGCGCTCACCGACGACCGGGACCGCGCGTACTTCGGGCAGGACCGCGAATCCCGCGACCAGGTCGGCATGATCGACGAGAACACCCGGGCGATCTTCGGGCGGTCGTACGCCGCGGAGCCCGAGGCGCTGGTGAAGCTGCTCGCCGAGGACGAGGCGATCCAGGCGGCGGACACGCTGCTGCTCACCGTCCCCAACCAGCTCGGCGTCGAGTACAACGCGCACGTGCTGGAGAGCATCCTGACCCACGTGGCGCCGGAGCTGGGCTGGCGCTGAGCCGGCCGGGCAGCCACCCGGCGGGGCATCCGAGGACAGAAGGGCGGGCCGTTGCGGCCCGCCCTTCCGCATGCCGCCGCTCAGCGTATTCACAGGAGTGACATAACCCGCCAAATCGCCCATAGCTCCGGCCGGGCGCACGCCCTTATGTCCGCTTCGACGCCATAAGGCAATTTAAGACCTTTTGCACATCTAAGACATTATTAAGAATGGAACGCGCCCGCACTTTCCGCGCCCGCGTCCTCACGTCCCGTTCGCGCCTCGGCCGCTCTCACGTGATGCACAGCATAGGACGCACATCACCTACGAAGAAGCTTAGTGCATTCGCCGGCGGGCGCTTCCCGGGAAAAGCCGGGCGGACGACTCGCGGCTCACGCGGAAATCAATGCCGTCTACTAAGCGGCATAGCACTGAGGGCAATTGTGGACCCTTTTATCGGCTGCTAACAATGTGCTCGCCACAGCGCATCAATCGAATGAATTGCCGGTCGGAATGCAGAGGGGGGCCGACCACCGCCGACAAGCAATCGTGGAAGAGGTCCGCAGCCATGCCCAAGCACGCCCAGAACCGCTCGACGAAGCCGACCGACTCGCTGAGGAAGCGCCTGGTCTCCACCCGCGGCGCCGTCGTCGCCGGCACCTTCGCCGCCATCGCCTGCGCCGCGCTCACCGGCACCGCCCAGGCCGCGGAGCCGTCCGCCGCGAAGAGCGCGCCGCAGACCGCGGACGCCACCCACTCCGGGCGCGCCGTACACAAGGTCGTCGACTACACCGTGAAGCGCGGTGACTGGCTGGCCGCGATCGCCCGTGCGCACCACACCCCGGGCGGCTGGCCCACCCTCGCGCACCTCAACAAGATCAGCAGCCCGTACGTCATCCAGCCCGGCCAGGTCCTGAAGGTCCCGACCGGCACCGGCTACACGGCGACGACCTCGTCCGGCTCGACCGCGTCCTCCAGCTCCACGAGCAGCAGCACCGCGTCCAGCACGTCGAGCAGCAGTTCCACCGCGTCCTCGACCGGCACCACGGCGTCCGACGCCGCCTCGACCACCACCACCGCCACCACGACCTACCCGGACAACCTGAACGGGTGGATCAACGAGGCGCTGGCGATCATGAAGCAGAACGGCATCCCGGGCACCTACAACGGCATCTACCGCAACATCATGCGGGAGTCGTCCGGCAACCCGAACGCCATCAACAACTGGGACTCCAACGCCGCCGCGGGCACCCCGTCGAAGGGGCTGCTCCAGACCATCCAGCCGACGTTCGACGCCTACCACGTGGCCGGCACCTCGACGAACATCTACGACCCGGTCGCCAACATCGTCGCCGCGTGCAACTACGCGTACCACGTGTACGGCTCGATCGACAACGTCAACGGCCCCTACTAAGCCGCTGACCGGAGCCGTCCCCGACCGCTCCTCCCGCCCCGGCCCGCCGCCCCTCACCGGGCGGCGGGCCGGGGCGTCCACGCGCCCGCGCTACCCTGCTGCCTTGACCCGCCGGACCCCGGCGGGCGGAGGGGGGACGTGTGATGGGTACGCAGCGGGCCGCGACGTTCCTGGCCGCCACCGCGCTCCTCGCCGGGGGCGCGCTCGCCGCCGGCGCCGCCCCGGCCGCCGCCGCGACCCCGCGGTTCGAGGGCACCGACACCATCCCCGTCGACGGGTGCGCCGTCGTGCAGGAGATCGAGCTCCAGGGCTCCCCCGCCCACGACTACATGCGCTGGGAGACCGTGGGCGACTCCACGGGCTGCTCCGTCTGGATACAGGACGACGCGGACGCGAGCGCCGACGTGATCGAGTCCCAGCAGATCGCCACCGCCGGCTACCACCACAGCGCCTGGTACTACGACGGGCCCGGCCACCTGATGGCGGTCTGCGTCCGCCTCGGCTCCACCTCCGCCTGCGGCCCGACGAACTAGCCGGGCCCCGACGCCCGGGCGCGGGCCCGGCCGCAGGCTCAGTGGCTGTGGACGCTCGGCGGCCAGGCCGGCGGGTGGGGGCGCCGGCGGGCGAGGGCGATGAGGTCCTCCACGGTGATCATCCCGACGACGTGCCGGTCCGCCATGACCAGGATCGGGCGGCCCGCGGTGGTGACCGCGTGGTCCAGGACGTCGGTGACCTGCTCGTCGGGCCCGGCCAGGGTGCAGGTGTCCAGGGGCGCGGCGATGTCGCGGACCTTGACCTCCTCGCGCCGGGCCGGCGGCACCGAGCGCAGCGCGGCGAGCGTGACCACGCCGCTGGAGCGGCCGTCGAAGTCGGTGACCGGCACCACGGGCTGGCCCGCGGCGCGCGGCACCGTCTCGGCGACGAAGCGGCCCACGGTCTGCCAGTCCTGGCCGGTGGCCGCCGGCCGCATCGCGTCGGACGCCCGCAGCCCGCGCACCGCCTCGAACAGCATGCTCCTGCGCACTTCGGAGAAGGCGGCCAGCAGCACGAACAGGCCGACCAGCGCGAGCCACAGCCCCGCGGTGCCGCCGGTCAGGAACTCCAGCCAGCCGCCCGCCACCATCAGCGCACCGGCCACCTGGCCGCAGCGCGCGGCGATCCGGGCGGCCTGCTCGCGGTCGCCGCGCAGCCGCCAGACCACGGCCTGGAGCACCCGGCCGCCGTCCAGCGGCGCGGCCGGGATCAGGTTGAACCCGGCGAGCAGGACGTTCGCCCAGCCGGTCCAGGCCAGCAGCGCGGCCGGCAGCGTCCAGTGCAGCACGCCGCCGGTCAGCGCCGCCGCGCCCAGGCCGACCGCGCCCAGCAGCAGGCTCGTCAGGGGGCCCGCCGCGGCGATCCGGCCGGCGTCGCGCGCCTTGCCGGCCGTCCCCATCCGGGTCACCCCGCCGAGCGCGAAGACCGTGACGTCCTCCACCTCGACCCCGGCCCGGCGGGCGACCAGCGCGTGCGCCGCCTCATGGGCGACCAGGCTCACCGTCAGCAGCAGCGCGCCGACCACGGCCAGCGCGTCGTAGATCCCGTGGGAGTGGCCGGGCGCCCAGGCCGGCAGCACACCGGAGGCGAGTTCGACGCTCAGGATGACGATCAGCAGCGGCGCGCTCCAGTGCACCCGCAGCGGCACACCCGCGACCCGGCCCAGCGGTGGCGATCCGTTCATCGCACCTCCCACACCCGTGCCCGGCAGGCGTACCCGCCACCGGGCGGGCTCCGCCTCACCCTCCAGTCTGCTCCCGTACGGGCGCGGCCGGGATACCGCTGCTACGACCCCTCGTCCGCGGCGGGCCGCGGGGTCTCCCGGGCGGCGGGCAGGAAGGTGAACACCCAGGTCCGGTACGCCCAGAAGCGGAACGCGGTGGCCAGCGCGATGCCCACGACCTTGCCGGTGCTGCTGCGCAGCGGGCTGCTCCAGCCGAGCCCGCGGGTCTCGCCGTAGAAGACACCGTTCTCGATGGCGGCGCCGACCACGCTGAAGGCGAGGAAGAGGGTGATCCGGCGCAGCCGGCGGCGCGGGTCGCAGTCGCGGTAGGTGAAGAAGCGCAGGCCCACGTAGTTGAACGCGATGGCGGCCAGCGTGGCGATCGCCCCGGCCTGCACCACCAGCAGGGAGGTGTAGTGCCGCAGCAGGTTGTACACGCCGAGGTTGACCAGGACGCCGGCCGCGCCCACCGCGCAGAACCGGACCGCCTCCCGGGCCAGCCCGCCGCGCGGCGCCCCCGCCGGTTCGGTGCGTGCCCCGCGGCCGAAGCCCGGCCGCTTCAGCCGCGCCACCGACCAGCCCGGCGTCACGGCCGCGGCGGTGGCGAGGAAGGCGATCCCGGCCAGCGGGTAGAGCGCGGCGACCAGTATCTGCGCCGCGTTCTCCCGGAGCTCGGGGCTGCCCGGGCCGTGCGGCAGCATCCACATGGCGGCGCAGCAGAACGCCACCACGCAGGCCGCCGCGCCCGCGTACCAGCCGGGCGTACGCCGCTGGAGCGCCTCGTAGCAGACCAGGACCACCAGCGGCACGTCCCACACCCAGTGGTGGGTCCAGCTGATCGGGCTGACCAGGAGTGAGGTGACGCCGGCGGCCACCACGGCCCAGGCGGTGCCGCGGGGCAGGCGCGGACCCGCCGCCAGGGCCGCGACAGCGACGGCGGTGCCGAGGGCGGCGACCAGGACCGCGAGAACGAGCCAGACGGCAGTGGGGTGCGGAGTGTGCTGGGCGCGGGCGACGATGCCGCGGACGGACTGGTTGGCGACGTTCACCGCCGACCCGGACCGGCCGGGGGCGAAGGCGCAGTCGGTCCAGTAGCGCAGCGAGTCGTGCGGCAGCGCCGCGGCGGCCAGCAGCGTGGCGCCGGCGAAGGTGCCGGCGGCGGTGAGGAGGCGGCGCAGCCAGCAGGTGCCCTGCCCGCGGGTGGCGACGGCCGCCCCGGCGAGCACCACCAGGAACAGCAGCGGGGTAACCTTGATCGCCGCCGCCAGTCCGGTGCCGGCCCCGGCGAGGCGGCTGTCGGGGCGGCGGGTGAAGTCCCACAGCACCAGGCAGACCAGCAGGATGTTGACCTGGCCGTAGCGGAGGGTGGACCAGACCGGTTCGCTCCACACCGCCCCCGCGGCCGTGCCCAGCACCGCGGCCGCACCCGGGCGGCGGCGCAGCACCAGCCGCAGCGACAGCGCGGCGAGCACCACCGTCAGCAGCAGGTTCCCCGCGGTGACGGCGGTGCGCATGGGGGCGACGCCGAGCCAGGTCAGCGGCACGAACAGCAGCCCGGCGAAGGGCGGGTAGGTCATCGGCAGCATCGCGGGGGTGGCGCGCATCGCGTACAGGTCGCCGCCGGCCCGTACGGTCTGGCCCGCCGCGCGGTAGACCATGACGTCGATGAGCGAGACGTGCGCCGCGCGCTGGGCGACCCACACGGCGGCGAACGACAGGGCGCACAGGGCGGCCGCCCACCTCACCCGCAGCGGAAGGACCATGAACGCGATGCCCGCCTCTCGACGCATCCCGCCAGCCCGACTGCTGACGCTCCCTCAGCATGGGATACGGAACCGGCCGCGCCGCGCGGACGCCCCCGCCGGCCGGTGCGCGACACACGGGCAGGCGCCGCCCGGACGGGTTGCGCGGCCGCGCCGGGCCCTCGGTGCATGGGTGCTGGACGCACCGTGCCGCTTCGGCGCCCGGCACAGGGGCGATGACCTGCTGGTTTCCTCCCGCCGGGGGCTGCGGCGGAGCACACTGGAATGGGCGGGGGGCGAGTGGAGAGGCGGTGACCGGTCGTGCGTTCCCGGTTCGCGCCCGACTGGCGGCTCACGGTCCGGATGGTGACCGTGCTCTTCCTGCTGGGCCTGGTGTTCGTGGCGTTCGTCGCGGTGCTCGTCGCCCTGCTGAAGTCCGTGGTGGTCGTGGTGGTGATCGCGGCCGGGGTGCTGGCGGCGCAGTACTGGTTCTCCGACCGGATCGCGCTGTTCGCGATGCACGCCCACGAGGTCACCGCGCAGGAGCAGCCGGAGCTGCACGGCGCGGTCGACCGGCTGTGCGCGCTGGCCGACATGCCGAAGCCGCAGGTGGCGGTCTCCGAGATGGACCTGCCGAACGCCTTCGCCACCGGCCGCAACGCCGACCACGCCGTGGTGTGCGTGACCACCGGCCTGCTGCGGCGGCTGGAACCCGGTGAGCTGGACGGGGTGCTCGCGCACGAGCTGTCGCACATCGCGCACCGGGACGTCGCGGTGATCACCCTCGCGTCGTTCCTGGGTGTGCTCGCCGGGCTGATGGTGCGTTTCGCCTTCTACTCGGAGCTGTTCGGCCGGGGCCGGCGGGACCAGAACACCCTGCTGATGCTCACCTTGATCATGGCGGTGTCGGTGGTGGTGTACTCGCTGAGCTTCCTGCTGATCCGCGCGCTGTCGCGCTACCGCGAGCTGGCGGCCGACCGCAGCGCCGCCGAGCTGACCGGCCGCCCGTCGGACCTGGCGTCCGCGCTGGTCAAGGTGAGCGGCACCATCGCCCGTATCCCCAGCGAGGACCTGCGGACGGCGCGGGCGTTCAACGCGTTCTTCTTCACCCCCGCGCTGAAGGAGGGCTCGCCGCTGGCGGCCGTGTTCTCCACGCACCCCAGCCTGGAGCGCCGGCTCGCGGCCCTCGCGAAGCTGTCCACGGAGCTGGGCCTGCACGCCTGAGCGGCGGCCGTCCCGCCCGGACCGCCGGGTCCGGGCCCGCGCAGTACCGTGGAAAAGCGGTGCCGACCGCGAGTCGGCGCGCAAGGACGCCAAGGGACGACCAGGGGATGTGCGGGGGACGTCCAGGGGACGTCCGACAACACGGTGGCGCCGGTGCAGGCCGGAAGCGAGGTACTCGGACGATGGAAGCCGACCGTATCGACCGCATGGTCGACCGACTGCGTGCGCGGGACGTCATGGCCCATCGAACCGAGACCGGGGTGTACAGCTACGGCATCCGCGTCGTCCTCGGGGACGGCAGCGAGGCCCTGTGGACGCCGGGCGGACCCGCCGGGCTCGACGCCCAGGTGCTCCGCGACGGTGTGCTCATCGGCTCCATCCCGCACATCCCCGGGTCGGAGCGGTTCACCGACGAGGAGGCGGTCGAGGCGATCGCCACCGCCCGCTACCGCGAGGACGGGCTCTATCCGGCCGACCGCGAGGAGAGCGGGTCCGGCGGCCCGCAGCGTGCGGGCGGCCCCGAGCGGGACACCCCGAACACGGCGCCGCCGGGCGGCGGGGGTCCCGGCGGGGGCCGCGCGCGGTCGGGTACGGCGCCCTCGCCCGCGGGCCCGCCGCGCCATCCGTGGCTGCGGCCCGGGCACGGCCGGCCCCGCTGAGGCGGCCGGTACGGCGGGGGTGTCGTACGGCGTACGGCGGGGGGCCGGCGTACGGCGGGGGTGTCGTACGCCGGGTGCTTACAGCGCCGGGCCGCCGGCCGGGGTGTCCGCCGGGCCGGTACGGGTGATGGCGAGCAGCGCGGCGTCGTCGGCGAGGCGACCGCCGGTGTGGTGGAGCAGGTCGTCACGCAGGTGATCCAGCAGGTCTTCCGGGGACAGGGCGGGCGGGAAGGCCGCCACGCGCTCGGCGAGCGGGTAGAAGACGCCCTGCCGGGAGCGGGCCTCGATCAGTCCGTCGGTGTAGAGCAGGAGCGTGTCGCCGTCGCCGTACGGCAGCTCGTCGGCGTGCACGCCCGCCATCGGCAGCAGGCCGGTGCCCAGGGGCGGCACGGGCGCGGTGCACTCGGGCGTGCCGATCCGGCCGTCGGCGCCGATCACCAGCGGCGGCGGGTGGCCGCAGCTGGCCACGCGGACCGGGCCGCCGCCGTCGGGGAGCTCCAGCAGCAGCGCGGTGATGAAGTGCTCGCCCGGGTCCTCCCGGCTCTCCGCGACCTCCTCCATGTCGCGGATGACCCGTTCCTCCAGCGCCGCCACCAGCCCGGGGAGCGTGTCGCAGTACCGCGCCGTCTCCCGGAACGCGCCGAGCACCGCCGACGCCTCCCCGATCGCGGGCAGCCCCTTGCCGCGCACGTCCCCGATCATCACCCGGGTCAGGTCCGGGCGTCTGCGGGTGACGGCAAACAGGTCGCCGCCCATCTGCGCGTCGTCCTCGGCGGCGAGGTAGCGCCAGGCGATGCGTAGCGGCCCGACCTGCTCCGGCGGCGGCCGCAGCAGCACCCGCTGCGCGGTCTCGGCCACCAGCCGGACCCGGCTGAGCTGGCGGCTGCGGCCTTCGCGGACGTAGCTGAAGAAGACCAGCAGGATCGACAGCACGACCAGCGCGACCAGCTGCCACACCCGCGGCTGCGTGCCCGACTCGCCGGTCACGTCCGCGACGAGCAGTTGCCCGCCCACCGCGAAGAGCGCGATCAGCGCGGTGCGCCACGGCCCGGCGAACGACGCGGTCAGCGCGGGCGCGACCACCAGCAGCGGGCTGAGGAACACCTCCCGGGGCGAGACGGTGTCCGCGACGGTGATGACGACCACGAGGGCGAGCGGGATCACGATCGCCAGCGGCGGTGTCCGCTCCGTCAGGTCGTCCAACCGCCGCAGGTCCATACGGCAGATTTTAGGTCCGAACAGCACATAAGGTACGCCCGAGCCGCTCTCCCTTCCCCGCGGGCGCCGCAGCCCGCCACTCCGTACGCGCCCTGCCGGGCCGCGGTCCCGTACGCGAAGCGGCTGACCGTCCGGAAGCCGGCGGGTGTCACCGGGGGGCGCCGCGTGCACATGCAGCCCGCCGTGCACATCTCGGGCCTGGATGGTGACACCCGACAACTGAGCCTCTCCACTGATGGTGTTGTGATGCACCTCGTGCGACGAACCGTCCACGGACCCCCCAGGCGATCGACAGTGCCCCACTTACGGTCACCTGTCGTCTACCCACCCCGCCACCCGCACCCCCTGCCGCCACAACCGGGCAAGCCGGCGCGCGGGGCGATCCGGCCACGCTTCTGGAGGGTATGGCACCTTTTCCCCACCGGTGCCATCCTCGTCGTGAGGGACGGACCAGCGGGGAGGGGCGCTGGTGGAATTCCACATACTGGGACCGGTGGCGCTGTGGGTCGACGGCGAGCGCCAGGAACTCGGATCGGTGAAGGAGCGGACGCTGCTGGCCGCCCTCGCACTCGAGGCGGGGCGCCCGATCGCACTGGACGCACTGGTGGGCCGGCTGTGGGACGGAGCGCCGCCGGACCATGCCCGCGAGAACGCCCACACCTATGTCTCACGGCTGCGGGGGCGCCTACGGCGCGCGGCCGGCGGCCCCGACGCACCGCGCATCGCGACCCGCGCCCACACCTACGTCCTCGAAGCCGAACCCGACTCCGTGGACTGGCACCGCTACCAGCGGCTGGTGGCCGAAGCCGTCCGCCGTGAGGACCGGACCGCCGTGGAAGCCCTCGCGTCGGCCGACGCGCTCTGGCAGGGCGAGGCACTGGCCGGGCTGCCCGGCCAGTGGGCCGAGACGGCCCGGCGGATGATGTCCGAACGCCACCTGGCCGCCACCCTGTCCCGGCTCGGCGCGGAACTGCGGCTGGGCCGGTTCGCCGAGAGCGTCAGCGAGATCTCCGCACTCGTGGCGCAGTATCCGGGCGACGAGACGCTCCTGGGGCATCTCATGCTCGCCTACTACGGCAGCCGGCGGTTCACCGACGCGGTGCGCGTACACGAGCAGGCCCGCCGGTTGCTGATGGAGGAGTACGGCGCCCGGCCGGGGGCCGCGCTGGAACGCATCCACCTCGGCATCCTGAACCGAGCCCCGGCGGCAGACCTGGTCCGGGCGGCCACGACCGCTCCCGGGCCGGCGGTGGCCACCGCGCCGCAGCCCGACCCCGCACCTGCCCGCTCGCCTCGGAACCTCCCCCACCAGCCGCCGCTCATCGGCCGGGACACCGAACTGCGCGCCCTGACCGGGTCCATCGACGCCGCCCGCGGAGGATCGGTCCTCGCGCTGGAGACCGTCAGCGGCATGGCAGGCGTCGGGAAGACCGCCATCGCGGTGCACACCGCCGCGGAACTCGCCGGCGCCTACCCAGCCGCGCAGCTCTACCTCGACCTGCGCGCGCACTCTCTGCTCCAGGAGCCGCTGAGCCCGGACGCGGCACTTGCCGTGCTGCTGCGGCTGATCGGCGCACCCGCGGAGGACATCCCCGTCGACGTGGAGGGGCGGGCCGACCTGTGGCGCACCATGCTGGCCGAGCGCCGTGCCGTCATCGTGCTCGACGACGTCCTCGACGCCGACCAGGTACGCCTGCTGCTGCCGAGCGACACGCCCTCTCTGGTCATCCTGACCAGTAGGCGGCACATCAGCGGGCTGCCCGGCGCACGCAACATCCTGCTCGACGTCCTCCCCGGGGACGACGCGGTCGCGCTGTTCCGGAGGTTCGCGGGCGAGGAGCGCACCCGGGACACGGTCGAAGTACGGCGGATCGTCCGCCTGTGCGGCTTCCTTCCGCTCGCCATCGAAGTCGTGGCCAACCGCTTCCAGGCTCGCAACGCGTGGACCCTCGCCACCCTCCGCGACCGGTTGCTGCGCAGCCCCGAGCGCCTGGCCGAGATGCGGGACGCCGACCACGAAGTGGCCCGAGCCTTCGACCTCTCCTACCGGACCCTCACCAGAGCGCAACGCAGAACCTTCCGGCAGCTGAGCCTGCACCCCGGTCCCGACTTCACCGCCGAGACCGCCGCCGCTGCCCTGGGCCTTCCCTTGGGAACCGCGGAACGGCTGCTGGAAGACCTCCTGACATATCACCTCTTACGTGAGCCCGTACCCGAGCGCTATCAATTCCATGATCTTCTACGGCATTATGCCTTCGGCCTCACCAAGGCGGAGGATGACGATCATGTGCGCACCCGGATCGTCGATCGGATGATCAGCTATTACGTTCAGGCCGTCGACGCCGCCGACCGGCTGGCATATCCCGACCGCCTGCGCGCGATCTCATGGCCCGTCACATACCGTTGTGAGCTGCCGAGTTGGGCTGACGCCGACGCCGCAAGGCGGTGGCTGGACACCGAACGCGAGAACGTCCTGGCGGTCGAGGCATTCGCCCGGCGCCACGGAAGCCCCGAAAGTGCCGCCCGCCTCGCGTTCTGCGTCGCGGGATTCCTCGACGCAGAATGCCACTGGCAGGACGCCGTCGAGGTACTGGGGCACGCGGTGGCCCACTGGTCGCAGGACGGCCCCCGGCCCGTCCTGTGCCGCGCGCTGCTCGGCCTCTCCAATGCCCTGGCGAGCACCGGCCAGTACGGGGAAGCAGCCGACGCGGCACGGCCCGCGCTGGAGATCGCCCGCGCGGCCGGCGACCGCCCCGCCGAGGCGGAGGCCCTCCGGGCGGTCGGCGCCCTCCAGTGGCACCGCGGCGAACACGCGGCCGCACTCGAATGCTTCCAGAATTCCTACGACATATACGCCGACCTCGGCAGCCGCGGCGACCAGTCCCGCCTGGCAAACAATATTGGCGTGGCGAGCCTTTATCTGGGCGAGAACGAAAAGGCCATCGAGAATTTCCGGAGATCCCGCGCCCACTCGATCGAGATCGGCCAGAAGAAGGCGGCAGCCGTTGCTCTGAACAATCTCTCCGACGCTTTTCTGAGAATCGGAAGGATAGATCTCGCCCGGCATGCCTCGGAGGAAGCAATTCCTTTACTGGACGCCTCGGGAAACCGCTACGACAGAGCGACGGCACGCAGCAGCCTCGCCGATATCCTCATCGAACTCGGGGAGACGGAAAAAGCGCTGGAGTTGTGCCGCTCGCTGCTGCCGGTCTTCCTTTCACTGGACGACCGGAAGAGCTATGCGGACGTCCTCGTCAGCATGGGCGAGGCGCATCGCAAGCGCGGCTCCTTCGGAGAGGCGACGACGTCCTTCACGGATGCCCTCCAGGTCGCACGGGACATCGGGGCGGCCCACCAGACGGCGCAGGCGCTCCGCGGCATCGGACGGACCGAGCTCGACGAGGGGCAGCTCGACAGCGCCCGGACCCATCTGGAAGAAGCCGTCATGACCGCGACGCGGATTCACGACCTGGACGAGGTCGTGGAGGCACAGACCGTGCTCGCTCATATACTGTCATCCTCGGGGCATATGACAAAGGCGCGCAAACTCCTGCGGCAGGCTCTCGCGGCCGCCCGAGTGCAGCACCACCGGGCAGCGGACGTCATAGCACGGCAGTTACAGGACCTCGACGGCGTCACGGACGCCTGACGATCACGCTCCTTATACTCCTCGCGGGCACATCACGTCGAATTCGCCGACGAGGCGGCAGATGATCTACGCTCCAGGGTTCTCAACGTACCTTGATCTGGAGCGCGGCTTGATTCGCATACCCTCGCCGAGGGCTGCCCTTTTCGTGGGCGCAACCTTGTCCAGCATCGGCATCATCACCCTCGCAGCGTCCGCAGCGGCAACCGCCGCATCACCGGCCCCGTCCGGGGTATCCGTCAGCTCGGTCCGGGGCGTGGCACTCCCCGAGCCGGACGTCGCGCCGGCGGCTCCACCCGCCGACTCGACGCCGTCCACGGCGACGGTCGTGGAAGCGAAGTGCATCCTCCTGGCGAAGAACAACGACAGCAGCCCGACCCTCGTCTCCGCCTGAGCAGCACGTCTCCCGACCAGCCGCGGCCTCCCGCAAGGATGTCGCGGCGGTTGGCGTTCACGGCCCGCTGCCCGGCGGGGACGAGAGACACACTATGCCTTCTTCAGAGCTCTGACAGAGCTTTTTGCGTTGCCTTCGCGAGCGGTCAAAAGATCTTGAGGACTCAGGACGGGTAGAGGCGGGAGAGGTTGGGGCGCGGCGCGGGCTGGCGGTGGAGGGCGGGGCCCTGGGCGAAGCCGGTGAGGAGGTTGTCGGTGACTTTGGTGACGAACTCCCGGGTGCGCGCGTCCATGCCGTGGTCGCGGCCGTCGAGGCCGGTGCCCGCCATGAGGCCCTCGACCCAGCGCATGGTGCCGGTGGCGTAGACGCCGGCGCCGCCGGGGGCGGTGTAGTACGCGGAGTCGGAGTGGCTGTGCCGCCCGTGGCAGACCAGCGGCGAGTGCGCGACGACCTCGATCGGCGCCGGGGTGGGGGCGCTGGGGGTGACGCGGTCGTACTCGACGCCGACGAGGTGGGCGAAGCTCTCGCCGCGGCGGACCCCGGTGCCGCGGAAGACCCAGTGGTCGGGGTTCTGGACGACGAACGGGGCGTCAACCGGGAAGCCTTCGTACAGGACGCCGGTCAGGGACGACTCCGGGTCGGCGCCCGGTCCGGCGCGGAAGTCGGTGGTGGCCATCTTCGGGTGGTCGGCGAGGTACGGGTCGTCGTAGTAGTCGGTCTTGAAGCACACCACGGCCGGCGGGGCGCCGCCGGTGGCCGGTGCCAGCCGGACCCGGCGGAAGCAGGTGTTGGCGCCGAGGAAGAGGAGGTTGGTGCCCTTGTCGCGGGCGGCGGTGACGTGCCGGCGCTGCTCGGGCGTCCAGTACTCGTCGTGGCCGAGGGAGACCGCGGTGGTGGCGCCGGCCAGCACCGACGGGTCGCGGTGGACGTCCACCCCGGTGGTGTACGCGAGCGGGATGCCCGAGCGCTCGGCGAGGACCACGGCGGCCCGTTCGTAGACGAGGAACTTCTCGGCCCCGTTCTTGGCGTAGGGCCGTTCGAAGGAGACCTCGTAGGAGCGGCGGGAGTAGGAGCCGTCCGAGCCGTAATAGAGGCAGCTGCCGCCCCAGTCGTTGTACGCCTGCCAGGTCGCCGGGGCGTGCATGAGCAGGGTGCGGCCGCGGGCGGCGGTCGAGCGGACCACCAGGGGGACGTACCGCTGGTGGCCGCTGTCGGCCTCCAGCCGCAGCAGGTAGGCGCCCGCGGGCCAGCCGGTGGTCGGGATCTCCATGGCGCGGTCCCAGCCGGCGCTGATCATGCGCGTGTCGAGGGTGGTGCTGCGCCGGTCCTGCCGTCCGCCGCGCGCGGTGTGCGAGGCCCACACCAGGGCCGCCTGCGCGCCGCCGTACCAGCCGACGCGGAAGGCGGAGACGCGGAAGGTGCGGGAGGGGGTCGACACGTGCAGCCCGACGGTCTCGCCCGGCAGCACACTGACCCGGTCCGCGTAGCCCTCGATCGCGTGCGGCGGCCCGGTCGGGCCGAGCCGCCAGTCCTTGGTCCCCTTGGGCGCGGCGTGCCCGGTCAGGCGGAAGGCGCCCGGGTCGGGGGTGGGGCGCGCGGAGGGGGCGGGGTGGGCGTGGTGCGTACCGGCGCCGCACCCGGCGGCGGTGACGGCGACCAGGCCCGACGCGGCGGCGCGCAGCACCTGGCGCCGACCGGGGGCCGGTCCGGTGAGGGCATCACCGCGGGGGGCGTCGGTCGGGGCCGGTGGTGGGGAGAGGGCCGGCGGGGCGGGTGCGGCGGGTTCGTCGGGGCGCCGCCGGGACGCCTGCTGCCCGCTGCCGTGCATGAGCCGCCGTCCTCTCCGTACGCGCCCGCCGCCCGCGGGCCCGCGCCCGCACACCGTCCCGATCCTGCGGCAGGTCCGGCCGGCGGGCACGGCGGACACGACCGGGACGGTGGCGGATGCCGCCGTTGGTCGCGCCCGGCGTCGACCGGGTGGCGCACCCTCCCGGCGAAGGGCGGTGGAGGGCGGCAGCGGAGGGCATCGCAGCGCAGACGGGTCCGTGGCACACGCCGCCCAGGGCCAAGGGAGGACGGCGCGTGCCACGGAGTCGCAGGAACCGGGCGGTCGTACGGTCCCGGGTGCGGCGCCGGTAGGGTCCCGGGTCAGTCCGCCGCGGGCCGCACCGCGCGCAGCCCGACCACGGTCGCGCCCTCGGCCACGGCCCCTTCGGACGGGGCGGCTTCGGCCGGCTCGCCGTCGGACGTGTCGCCGCCCTCGGCCGGCTCCGCGGGCGGCGACACGTCACGCGGGATGAACAGCGCGCAGATCCCGCCCGCCACGACCACGCACACCCCGACCCACGTCGCCGGGTGCAGCCCGTGGACGAACTGCTGCGCGCCGAGGTAGCTGCCGCTGCGGGCGAAGACGGTGCCGAGCACCGCGACGCCGAGCGCGCCGCCGATCTCCCGGACGGTGCTGTTGGCGCCGGACGCCTGCCCCTGGTTCCGGGGCCCGGCCGAGGCGAGGACCACCGCGGCGGTGGGCGCGAAGACGAAGCCCATGCCGGCGCCGCCGATGACCATGCCGCCGACCAGGTGCGAGTAGGGGGTGTCCGCGGTGGCGGCGAGGTTGATCCAGGCCAGGCCGATCGCCTGGAGGAACAGCCCGAGCGCCATCAGCCGCCCGCCGCCGACGCGGTCGGTGAGCAGGCCGGCGACCGGTGCGATCACCATCGGCATCAGCGTCCAGGCCAGGGTCAGCAGGCCCGCGTGCAGCGGGGTGCGGTGCGGCGCGATCTGGAGGTACTGGGAGAGCATGAAGATCGAGCCGAAGACGCCGAAGTACATGCTCGCGGAGACGATGTTGGTCAGCACGAACGCCCGGGCCCGGTAGAGCCGGAGCGGGAGCAGCGGGTGCGCCGCCCGGCGCTGCCAGAACAGGAAGAGCAGCAGCAGGACCGCGCCGCCGACGAAGGCGCCGAGGATGCGGCCGGAGGACCAGCCGTCCTGCTGGCCGTTGACGATCCCCCAGACCACCGCGACCAGCCCGGCGGTGGCCAGCACCATGCCGAGCAGGTCCAGGTGGGTGTCGGGGACCTTGCTCTCCCGCAGCACGAAGACCACCAGCGGGATGGCGACCACGCAGACGGGGACGTTGATCCAGAAGATCCACTGCCAGGCCAGGCCGTCGACGACCGCGCCGCCGACCACCGGGCCCATGGCGATGGCCAGCCCGCTGAACGCGGACCACAGGCCGAGTGCGAGGCTGCGCCGGCGGGCGGGCACCGCGGCGCCCAGCAGTGTCATCGACAGCGGCATCACGGCCGCGCCGCCGAAGCCCTCGACGACCCGCCAGAAGATCAGCTGGCCGCTGGTGTCCGACAGGCCGCAGCCGATCGAGGCGAGGGTGAAGATCGCGATGCCGCCGAGGAAGACCTTCCGGCGGCCGAAGCGGTCGCCGAGCGCGGCGCCGGTCAGCAGCAGGCAGGCGAAGCTCAGGACGTAGGCGTTGACGAACCACTGGAGGTCCTGGCTAGACGCGTGGAGCTTGACCGCGAGCGTGCGGAGCGCGGTGGAGACGACGAGGTTGTCGAGCGCGACCATGAACATGGGCACGCTGCACGCGGCGATCGTCAGCCAGAGCGGCAGGGTGCGGCCGCCGGCCCCGGGTTCCGCGGAGGGCGGTGCCACGCCCTCCTCTTTCATCGTGCTCATGACACTCCTTTGCAAGTGTCGGCGCCATGGCCGACCGGTGGTGGGCCCCGGCCCGGGGACGGGGGACCCCGGGCCGGGTGTTCGGGGCGGGCGGCGCAGGTCGGCCGGCGGCCGTCAGGTCAGGAGGCGGCGGCGCGGCGGCCGGCCTCGTCGGCCCGCGCCTGCTCGGCGAGGTGCTGCTTGGCGTCGTCCCAGGTGATCGGCAGCTGCCCGACCGGGACGGTCCAGAAGGTGAAGGTCGAGTCGCGGCAGGTGGGCCGCAGGCTCGTCATGATGTCCCGGTGCGGCGCGGTCCTGGCGAAGGCGTAGAGGGAGTCCCGGGTGTCCCAGGCGGAGAGCGTGAAGAAGGTGCGCTTCAGCGGCTGGGCGATCAGCGAGGCCCCGAGCGCGCCCCGGGCGGCCCGCACCTGGCGCCACGCCACCAGCGACTTCGCGAAGAAGCGGGGCACGTCCTTGGCGGACCGCACCTCGAACCGGGATGCCATGACGAACGCCTCGGTGTTCGGCGCGGCCGGATTCGGAATCGTCCAGGGAAGAGTGGGCACCGTAACCCCTGCCTTCATAATTAGTGAGTGGCAGTATCTATACTAGACAGTGCCAGTACCCAATTGCCAGTCGAGAGCAGGAACGTCTTGCGCATCTCCGAGCTGAGCCGCCGCAGCGGAGTCCCGAACGCGACCATCAAGTTCTATCTGCGCGAGGGCCTGCTGCCGCCGGGGCGGGCCACCGCGGCCACCCAGGCCGAGTACGGCGACCAGCACCTGCGGCGGCTGCGGCTGATCCGGGCGCTGATCGGGGTGCGCGGCCTGACCGTGCAGCAGACCAGGGACGTACTGGGCGCGGTCTCCGAGAACGAGGCCGACCTGCATCAGGTGCTCGGGCTGGTACTGGGCGCCCGGCCGGTGGACAAGGAGAACGCCGAGCCGGTGCGCGGCCCGGCCGGGAAGGAGCCGAACCCGGCGGGGACGGGCCCGCGCCCGGCCGAGGTGGAGGCGGAGACGGCCGCGACGAAGACGGAGACGGGCCCGTCCGAGGAGGAGCCCGACCCGTCCGAGGCGGATGCCGGCCGGTCCGAGGTGGACGAGCTGCTGGCGGAGATGGGCTGGGAGATCTCCCCCTACTCCCCCGCGCAGGGCGTCGTCGCCGAGACGCTGGAGACGATGCGCTCCCTCGGCGCGGACTACAGCTGGCGCTCGCTGCTGCCCTACGCCCGGATCGCCGAGGAGACCGCGGTGCTCGACCTCGACCAGCTCGACGAGGAGGACGACCTGCTCGAACGGGCCGAGCGGGCCGTGCTGTTGACGATCCTGCTGGAGCCGGCCCTGCTGGCGCTGCGCCGACTCGCCCAGGAGAACGAGTCCGCGAAGCGGCACAGCCGGTGAGCGGCCCGCCCCCGCCGCCCGGACCGCGGGCCCCGGGCGGCGGTCCGGCGGACCGCCCACCGGGCCGCCCGCCGGGCCGCGGTCCGGCGGCACGTACGGGTACGGGCAGTAGCGGAACCAGAAGCAGAAGCACGGTCAGGATCAGGCGGCTTCGGCCGGAGCCTCGCCGTCCGGCCCGTCCGGGTGGGCGCCCGGGTGGGCCTCCGGATCGACCGCCGGGCGCACCCCCGCGCTCATGCACACCAGTTGCCACCAGCTGAGCGTGAGCAGCCGGTGCCGTTCCTCGTACGCCGTGTCGTCGATGGCGGTCATGTGCGCTGCCTGCCTTTCGCGTCAGTGGCCGGGAGTTCGCGCAGGAGCTGGGCGGCGGCCTCCATGCCGGAGGAGAACGCCGCCTCGTGAGATCCGATTTGATCCCAGTGCAGCTGCTTGGAGTGGAAGTAGGACCCGCAGAGCTTCACCCGGGTGCCCTCGTTGACCTGGTAGATGTCCTTCTGGAGCTCCCGCACGCGGACGTCGATGATCGGGTGCGTGTACGGGAACTCGGCGATCACCCGCTGCGGGTCGATCGTGCCGGGGTAGTCGAGGGTGACGAAGTAGTCCTGCTCGGCGGTGAAGCCGTGCAGCTTGTTCATGTAGTAGGCGACATAGGTGCCGGCGGCGCCATCGACGGAGACCTTGCCGTAGTTCCACGCCTCCCAGCGCTCGCGGGTGCCGGGCATCACCGAGGCGTCGGTGTGCAGCACCACCCGGGACCGGTTGTAGTGGATCGGGCCGAGGACGGCCCGCTGCCGCTCGGTGGGGTTCTCCAGCAGCGCCAGCGACTCGTCGGCGTGGGCGGCCAGCACCGCGTAGTCGAAGGTCTCGCTGCCGCGGGCGGTGGTCACGGTGACCCCGTCGGCGTCCTGGCGCACCCCGGTGGCCGGCTCGGCGATCCGCAGCTCCGGGCCGATGGCGGCGATCGCCTTGCGGACGTAGGAGATCGAGCCGCCGCCGACGGTGCGCCAGTCCACCCGCTGCCCGCCGAGCCCGCCCTCGTCGTGGCCGAGGAAGAACGCGATGACCGTGGCCGCCGGCATCTGCCAGATCAGCTCGGCCGGCACCGACCAGACCGCGGAGCACAGCAGGATCACGTACGAGTGGCGGAACTCCGCGCTGTAGCCGCCGCGGTCGAGGTACTCGCCCAGCGGGATGTCGGCGCGCCCCCGCACGAAGTCCTTGCGGCCCTCGGTGTGGAAGCGGCGGGCCTCGCGCCAGATGGTGAGGAACCGCGGGTGCGTCTGGCCGTAGTGCGCCCGCACCTCCTCCTCGCTCCAGGCCAGTTCGGTGGTGCCGTACTCCAGGCCGCTGTCGAGGTCGAAGAAGTTGAAGCCGCCCAGGTGCTGGACCGGCTCCACCCCCAACTCCTCGAAGAAACGGTAGATGTTGGGGTAGGCCGGGCGGTTGAAGACGACGAACGCGGTGTCGATGCCGAGGACCTTGCCGTTCTCCTCGACCTCCACGGTGTTGGCGTGGCCGCCGAGGCGGTTCTCCCGCTCGAAGAGCGTGATCCGGGCGCGGTCGCGCAGGTGGTAGGCGGCGGAGATCCCTGCGGCACCGGCACCGACGATCGCAACGCGTGGGGCGGGGTTCAGCGGCATGACGGTTTCCTTCACAGTCCGGCGGGGAGGTCGAAGAGATCGGTGCAGTGCGGGGCGCCGGGGCGCCCGTCGGCTGCGGCCACGGCCAGGACGTGGTCCGGGCCGGGGTGGAGCAGGTCGAAGCGCCAGCGGTCGCACTCCCCCGGGGCCAGCTCGGGGTCGTCGACGGTGACACGGTCGTCGGGGGCTGCGGACGGGTACGGGTACGGGTGCGCGTACGGCTGCGGGCGGCGCGCGTACGGCTGCGGGTTCGCATACGGGCGCGGGTTCGCATACGGGCGCGGGCGCGGGCCGGTGAAGGTGAAGCCGGACAGCGGCCGGGTCAGGCCGGTGCCCAGCGCCTTGAGGTAGGCCTCCTTGAGCACCCACAGTTCGCTGAAGCGGGCCCGCCGCTCCGCCTCCGTCAGGGCGGCCAGTTCGGCCTGTTCGGGGGCGGCGAAGCGGCGGGCGAGGTGGGCGACTGCTTCCGGGGAGGCGGGGGCGCGCTCGACGTCCACCCCGCAGGCGCCTCCCCGGGTGACCACGCACGCGATGAGGCCGTCGGTGTGGGCGAGGTTGAACCGTAAGCCGTCCGCGGCCGGTTGGGGCTCGGGGCGGCCGAACGGCCCCTGGCGGAACCGCCATTGCTCGGGCGGCAGTCCGGTGGCGGCGCTGAGCGCGTGGCGCGAGAGCAGCCGCGCGCCCAGGTAGCGGCGCCGGGCGCCCTCGGTGGGCAGCCGGGCGTGCCGGGCCCGCTCGTCGGCGGTGAGCAGCCGCAGCCCGCCGGTCTCGGCGGCGAACCGCGGCACGGCGTACTCGGGCAGCAGCCACAGCCGCGGTGCCGCCGGGTCGTCCGCCAACCGGGTTGCGGAGGCCGGCTGTTCTGCGCGGTACGGGCGGGTCGGGTCGGTCGTGCGGTGCGTCACGGGGGCCTCCTCCTCACGTCGGGCGCCGCGGCAGGCGGCGTGCGTACGGGTCCTGGTGCGGCTCAGCTGCGGGCCGCGGACAGGTCGGCGGTGCGCTCGGCGAGCGGGAACTGCCAGTGCGAGAAGAGCCGGTTCTCGCGGTGCATCAGCCGCATCACCCGCATCACCTCGTCGGTGTCCGACGCGTCCGTGACCGCCTCGTGCGGCCGCAACCTCCTTCGTAGCCGCTCCAGTTGGAGCAGCAGCAGAGCGGCGTTGGGCAACGGGTCGTCGAGCGCGCCGTGCGAGTGCACGAAGGTGAGCACGCACGCGGCCGCGGCGTGCACCAGGCAGTACTCCTTGACCAGGTCGAACAGCTCCGCGGACTGCGCGTACTCCCGGCCGAGCGCGGCCCGCAGCGCGGCGGTGCGCTCGGCGATCGAGCCGGCGTGGCCGAGGAGTTCGGCGGCGGTGTCGGCCGCGCGCGCCAGCCGGTCCCGCTCCTCCTCCTTGGCCTGCTCGGCCAGGGCGCGCAGCCGCCGTACGCCGTCCGGCGCGGCCAGCACCGCGTCGTCCATGCCGCGCGCGTGCAGCTCCTGCTCCCAGGGCCGGTAGGGCGGCATCGCGCGGTCGATGCCGTAGAGCACCGCGGCGCGTTCGGCGGCGGCCGCCCGGGTCTGCTCCCCCGCGCCCGTCGCCGAGGCGAGCAGCGCCTCCAGCTGGCTGCCGAGGTTGCGCAGGTTCACCACGGTGTTGCCGTCGGCGAAGTTCGCCACCAGCAGGTCGCGCAGCATCTTCTGGTAGACGCCGTAGTGCGGGTGGCCGCGCAGGAAGAAGCGGGCGCCGAGCACCACGCTCAGCTGCGACATCGTCTGCTCCAGGGCCGTGGGCACGAAGTACTTCGCCACCGACGACCAGACGCTGACCTGCTGCGGCACCACCTGGAGCGCGCGGACCGCGCCCAGGCTCACCGCGTCGCACACCATCAGGTCGGCGAAGACCTCGGCCAGCTGGCGGCGGCTGTAGGGGATGTCGCTGACCGCCTTGCCGAGGATGACCCGCCACTCGGTGAAGTCCAGGGTCAGCCGCAGCCCGGTGTCCACCGCGGACAGGGCGATGCTGCTGATCTGGGCGCGGGCGGTCTGGGTGGCCTTGATCGCGATCTCCAGGCCCTGGCCCTCGGCGCCGATCCGCGCGGCGTCGGGCACGAAGACCCCGTCCACCTCGATGCCGCTGATGTCCATCGCCCGCAGTCCGTGCAGCCGTTCGCGCGGCAGCTCCACCACCGAGCCGACCGGTGTCCGCCGCTTCTCCAGTACGAAGATCGAGAAGCCGCCGGGGCCGCCGCGCGCGCCGGTGCGGGCGAACACGCACATGCCGTCGGAGCGGGTGGCGTTGCCGATCAGCCACTTGCCGCCGGTCAGCAGGTAGCCGCCGGGCACCTTCTCCGCGGTCATCTCGTTGGCGAGCAGGTCGCTGCCGTGCCCGCGTTCGGACAGGCCCCACGACAGCCGCAGCCCGCGCTTGACGTCGTCCACGACGCGCTGCTTCTGCTCCTGGCTGCCGCCGATCCATACCGGCATGAAGCTGAGGTTGGTGATGATCAGCGCGGTCGCGGTGGTCGGGTCGCGGCGGGCGATCAGCCGGACGAGGTTGAACTCGGCCTCCACGTCGCCCGCGCGGCCGCCCTGCTCGCCGGGCAGGGCGTACTCCGGCACGCCCCAGCCGCGCAGGTCGCCGACGAACTCGTGCGGGTACTCCTCGCGTTCGTCCAGTTCCATGATCCGGGTGAAGGGCATCCGGGCGGCGGGGTCGTGCGGGTCGCCGAGGTGCGCTTCGAGCCGTGCCGCCAGGGCGGTCAGGTCGGCCTTGGGCATCAGGACTCCTCGCGGTGGGCGGCCAGGCGTACGGGCAGGGCGGTGAAGAGCCGGTCGCCGTCGCGCAGGGCGGCCACGGCGTCGAGTGCGGGCAGCAGCGCGGCGGCGCGGCGGCGGGGGTCGGTGCCGTCGGCGCGGGCGAGCAGGTAGGCCAGCGCGGCGCCGAGCCAGCCGGTGGCGCAGGGCGCGGTGCCGTACAGCGCGGTGTGCCGGTTGGCCGACCACAGGTGGAGGCAGGCCGCGGCAGCGTGCAGCCAGGCGTAGCGCTCGGCGAGGTCGACCAGCGCGTTGGGGTCGGCGCCGGGGCGCCGGGCCTGGCCGGCGAGGGCGCGGAGTTCGTCCACCGCTCCGGTCAACTGCTCGGCGAGCGCCGCGACTTCGCGGTCCTCGGGGCCGTCGCCCAGCGCGTCGGTGAGCACCTGCGCCGCCTGCGGCAGCGCGGCGAGCACCGGGTCCAGGCCGCGGGTGAACAGGTCGAGCCGGGCGGGCTCGTACGGGGGCAGGTCCGCGTCGAGCGCGAAGACCGCGCGCACCGCGTCCGGCTCCGCCGCCCCCCGCTCCTCGATGAGGGTGGGCAACTGGCCCGCGTACGAGCGGAGGTTGGCGAGCGCGCTGGCGTCGATCACCCGGACCACCGCCGAGTCGCGCTGGAGCTTCTGGAAGAGCCCGTCGCGCAGCACCGACCGGGTGGCGAGCACCGACCCGCAGCGGCGGATCAGGTCGTCGGCGGCCTCGGCCACCACGTGCTTGGCGGCCAGCCCCCACACGCTGAACGCCTCCGGCACCACGTGCACCCCGCGCGCCGCCGCCAGCGCGACCGCGTCCGCGGCGAGCAGCGCGGCCGAGGCGACGGCCAGTTCACGGCGGGAGTGCGGCGCCCGGTCGAGCGTGGTGCGGCCGACCCGGCGGGCGGCGGCGAAGTCCAGGCTCAGCCGCAGCGCGGTGTCGGCGCAGCCCAGGCTGCCGGCCATGCTCATCAGCCGCACCGCCTGCTGGGCCTTGACCGCCATCTCCAGCGCCTCGCCCCGCTTTCCGACCAGGGCCTCGCCGGGTACGGGCAGGCCGTGGAAGCGCAGGTAGGCGAAGTCGATGCCGCGCATGCCGCCGGTGCGGGGGGCGGGGTCCCGGGCCAGCTGCCCGGCCGGGGCGCCGGCCAGGTCGAGCAGCACCGCGGTGAAGGCGCCCGGGCCGCGCTCGCCGGTGCGGGCGACCACGTAGACCGCCTCGCAGCGCAGCCCGAGGCCGACCATCCACTTCTCGCCGTACAGCAGGCCGTCCGGGGTGAGCCGGACCTCGTTGGCGAGCAGGTCGCTGCCGTGGCCGGCCTCGGTCATCGCGAAGGCGACGGCGCCGCCGCGGCGCAGGATCTGCGCGGCCCGGTCCTGCTGCGCGGCGCTGCCGTGCAGTTGCAGGCAGGTCGCGGCGATGATGCTGAACATGGTGCCGGGCATCACGTTGACGTCCCGGCGGGCCGCGGCCCGTACCAGGGTCAGGCTGCGGTCGAAGGACTCGAAGGTGCCGCCCCAGGCGCGCGGCAGGTAGTTGAGGTGGAAGCCGGCCGAGCGCAGCGCGTCGCACAGCGCGTCGGGGAAGGCGTCGTGTTCGTCGCGGTCCACGGCGGCCGCGAAACCGTACGGGTTGGCCGGGTCGGCGGGGTCGCCGAGGAGGAGTTCGAGCGCCTCGGGGGTCAGGGGCCTGGTCGCCACCGTCGTCATCGGGTGCCTGCCGGGGAGGAGCCGAGGACGGGGGCGTCCAGCGGGACCGGGCGGTAGTCGGCGGCGGACGGCGGGATGCTCACCCCGGCGGTGCGCAGGTGCGCCAGCCGGGTGTGGAAGGCGGCGCCGCGCATCAGGTGGTGGGCGACGTCGGTGACCCGCCGGTTGCCGGGGGTCTTCAGATAGCTGCCGGTGGTCCAGTCGTTGAAGCTGCCCATGGCCGGGCCGGTCCAGATCTGGTAGTCCGTCACGCGGTCCGGCTCGCCGGTGACCGCCCAGCGCGAGGCCATGCCGAGGTACCAGCGGAAGACCAGCGCCATCTTGCGCTTGGGGCTGCCCGCGGCGCGGGTGAGCTGCTCGGGGTCGCGCCGCTCGAAGTAGCCGACGCAGTCGTTCCAGACGTCCTCCAGCGGGCGGCGGAAGACCTGCTGCTCCAGCTTGGCGCGCTCGGCGGCGGGCAGGTCCTCCAAGCCGTCGTGCGCCTGGTAGAGCTGGTAGAGGCGGCGGGCCCGCATCGGGAAGAGCGTGCCCTTCTTCAGCACCTGGAGTTCGACGCCCATCTCGAACATGTCGGCGGCCGGCGCCATCTCGCAGTCGGCGATGTCCGCCTCGGCGAGCATCGCCTTGGCCGCCGGGGACGCCCCGGACTCCAGGCACGACTGGTTGACCGAGCCGGTCACCACATAGGCGGCGCCCATCGCGAATGCCGCGGCGACCGCGGCCGGGGTGCCGATACCGCCCGCCGCGCCGACCCGCACCGGCGCCGCGTAGCGGTGCTCGTGCTGGACCGCGTCGCGCAGCCGCACGATCGTCGGGAGCAGGGCGGGCAGCGGACGGCGGTCGGTGTGGCCGCCGGAGTCGGCCTCCACGGTGATGTCGTCGGCGAGCGGCACATGGTGGGCGAGGGCGGCCTGCTCCGGTGTGGCCAGGCCCTGTTCGACCAGGGTGCTGACCAGCGCGGCCGGCGCCGGGCGCATGAACCGCTCGGCGGTCTCCGGCCGGGACACCTTGGCGATCAGCCGGTTCTCCGCGACGACCCGGCCGCCCTCGCCGCGGCGCAGCCCGGCCAGCCGGTAGCGCACCACGTGCGGGGTCAGGCCCATGAACGCCGACGCCTCGACGCAGCGCACCTGGTGCCGCAGGAACAGCTCCACCGCCTCCCGCTCCAGCCGGTCCTCGCTGGGGCTGTGGATGAGGTTGACGGCGTACGGCAGGCCGGGGATCTCGGCGGCGAACCGGGTCAGCGCCCGGGCGATGGCCTCCGGGAGCAGTCCGGCGGCGCCGAAGGAGGCGAGGAAGCCCTCCCGGGCCAGCGCCACGACCATGTCGGCGGAGGCGATGCCGCCGGCCATCGCCCCGGCCAGGTACGGCTGCCGGACGCCGTGCGCGGTCAGGAACGCGGCCGAGCCGAGCCGGTGCGGCGGCAGCGGCGGGACGGAGGCGAGCAGCGGCAGCCCGGCGCCGCCGGAGACCGCCGCGCCGCCGGAGACCGCGCCGATGCCGTCGGCGGTGAGGACGATGCTGCACTGCTCGTCGAGGTCGGCCAGGGCCTGGTAGATCCCGGCCGAGTCGGTGCTCGGGTGCCGCTCGCCGTGCCAGCGGAGCGGGATGTCTCGGTGGTCCATGGGGGTGCGGTGCTCCATGGGGGGTCGGTTCTCCATCGGGGAGGCTCCAGGGGCTGTGCGGGCGGGTCCGGTCGGGGGCGGGGCGGGGCCGGTACGGCGATCGGTCCGGTGGGACGGTCAGGCGCCGGGGCGGACCTCGATGGCCACGTCGGCGAGTTCGTAGATCCGCAGGCCCGGCTTCCACAGGTCCGCGTCCGCGATCACCAGCAGCCGGTCCGCCTCGCGGCGCACCTCCTTGATGTGCGCGTCGAACCGCATCTCGCCGTCGTCGCGCAGGATCTGGCCGCGGTACTTCCAGGACGTCTCCACACCCTCGGCCATCGCGAAGCGCGGCCGCTCGATGCCCTCGGCGAGGCCGGTCTCGATGACGAACAGCCGCAGCGCCTGGAGCACCGCCTCCACGCCGAGCGAGCCGGGCATCACCGGGTCGCGGTGGAAGTGGCAGTCGAAGTACCACTCGTCGGGCCGCACCTGGCGGTAGCCGTGCACGTAGCCGGCGCCGTGGCGGCCGCCGTCGGCGACCAGCTCGACCCGGTCCACCAGCGCGAAGTTGCCGCCGGGCAGGTGGAGTTCACCGCCGGCGGGGTCGGTGAAGGCGGGTGCGCCGTCGGGCAGGGCGATCCGGCGGACCCGCTCCTCGGGGACCTGCTCCTGCTCGATCCACGGCGGCACGAAGCGGCCGTTGTCCAGGCCGGCCTGGTTGGCCAGCGCGGCGGCGCTGAAGTAGCCGAAGAGCGACTCGCCGGTGTAGAACACCTCGCCGTCGGCGGACAGTTCGTAGCGGAAGTTCTGGAGCACCGCGCCGGACACCGCGCTGGTCATCAGCAGCGTGGAGGTGTGCCGGATGGTCCGGCCGCGCAGGTCGATGTCCTTGACGAGGGTGGCGCGGCCGTCCAGGTTGCGGATCGCGTACTGCTCCTGCGGCTTGCCGAGGGTGGCGCCGAGGTAGTAGCCGAGGAAGATCGCCGCCTGGAGCGAGGACTCCATGTAGACGAAGTTCGGCATGTACGGCGAGGAGTTCTGCCGGTAGTACCAGGCGTCGGCGGGCGAGTCGTACTCGCAGACCATCACCGAGCCGGGGCTCAGGTCGCCGCGGGTGCCCTCCAGCGACATCACCCGGTCGACGAACTGGAAGGCCCCGTTGGGGATGTACGGCGCCCGGCTGGTGCGGTAGATGTCGAACTCCGGGCCCATCGCGACGCCGAGGTCGCCCTTGGCGGCGTGCGCGAGGTGCATCTCGTTGATCATCGCCGGCTCGCCGGAGCGGTTGGTGCGGCCGAGGAACGCCGGGAAGCCGCCGACCTCCGGGCGGTAGGGGGTGCCCTCCTTCTCGCGGACCTGGAGGCCGAGGTTGCGCATCCGGATCACCGGCTTGTCGCCGAGGTACACCAGGATGTCGGCGACCACCGAGGCGCGCGGCAGCAGCGTCAGCTCCATCACCTCGACCTCGTAGCGGATCTCGCGGTGCTCGGGGGTGATCTGGCCGCGCACCTGCACGTCGATCCGCAGGTCGGTCATGGTCTGGAAGCGGGCGTCGGGCAGGGTGAGGTGCATGCCCTGGTGCAGCAGGTAGATCTGGAGCAGTTGGACGGCGCCCTCGGCCACCAGCGAGCCGGCCAGCACCGGGTCGTCCGGGAAGTGGCAGGCGAAGTACCAGGCGTCCGGCTGGAGTTGCTTGGTCGCCACCAGCTTGCCCAGGCCGCGCGGGCCGCCGGTGCGGTCGACGCGTACGTCGTCGACCATCCGCAGCCGCTCGTCGGGCAGCCGCAGCGCGGGGTTGACGCCCGGGGCCTGGGCGTGGTGCGGGCCGAAGACGTCGCCGGGGCGGCCCTGGGCGAGCAACTCCAGGTCGGCGGCGGTCAGATGGTTCTTCTCGGTGTACGCCAGCGGCTTGAAGTAGCCCGGGGTCAGGGCCGCGCGGGCGGCCTTCTCCTTCTCGGTGATCACCACGCCGAGCGGGGTCTGGAGCTCCTGGCGGCTGAAGAACCCGGCGCAGGCGTCCTTGAGTTCGAGGATCAGCTCGCCGTCGGCGTAGCAGGAGTAGCTGAAGAAGAAGATGGTGGTGTCGCCCTGGTGGACGAAGCGGTCGATGGAGATGTCGTAGCGCAGCGTCTGGCCGGTGCGGGGCAGCCCGCCGCGGAAGATCAGCGAGCTGTCGAGCAGGCGGTAGACGCGCTCGCCCTTGTTCCGGAAGTCGATGCCGAGGTAGCTGACGAGCAGCAGGTCGCACTGCCCGGCCTCGACGGTGACGGCCGGCGGCACCCCGCCGTCCACGGCGTACCAGGCGTCCTGCGGCACGTCGTACTCGGTGGTGATGGTGGCGGGTTCGAAGACGCCCGTGGTGCCCTTCAGGGCGGTGACGCGGGTGACGAAGTGGTACGGCTGCGCGGGCAGCCGCACGCGCTTGGCGTACGTGTCGACGACCGCGAACTCCGGGCCGAAGACCTTGGCGACGGAGCCGGTGGCGAACTCCAGGAGGTCCGCTTCGTCCCAGATCACGCCCGTGCGGACGGGCGCGGGCTCAGGGGTGGGCACGGGCGCGGGCCCGCTGGCGGCGGGGAGGGAGGGGCGGACCGGGGCCGGGTCCACCGCCTGCGGTGCGGAGTGCGGCGGCAGCACGGGGCGGGCCGGGGCAGCCGGGTCGAGCAGCGCCTCGGCGCGGTCCAACGTCGCGGACTGGAGCACCCGTTGGGTCTCCATGACCACCGTGTGGGTGGCGAGCATCTGCGCGCGCAGCTCGCGGATCAGGCCTGCGGCGGGCGTCGGCGCGGAGTCGGCGGCGGTCGGCACCGGCGCCGGAGCGGGTGCCGGGGGCGCCTCCACGGCGGGGGCGTACGGCGCCGGCTCGGCCGGTCCCGCGGGCGCCCACGGCAGGAAGCTGATCGGTTCACCGTCGAAGGCGATGACCTCCGGGTCGGCGAGGGTCGGGTCGGCAGGCATCAGCGCGGGCTCCTCCGGAGGTTCGGACAGGACGGGAACAGTGGGCGGCAGCGCCCCGGCAGCAGATTCGGCGGGCGCGGTCGGTGCCCCAGCGGTTCCGGCCGCCGCGGAAGCCACCGCCGTATCGGCGGGTACGGCCGACTCGGCTCCCGACGCACCCGCCGCACCCGGCACCCCGGAGGTGCGCCGCACCGCACCGGCAACGCCCGGCAACGGACCGGCCTGACCAGTCGCCTCGGCAGGCACGGCCGGTGCGCCGGTCACGCCGGAGGTTGCATCGGCAGGTCCTGCCGACCCACCGACCACGCCGGAAGCCGTGTCCGCTCCCAACGCACCCGACACCCCGGCAACGCCCGGCAGCGCCCCGGCCGTATCGGCAGGCGCAGCCGAGGCGGACGAAGCGGCAGGCACGCCTCCGGCCACGCCAGAGACCGTGCCGGCTCCCGAAGCGCCAGGCGCACCCGACGCCCCGGCAACGTGCCGCGCCACGGCGGCAGTACCCGGCAACGGACCGGCCGATCCGGCCGTGGCGGCCGGCAGCGAAGCGGCGGGGCCGGTCGGTGCGCCGGCGGCTTGCCGCGCCGGCGTCGGGGTAGCGGCGGGCACCGGCACCGCGGCGAGCCCCCGGGCCCGTGCGGCAGGCGCGGCCTCCAGGGTCGTCGCGGCGGCGTGGGCGACGCGGGCGGGGATCGGGGGGCCGCCGCCGACCCGGAAGCGGGCGGCGGCCGCGCGGCGTTCGGCGCCGCGGGAGGGGCCGGGGGCCGGGCCGAGCAGTGCCGTCAGGTCGACCGGGAGGCCGTGGCCGACCAGCCGCGCGACCATCTGCGCGAGGGACTTCGCGGCGGGCACCCCGCGCCGGTCGATGGACGCGGCGACGTGGGGCGCGTCGCCGAGCGTGTCGCGCACCCAGCGCGAGCAGGTCGCGCTGGGGCCGACCTCGAGGAAGTAGCGGAAGCCGCGGTCGTAGGCGGTGCGCACCAGCCGCGGGAAGTCGATCGTCGAGCGCAGGGTGTGGGCGATCCGCCGCGAGATCCGGGTGCGGTCGAGATCGGCGATCGCCGCGTAGTCGTAGGCGCTGAACAGCTCCAGGTCGCCGATGGAGCCGGTGGGGTAGTCGTTGAGCCCGGCGAGGCCGTCGAGTTCGGCGTCCACCACCGGGTTGTGCATGACCACGTTGACCGGGGAGCGTGCCGCGGGGCAGCCCAACTCGGCGATGAGCGCGGCGCACTGGTCCGGTGCGCCGGCGATCACCAGCTCGCCGGGGGTGTTGACGTGGGTGAGGTGCACCCGGTCGTAGCGGGCGAGTGCCTCGCGTACCGGCGGCTCGGCGGACAGCAGCACATGGGTGGACCAGACGTCCTTGTCCGGGGTGCTGCCGGGCAGTTGCCACGCCTCGCGGACGGTGCGGCGCGGGCCGCAGAGCCGGTCGCGGAAGATCGGGGTGCCGCTGATCAGGTCGTCGCGGCGGCCGGCCGGCTGCCAGCCGCCGGTGGCGAAGAGCATGCTGGACTCGCCGAGGCTGTAGCCGAACCCGCCGTGGGCGGTGACGCCCAGCACGTCGCGGACCAGCTCGGTGTAGAGGATGGCGAAGCTGGTACCGGTGGCGAGCATGAACGGGATGTCCTCGCCGAGCCGGGTCTCCAGTTCCATCAGGTCGCGGCGCTGCGGGGCGGCCTGGGTGCGCGGGTAGAGCTGTTCGGCGCGGAGGAGCCGGGCGGGTTCGTCGGCCTGCTCCTCGAACCGGTCGAGCAGCCCGGGGAAGGCGCGGAAGAGGTCGCGGCCGAGGCCGGGGTAGGTGTTGAAGGCGCCCGGGTAGACCAGTGCGACCTTTCCGTCCGGGCCGATCGGCCGGGGGGTGCAGAAGGACCCGGCGGGGGTCGCCCACTCGTCCCCGCGGGCGAGCGTGCCGGGCAGGTCGCCTGCGGCGAGGCGGAGTTGGGCGAGCAGTTCGGCGGTGTCCCGGCCGACGAGCACTGCCCGCAGCCGCCTGCCGGGCAGTTCGGCCGCGGCGGCGCGCGCCAGTTCGTACGGGTCCGCGCCGCCGGCCAGCAGGTCGCGGTGGTGTGCGACGGCGGCGACCAGCGCGTCCGGGGTGGCGGCGCCGAGCGGCAGCAGCAGCGGGCCGCCGGCGCGCTGCCAGTCGCTGGCGGTGACGGCGCCGCGGGTGGCGTCCGCGGACAGTACGAGGTGGCCGTGGGTGCCGCCGGCGCCGATCAGGTCGATCGCGGCGTGGCGGCGGGCGCCCTTGGCGGGGCGCAGCCAGGGCCGGGAGTCGGCAGGGACGTAGAGCGCGGAGGCGGCGAAGTCGGCGGCCAGGTCGTCGGCGGGGCGCTGCCAGCCGCTGGTGCCGGGCAGGTAGCCGTGGTGCAGGCACAGCGCGGTGCGGATCAGCGCGGCCATCGTGGCGGCGCACCCGGCGTCGCCGATCTGCGCCTTGGCGCTGCCGAGCGCGACGCTGCCGGAGCCCGCGGGGTAGACCCGGGCCAGCGCGGCGAGTTCGGCCCGGTCCTGCGCGGCGGTGCCGCCCGCGTGGGCCTCGACGTAGCCGATGTCGCCGGGGGTGATCCCGGCCGCGGCCAGGGCGGCGGTGGCCGCGGCGGCGAGCGGTGCGGCGTCGGCCTCGGGCAGCACGCCGTCGACCGGCGCCGCGTGGCGTACGGCGACGGCGTCCAGGCGGGCGTAGACCGTGCCGGTGCCCTCGCCGGGCCGGGTGACGACGACGGCGCCCGCGCCCTCGCCGATCCGCCGGCCGCGGGCGCCCTCGCCGAAGGTCAGTCCGGCGGTCCGGACGGCGTCGGGGCGCAGCAGCAGGTTCTCCGCGGAGCCGGCCAGGTCGACCGCGCCGACCAGCACCGCCTCGATGCCGGGGTCGAGCAGCAGCAGCCGGGCGATCTCCAGTGCCTCCGCGGTGCCGGAGCCGTCGGCGGAGATGGTGAACGACGGGCCGGTGAGGTTCCACAGCGACGAGATCCGGCTGGCCATCACGTTGCCGATGTAGCTGAGGACTTCGTTGGCGACGATCGGGTCGACCACCGCGTCCCGGCCGGCCGCGGTGAGCGCGGCCCGCTGCTCGTCGGTCAGTTCGACGCCGGCGCGTGCGAACTGCTCGCGCAGGAAGCCGCCGAGGCTGTAGCGGGTGAGCCGGGCGTGGGTGTAGGGCTCGATCTCCATGGCCACCACGACAGCGATCCGCCGCGGGTGCGGGGCGCGGCGGCCGGCGGGGACCTCGCGGCTGAACCCGGCGTCGTGCAGGGCCTCGTCGGCGACCTTGGTGGCCAGCGCGTGCTGGAGGTTGTACGTGCGCAGGTCGGCCGGGGGGATCTTGTGGTCCATCGGGTCGATGCCGACGCCGTCCACGAACGCGCCGTGCGGCAGGTCCTGCGGGCCGATGCCGGCGATCTGCTCCAGCGAGCCGCCGACGGTCTGCTCCAGGCCGCGCCAGCGCCGCTCGGGCAGCGGGACCAGCGCGTCGGCGCCGGTGTGCACGGCGCGTTCGAAGGCGTCCACGCTGTCGAACGCGCCGAAGTGGGCGCCGAGTCCGACCACGTCGAGCGCGGGCAGCGCCACAGGGTCCTGGTCGCCGCCCGCACCGGGCCCGTCGGCCGCGACCGGCTCGGAGAGCAGCACATGGGCGTTGGTGCCGCCGAAGCCGAACGCGGAGACGGCCGCCCGGCGCGGGCCGTCGCCCCGCGGCCAGGGGCGGCCGCTCCTGACCAGCACGCCGTCGCCGACCGCGCCGTCCTTGGAGGTGACCGGCCGTTCGACGCCGATGGTCGGCGGGATGTGCCCGCCGGCCATGGCGAGGATCACCTTGAGCATGCTGCTCAGCCCGGCGACGGTCAGCAGGTGGCCGATGTTGCCCTTGACCGAGCCGATCAGCGGCACCTTGCCGTGCGCGCCGAAGAACGCGGCCACCGACTCGGCCTCGGTGGCGTCGCCGATCGGGGTGCCGGTGGCGTGGCACTCCAGGTAGTCGATGGCGGTCGGGTCGACTCCCGAGCCGCGGTAGGCCAGTTCGTACGCGTCGAGTTGGCCCTCGCCCCGCGGGACCAGCAGGTGCCGGCCGGCGCCGTCGTTGGACAGGCCGATGCCGTCGACGACGGCGTAGATCCGGTCGCCGTCGCGCAGCGCGTCGGCGAGCCGCCGCACCGCGACCATCCCGGCGCCCTGGCCGGTGAGGATGCCGCCGGACCGGTCGTCGAAGGGCTGGCTGAAGCCGTCGGCCGGGTAGGCGCGCAGGTCGGAGAAGGACAGGTGGATGAGGGTCGGGTCGGGGGCGCAGACCCCGCCGGCCAGCACCAGGTCGGCCTGGCCGGCCGCCAGGTGGTCGCAGGCGAGCTTCAGCGCGTACAGCGCGGAGGAGCAGGCCGCGTCCAGCGCGTAGCGGGGGCCGCCCAGGCCGAGCGCGGTCGCGGCCAGCCCGGCCGGGGAGCCGCTGACCCGCAGGTCCGCCGCGTTCAGTCCGGCCGGGTCGACCAGGGCGCGCCGCCCCAGCCCGGCGAGTTCGGGCCGCCCGCTGGCGCGCAGCCCCTCCAGCACCGCTTCCTGGGCCAGCGGCACGCTGACCCGGGCGGAGGAGGGCGTGGGGAAGGAGTAGGCGCCGAGGATCAGCCCGGTGCGCTCGAGCGTCGCGGGCCGGTCGGCGTGGCCGCTGTCGCGCAGCGCCTCGCGGGCGACGTGCAGTGACCAGTGGAAGAGCCGGTCGAGGCGGGAGAGGTGGCCGGGGTCGAGGAGGTAGCCGGTGGGGTCGAAGTCGAAGCCGCTGACGAAGCCGCCCCGACGGCAGTAGATGCCGTGCCGCGGGTCGGCGTCCCCGGCCGCGGGGGCGGGCCCGAAGACCGGTTCGCCCCCGTCCGTGCGGCTGTCCGTACCGGAGTCGAGGTTCTGCCAGAACTGCTCGGGGGTCTCCGCTCCCGGCAGCAGGCAGGAGAGGCCGACGATGGCGTACGTGCTCATCGGAGCTGGGTTTCCCTTCTGGGGTCGGTCGGTCCGGCCGGCAGGCGTGATCGGGGCGCCGGCCGGACCGACCGGGTCAGGCACGTCCGTCAAGGACGCGGGCGGTCAGCTGGTGGCGAACTTGGCCGCGAGCTGCGGGGCGGAGACCACCGAGACCGCGTCGAAGCGGGTCAGCACCAGCCCGTCGGGGGCGCAGGCGGTGACGGTGAGCGAGGCCGCGGTGCCGTGGCCGGCGCCGTCCGCGGCGGGCTCCACCACGACCAGGAACGGTGCGCCGTCCGGCAGCGGGTGGTGCAGGTCGACCCGGCCGATGCCCAGCGGCAGCGCGGCGCTGCCCTGGAAGAGCCGCACCCACACCAGGCCCGCCTGGAGCAGCAGGTCGGCGGTGCCGGGCGCGTACCGGCTGCCGCCGAACGCGCCGCCGGCCGGGCGGTGTTCGGGCAGGGCGCACTCCAGGACCAGCCGGTCCCGCGCCTCGGCCAGCACCCGGCGCACCCCGCGCAGGGACGGGCCGTGGAAGAGGGTGCCGTCGGCGTAGAACCCGGCGGCGTCCTGTCCGCCGCCCAGCGCGGGCAGCCCGGCGAGCGCGGCCTCGGCCGGCTGGGTGCCGGTGTCGACCACGGCCGCGTAGTGCGGCCGCAGGGCGCCGTCGGCGCCGGTCGAGCGGATCGCCGCCCGTACCGCGCCGCCCGCGGGGCTCAGCACCAGTCGTACGGTCCCGGGCTCGCCGCCGTCGAAGACGATGCCCTTGTGCACCGCGAAATCCCGTACCTGGCCGACCGGTACGCCCCCGGCCCGCTCCACCGCGCCGATCGCCCAGCCGAGCGCGACGGCGGCCGGCAGCACCGGGTCGGCGCCGATGACGTGGTCGGTGACGATCGGGTCGGCCGCCAGGCCGGCCAGGGCGCGTTCGACGGTGACCTCGGCGCCGAGCACCACCGCCTCGCGCGCGGACAGCGGGGTGGTCGGGCCGAGCACGGTGACCACGTCGTCGGCGCGCTCGGCGGCGAACTGCTCGGCGAACATCCGCGCCCCGGTGCCGACCGGTATGAGGGTGATGCCGCGCTGCTCGAAGACCGCCTTGATCTCCGGGGAGACCATCCCGCTGTCCCAGGCGCCCCAGTTGAGGGAGGTGACCCGGGCCCGCGGGTGGCGCTGCTTGAAGGCGGACGCCCAGGTGTTCAGCACTTCGTTGGCCATCGCGTAGTCGGACTGGCCGCGGTTGCCGAAGAAGCCGGCGACGGAGGAGAAGAGCACCACGTGGCGCAGCGCGTCCTCGGGCAGCGCGGCGACCACCGAGCGCAGCCCGGCGAGCTTCGGCGCGAGGACCCGCTCGATCTCGGACGCCTTCTTGTTCGCGATCAGCTGGTCGGCGAGCACACCCGCGCCGTGCACCAGGCCGGTGACCCGCTGCCGGTAGGGGGCGAGCGCGGCGGCGGTGGCGGCCGGGTCGGTGATGTCCACGGCGAGGTACTCGGCCTCGCTGCCGGCCGCGCGCACCTGCGCCAGCGTGTCCTGGATCTCGCGGACGGCGACCACGGTGCGGTAGAGCTGCTCGACCCGCTTCGGGGTGGGCTTCTCGCCCGCCGCCTTCAACTCGGCGGCGGCCGCGGCCTTCAGGCCGCCCTCCGGTACGCCGCCCGCCCACGCCGGCTCCTCGCCGAGCGGGGTGCGGCCGAGCAGCAGCAGCCCCGGGCGGTGGCGGCGGGCCAGTTCGGCGACGCAGGAGGCGGTGATGCCGCGGCCGCCGCCGGTGACCACGAGCAGGTCGCCGGCGCCGAGCGGCGCGCTCGCCGTACCGGTGCCGGTCAGCGGCTGGTCGGCGAGGGTCAGGCCGGCCCGCCGGGTGCCGTCGCGTCCCACCTGGACCGGTTCGGCCCCGGCCGCGTGCACCTCTTCCAGGACGGCGGCCGCGGCCGCCGCCGGGTCGAGCGCGGGGGCGAGGTCGACCGAGCGGCAGAACAGCTCGGGGGCCTCCACCGCGAGCGTCTTGACCAGGCCGGCGACGCCGCCGCCGGGTATCGCCTCCTCGGCCACCCCGTGCAGCCCGAACGCGCCGTCGAGCCGGGTGACGGCCACGTAGGCGGCCCGGCCGAACGCGGCGGCCTCGGTGAGCGGTTCGACGACGTGCTTGGCGACCAGCAGGGAGTGCGCGAGCCGCCTGACGCCGTCGGCCCAGTCGCCGCCCGGGGCGGTGAGGTCGAGGACGAGGCTGATCCGGTCGGCGAGGGCCTCCTCGATCCGCGCGGCCAGCTCGGTCACGCCCCAGCTCGCCAGCGCGTGGTCCCGGACGCCCGCCGCGCGCTCGGGCACGCCCGGCAGCCGCAGGACGTGCACCTTCCAGCCCTCGGCGGCCAGCCGCTCGGCGAGCACCGGGGTGAGGTCGCCGCCGTGGTCGACGAGCAGCGCGCCGCCGCCCTGCGGGTAGGCGGCCACGAGCCGGTCCGGGTCGGGCAGCGTGGCCAGGGCCGCCTGGGCCCGGCCGATCCGGCCCCGCGGCTCGGACGGCGCCGGTGTCGGTGCCGGTGCCGGCGTGGCAGCGTCAGGAGCGGCGGCAGGGGCGGGCGCGGCCGGGCCGCTCGCGGCGGAGGCGGGGGCGGCGCCGCCGGTGACGAACCGCACGATGTCGCCCAACGACCGCAGCTCGGCGAGCGCTTCGGGACCCGCGGACGACTCGAACGCGAACCGCTCCTGCATCACGCCCATGATCTCGACCCGTTTGATCGAGTCGATGCCGAGATCCGCCTCGACAT